>DASSQZ010000096.1:0-18778 GCA_035702105.1 Myxococcales bacterium | reverse complement strand
CAGCAGCGCGTCCAGGTTCTTGAGCAGCGCCCCGCCGCCGGCGAGGACGATGCCGCGGTCGGCGATGTCGCCCGCCAGCTCGGGCGGCGTGCGCTCCAGCGTCACCTTCACCGCCTCGACGATGGCGTTGACCGGCTCCGCGAGCGCGTCGCGGATCTCGTCGGAGCTGACGGTCAGGGTGCGGGGAACGCCGGCCACCAGGTCGCGCCCCTTGATGTCCATGGTGAGGACTTCGTCGCTGGGATAGGCGTTGCCGATGCCCATCTTGATCAGCTCGGCGGTGCGCTCGCCGATGAGCAGGTTGTACTTGCGCTTGATGTGCTGGATGATCGCCTCGTCCATCTTGTCCCCGCCCACGCGCACGCTCTTCGCGTAGACGATGCCGGCGAGTGAGATCACCGCCACGTCCGAGGTGCCGCCGCCGATGTCGACGATCATGTTTCCCGAGGGCTCGGTGATGGGCAGCCCCGCGCCGATGGCCGCGGCCATCGGCTGCTCGATCAGGTAGACCTCGCGCGCGCCGGCGCTCTCGGCCGCCTCGCGAACCGCGCGCCGCTCCACCTCGGTGATTCCGGTGGGAATGCCGATGATGATGCGCGGCTTCACCAGCGTGCTGCGGTTGTGCGCCGCGCGGATGAAGTAGCGGAGCATCGCCGCGGTGATCTCGAAGTCGGCGATCACGCCGTCCTTCATCGGGCGGATGGCGACGATGTTGCCCGGCGTGCGGCCGAGCATCTCCTTCGCCTCCTTGCCCACCGCGAGCACCTTCTTGCCGCCCCGCGCCTCCTGCTGCACCGCGACGACCGAGGGCTCGTTGCTCACGATGCCCATTCCGCGGATGTAGATCAGCGTGTTCGCGGTGCCGAGATCGATGGCCAGGTCGCGGGAGAAGAGCTTGTAAACACCGTTGAACATGAATGCCTTGCGTCAGGGAAAGAGGCGCGCGGACGCTAGCATTCGCCTGCGAGGTCCGCAACGCGCACTTTCGCCTGTGTCGCCGCCTGCGTCGAAGAAAAAACCGGAGCATGGGAAAGGAGGCCAAGGAGGCCGACGGCTTTGCCGGCGGCCGGGCGGAGGCCGGAGGCCGGAGCATGGGAAGCCCTGCGGGCGCGGTTGAGTCAGGCCGGCCCAAGGGGTAGAGGAACCCACATGCACATTCCCCGCGGCGACGAACGGCGCAAGAACTTCATCGGCGGGCAGTGGGTGGAGCCGTCCACCGGCAACTACGACCCCTGCACCAATCCGGCCGACACCCGCGAAGTGCTCGGCCACTTCCCCCGCAGCGGCGCAGCCGACGCGAAGTCGGCGGTGGATGCCGCGGCCAGGGCCTTTCCGGGTTGGGCGGCAACGCCGGGCCCGGAGCGCGGGAGGATCATCGGCCGCGCGCATGCGCTGCTCAAGGCCAAGCTCGACATGCTCGGCGAGGCGCTGTGCCGCGAGGAGGGCAAGGTCTTCGGCGAGGCCAAGGGCGAGGTTCTCAAGGGACTGAACTTGCTGGAGTTCTATGCAGGCGAGGGGTTTCGCCAGCACGGCCGGACCGTGCCGTCGGAGACGCGCAGCACGCTCGCCTTCACGCTGCGGCAGCCGGTCGGGCCGGTGGCCCTGATCACCCCCTGGAACTTCCCCTTCGCCATTCCGGTGTGGAAGAGCGCGCCCGCGCTCGTCGCCGGGTGCACCGTGGTGCTCAAGCCAGCCTCGCTCACGCCCATCTGCGCACACCTGCTCGCGGAGGCGTATCAGGAGGCCGGCCTGCCGCCCGGCGTCCTCAACGTGGTGACCGGGCCTGGCGGCGCCATCGGCGACACGGTGGTGGACGATCCGCGCATCAAGGCGGTGAGCTTCACCGGCTCCAACGAAATCGGGCTGCGCGTGTACCAGCGGGTGGCGGCGCGGGGCGTGAAGGTGACGCTGGAGATGGGCGGCAAGAATCCGGTGGTGGTGCTCGACGACGCCGACCTCGAGCTCGCGGCGGAGGGCATCCTCCAGGGCGGCTTCGGCAGCACCGGCCAGCGCTGCACCGCCACCTCGCGCGTGGTGGTCACGCCGGGAATCGCGTCCAGGTTGACCGAGGCGGTGGTGGAGCGGGCCCGCTCGCTGCGCGTCGGCAACGGGATGAACGAGGGCGTGCAGATGGGGCCGGCGGTCGACCAGGGGCAGCTCAAGACCGACCTCGAGGCCATCGCGGCGGCGAAGAGCGAGGGGGCGCGCCTGCTCTGCGGCGGCGAGCGGCTGCGGACCGGAGAGCACGAGCACGGGTTCTTCTGCGCGCCCACCGTCTTCGACCAGGTGCAGCCCGGCACCCGTCTCGCGCGCGAGGAGGTGTTCGGGCCGGTCGTCGCCATCCAGCAGGCGCGCGACCCCGACGAGGCGCTGCGGTTGGCCAACGACGTGCCCTTCGGCCTGACCGCGTCGGTCTATTCGCGCGACTACTTCGCCGTCATGCGCTTCGTCGAGCGGGCGGAGGTGGGAATGGTCCACGTCAACCAGCCCACCGTGGGCGGCGAGGCCCAGCTTCCCTTCGGCGGCATCAAGGCCACCGGCGTGGGCGAGAAGGAGATGGCCGAGGAGGGCTCGAACTTCTTCACCCACCTCAAGACCGTCTGGCTCGACTACACCGGGACGAAGCGAACGACGAACATCTACTGAGGCGAGTGCCATCGGAGTGCAAGATTCCATGGCCAAAGCGATCTGTGCCGGATTGGACGCTCGCCTCGGTTGACGTGACTCGCTCCTCCTGAAAGAGTACGATGTTCTTTCGGGAGGAGGCCCGATGCATCGACGCCAGCGCGCCATTGCGCGGATCTTCTCCGCGCTCGTCGGCCTCGCCTTCGGCCTCTTCGGCGCGGAGTTGACCTTCGGGCAACTGCGCGGGGAGGCGCCGGGGCCGCAGGCGGTGCTCTACTCCATCGAGGTGCGCAACGGCGCGGGCGACCTTCTCGCGAACCCGATGCTCATCGGCGAGGAAGGGCGGCCGCTCCACCTCAATCTCTCGCAGGACGTCGGCCCTCACAGCGAGCCGCTTGCCATGTCACTGGATCTCGACCCGCGCGCCGACGGCAGCAACCTCTGCGTCGGGTACCGGCTCTCCGTCGACGACGGGTTTCCCCACTCGGGCCGCATGGGCATGTCCTGGGGCGAGCAGCGCTCGGTGCAATTGAACGGCGGCGGCGAGAACCTGCGGCTGTCGCTGGTGGTGGCGCGCGCGCATACGCGCGACTTCGGCCGCATCCTGCAGCAGCACCGCGGGCCCGCCGCGTAAGTGTGGTAGAAGCGGCCCGTGTCGCAGCCCAGCCTCTCTCCGCAGGAAATGCGCCTCGCCGCGTTCTGCCGTTTCTTCGCGGTGGTCTATTTCGCCGGCGCGGCGGTCTTCGCCTTCGCACCGGAGTTGACCGTGCGGCTGGCCTCGCTGGGCACCTTCGCCTCTCCCTCGGGCCCAGCGGCGCAGTTCTGGAACGCGCTCGCGGTGGCGATGATGACCGCGGTGGGCACCGCCTGCCTCGTCGCCGCCGGGCGGCCGCGAGAGCGGCGGCACGCGGTCCTGCCGGTGGTCGTGGCGAAGCTCACCTCGAGCGCGGTGGCCGCGGCCCACCTGATCTCGGCGGGCCGCTCGCCGATGCTGGTGGCGGTGGTTGCCACCGATTTGCCGCTCTGCCTGCTCACCCTGGCGATCTACCGGACGGCGGCGCCGGGCGTCCGCAGCGCTCCCGCCCGCGAGGCCCCGCAGCCTCCGGAAGCGGCGGCCGAAGAGCCGCCCCGCGTCCAGCTCACCGTTTCCAAGCGCTAGCGGCCGTTCTTCTGCACCTCGGCCGCTCCTGCGTTAGATTGGGCCCAATGATCGGCGTCGTGGTCGCCACGCACGGCAAGCTCGCGGAGGAGATGATCCGCACCGCGGAGAGCGTGGTTGGGCCGCTCGCACAGGTCGCCGCCGTGAGCATCGTCGCCACCTCGCCGAACGTCCGCTCCGATCTCAGGGAAGCGATCCAGCGCGTGAACGGCGGCGATGGAGTGCTGCTCCTCACCGATCTGCTGGGCGGCTCGCCGACCAACCTCTGCGTCTCCTTCCTGACCGACGGGCAGGTGGAGGTGGTCACCGGCGTCAACCTTCCCATGCTGCTCAAGCTCTCGGTCTTGCGCGGAAGCGGCAAGCCCATCGGCGAGATCGCGCACGACCTGGCGGAGGCCGGGCAGCGCGCCATCGGCCACGTCAGCCAATCGCTGCGGAGGATGGGTTGAGCCCACCGGGCATTGCGCTCGTCCGCGTGGACAACCGCCTCGTACACGGCCAGGTGCTCGAGGCCTGGCTGCCGGCGCTCGACGCGCAGGGCATCCTGGTCGCGGACGACGAGGCCGCCGGGAACGTGCTGGCGCGATCGGCCATGGCGCTCGCCATTCCCCCCGGGGTGGGCTTTCTCGTGCTGCGGCTCGAGGCGGCGGCGGAGCTGCTGCGCCCGGGCGGCAAGGGCCCGCAGGCTGCGCGCACCCTGGTGCTGCTGCGCGACGTCCGCGACGCCGTGCTGCTCCACGAGGGCGGCGTGCCCATCCCCCGGCTCAACATCGGCAACGTCCATTTCGCCAACGGGCGCAGGCAGGTGTCGGGCTCGGTCTTCCTCGACGAGCGCGAGGTCTCGGAGCTGGAGCAGCTGGCCCGGGCCGGCACCGAAGTGGAGCTGCGCGCCGTGCCTTCCGAGGCGCCGCTGCAGCTCGGCGACATCAAAGCGCGCTTCGCCGCCGCCTGAGCGGTGTAAACAGGGGGCAATGCTTCCGCTCCCGCCTGGCGGCGCCCCGCACCTGTTCCTCCTCGCGGCCATCGCCGCGATGGTGGGTGGGCTGGCCGCCATCGAGCGCAAGGGAGCCTTCCAGCTCATGCTTTCGCGGCCGCTGGTGCTCGGGCCCGTCCTCGGCTGGGCGCTCGGCGACGCGCGCGGCGGACTTGCCGTCGGCGTTCCGCTCGAGCTCCTCTTCCTGGGCGGAGTGAACCTGGGCGGCAGCCTGCCCGAGAACGAGTCGCTGCTCGCGGCGGGCCTCACCGCGCTGGTGGTCCCCGCCGGCGTCGCGGCGCAGTCCGGCGTCGACGCGCCGCTCGCCGCCCTCGCGCTTGCGCTGGTGTTTCCCCTGGCCCTCTTCGGCAGGAAGCTCGAGCGCGCGTCCGAGCAACGCAACGGGGAGCTCCTCGAGGAGGCGCTCGCGCGCGCCGCGCGGGGCGATCCGGACGCTGCCCGCGTCAACCTGCGCGGGCTGCTCTTGCCCTTCGGCGCGTCGGCGGGGATCTGTGCCATGGGCGTCCTCGCCTCGCCGGTTCTCGGCGCGCTCCGGCTCACGCTGGACGCGGCGGGATTGTCCGCGCTGGAAGGAGCGTGGCACGCGGTCTGGGCGGTGGCCGTCGCGTGCGCCGTTCGCGCCATCCGCGACCCGCGCGCGCCGGCGCTGGCGGCGCTCTGCGCGGTGGTGGTGCTGGCGGTGACGCTGGCGCTCCGGGGGTGGTCGTGACCCTCCCGCCAGCGATCGAGCATCGGCCGCGCCGCGTCTCACGGGTGGCGCTCGTGCGCGTGTTCGTGCGCTCGCTCTTCCTGCAGGCGGCATGGAACCCGCGCGGCATGCAGAACGTCGGGTTTGCCGACGCCATCTCCCCGGCGCTCGCCGAGCTGTACCCGGATGCCGCAGAGCGCGCGCGCGCGGTGGGGCGGCACCTGGAATTCTTCAACTGTCATCCGTACATGGCGGCGGCGATCCTGGGCGGCGCGGTGCGGCTGGAGGAGCGCGTCGCGAGCGGCGAGGCCTCCGGGCAGGCGGTCTCCAGCTTCAAGGCGACGCTGGGGCCGCCTTTCGCGGCGCTGGGCGACGGCTTCTTCTGGCTGGCGCTGCGCCCGGCGGCCGCGCTCGCCGCGGCGGCCACCGTGCCCGCGCTCGGGGTGGGTGCCGTCCTCGTGTTCCTCGGCGCGTACAATGCCGTCCACCTCGCCGCGCGGATCTGGCTCTTTGCCGTGGGTTACGAGAGGGCCGAGGGCGTGGTCGAGGCGGTGGCGGGGGCGCGCCTCTCCAGCGGCACTCCCCTGCTCAAGGCCTGCGGCGCGGCTCTGGCCGGCGCGCTGGCGGCCCGCGGCATCCTCGTCGCCGGGCTGCCGGACCGGCCGGTCCATGCGCTCCTGGTCGCAGGCTTGATTGTCGTCGCCTGGGCGGCGCTACCCCGGCTGGGCTCGACGCGCGCCGTGTACATCGCGCTCGTGACCGGACTTGCGCTTGGCGCCGGGTTCTTCTAGCTCTGTGAGCGAGGCATGCCCGACGAGACCATCGAAAAGGAATGCACGGTGCGCAACAAGATGGGCCTGCACGCGCGGCCCGCGGCGCTCATCGTGCAGACCGCCAACAAGTTTCCCTGTGACGTGACGCTGGTCAAGGACGGCCAGGGCGTGAACGGAAAGAGCATCATGGGCGTGCTCATGCTGGCGGCGGCGATGGGAACCACCCTCACCGTCCGCACCGAAGGCGAGCAGGCCGGGCCCTGTGCCGATGCCATCGCCGACCTGTTCGCCAAGGGCTTCAACGAGGAGATGGGCTGATCACGTTTGCGGGGACACCATCGCCGCCCGAAGGGCGCAGGGTGTTCCCCGGTTGCTCACGCCATTGCCGCGAGGCGCCTTCAGTGCATCGGCGGGATGATGGTGGTCTCGTCGCGGCGCACGTCCGACTCGTGGGGAATGATCTCGGCGCGATGGTGACCGTTCATGGCCCGGCGCCGCGGCCGCAGCTCGTCGGCGAAGGGCACGCCGGAAGAGCGGCTCGCCGCGGCCAGCGCGCCGAGCAGCGAGCCCGCCAGGGCGAGCACCGCGCCACCCGTCGCGAGCAGGGCGACGAGGCCGCCGTTCCCGGTGGTCTCGACCAGCGATGCGGTGGAGCCGCGGGCCGGCCGATGCAGCGTGTTGCTATTCGCCGGCGTGCGCGAGAACGCCGCCACTCCCGAGGCGAACAGGGCGATGAGCCCGGCGAGCAGCATCGACATGCCCCAGGAGACGGCGCCGTGCATCAGGCTCTCGCCGCGGCGCCGGTCGCCCGCCAGCCGCACCACCGCAAACGCGCCGACGAAGGATGCGATGATGGCGCTCGCCGCGCCCCAGATCGCGGCGCCCGCGTTGGAGGTGGCGGGCCGCACCGCGAAGGGATCGATGGCGGCGAGCCCGATGATCATCGCCACCATGGAAAGAAGCAGCATCGTGCCCCAGCCGATCAGGCTTCCGCCGAAAAGGGCACTCCAGTCCAGGTGCATGTGGCGGTGCAGGCGCGAACCGGCGTCGGTGCGCGCAGTCCCATAGGTGCGGTCGAAGGTAGCCATGCGGTCGTCTCCCCTGTCTTTCACAGGGAGACGGTGGGGGTGGCCGCAGCCGGTCCACAAGCGACGGCCGGGGTGGGGCTAGCTCTCCTGCCGGCGCAGGAGCCGGCGGATGTTCGCCTGGTGCCGCACGAGGATGAGCAGCGACACGCCGGCGAGCCCGAGCAGGGCCGGCCGGCTGGCGGTCAGCGCCGCGACGATGAGGGCCACGGCCATGCCCGCGAGCGAGCCGACGCTGGAGATGCGGAAGAGCTTGAAGAACGAGAGCCAGGTGATGGCGCCGGCCAGGGCGGCCCAGGGCGCGAGCGCGAGAGAAACGCCCAGTCCGGTGGCGACGCCCTTGCCGCCGCGGAACCCCAGCCAGGGTGGAAAGCAATGGCCCAGGACGGCGCAGACCGCGCAGGCAGGAGCGAGCAGCGGCGGCGCCTGGGGAGCGCGCGCGGCGAGCAGCACCGGGGCCAGGCCCTTGAGCGCGTCGAGCACCAGCGTCGCGATGGCCGCCGGCTTGCCCGCTGCCCTCGCCACGTTGGTGGCGCCGATGTTGCCGGACCCGACGCTGCGCACGTCCTTGCCGGAGGCTGCGCGGGCGATGAAGAGCCCGAAGGGAATCGATCCGCAGAGGTAGGCGATGACGGCCCAGAGCCAGCTCACGCCGCGGTCCGAAGGGCGACGAACGCCCAGTTCGCGGCGAGCGCGGCGAGGGCCGCCCAGCGCAGGCGCGGCGTGACCTCCAAGCGCGGGCCCCAGGGAAGGCCGAACAGGCGCAGCGCGGTCCAGACCGCATGCACCGCGCACGCAGCCGCGAGCAGCGCGCCCGCGGGGCTGGACGAAAGCGCCGCGCCGACCTGGCCGCGGACGGCATAATGAAAGGCGTGGGCGCACCCGCAGGCGAGGCAGGGCAGGCCGGTGGCGGTGCGCAGCGGGCAGGGAAAGAGCGAGAGCGGGGGCGCGTCCAGCGGCAGGAACGCGGCAGCGGCGAGGAGCGCAAGCGAGACCGCGGCGAGTCCCAGGGCGTGCACCGACGGCGGGCCTTCGCGCGCGATCACGGCGTGCCCACCATCTGGCCCATCCGCATGGCGGCGGCGATGCTCGCGACCACGCCGAGGCAGCAGATCAGCAGGTAGGGAGCGAGCGTCACGCCCGCGGCGCCGCCCGCGGAGATGTGGTGCGTCTGCTTCAGGCCCACGCCGGTGAGCACCACCAGCCAGACGACGGCGACGATCGACCCGCAGCCCGGCACGGCGAGGAGCACCAGCGGCGCCGATGCGTAGGTGCAGGCCGCGAACGTCGCGGGAAAGCCGCGCTTCGACTGGCCCGTGATCAGCGCGAAGAAGTGGGTCACCGCCGCGTTGGCATAGACGAAGAAGAGCACGAAGAGGGGCAGCGCGATCAGCAGTGTCGCGAACCATCCGGGCGAGTCGGCGAGCGCGACCGCCTTGAGCATCTCCGGAGGAAGGTTCAGGCTTGCGGCGAGCTGGTCGTAGTAGCCCTGCATGCGCGCGCGCAGGAGCCGGTCGAAGACCTGGCCGATGGCGGAGAAGACCGAGGTGGTGAGCACCGCGAAGCCGAGCTGGGAAGCCCCCCGGTCGAGCCGCGCGGAGGCGAAGAGCTTCGAGGGTTCGAAGAGCGCCTGTTGCAGGGTCTGCCCCCACCCCTTCCAGAAGCCGAGCTCCGCCCGCCTCTCCCAGGGCGTTCCCGCCGCGCCGTCCACGAGAGCGGCCAGGGGGGCGGGCGCCTGGGGCTCCGGGACGATCAGCGGCTTGCCGCAAACCGGGCACACCTGCGTCCCGGGACGGTCGGTGCTGAACGTGTTCCGGCAGCTCGGGCAGCGGGCGAGCATGACGCCTTCTAGCACGTCCGCCTGGCGACACGCCGTGCGGTCGGGAAGCTTCCGTGCCGGCTCCATCATGCCTACTTCACCGGGGCGGCCGGGAGTTCCCGGCGCAAC
Organism: Myxococcales bacterium; assembly: GCA_035702105.1. Lineage (GTDB taxonomy): Bacteria > Myxococcota > Myxococcia > Myxococcales > 40CM-4-68-19 > 40CM-4-68-19. Next base: position 9,506 of record DASSQZ010000096.1, on the reverse strand, counting down.
ACTGCGGCGCCCCCGAGTGGAAGCGCCGCGCTAACCCCTCTCGAGGAGGCACCTCAATGAAGTTCGCATATGGATTGGCGCTCGCCGCAGCGTTCGCGTTCGGCTGCAGCAGCGGGAACAAGTCGACGCGATCGGCTTCGAACGATACCGGCACCCCCGAATCGGGCACCGTCTCCGGCAACGCCTCGACGGCGGGCACGCAGGCGAATGCCAGCGGCACGGCGACCGCTTCCAACGGCTCGGCTTCGACGAACGCGACCGGCACCGACACCAACTCGCAGGGCTCGATGAGCGGTCAGTCCTCCGGGACGTCCTCGACCGCGTCGAACCAGGGCGCCGGTACGAGCGGCAGCTACGGCACGACCCCGAGCGACACCGGCACCAGCGGCACCGCCGGCCAGAGCGGCACGAGCGGCAGCATGAGCGGCAACACCTCGGGCTCCAGCACCTACGGCAGCAACGACACCGGCAATTCCTCCACCTCCGGCCAGAGCGGGACCAGCGGGAGCATGAGCGGCAACACCTCCTCGTCCGGCTCGACCTATGGCCAGGGCAGCACCGGCTCCTCCGGCTCCACCTATGGCCAGGGCAGCGGCTCCACCGGCAACGTCCCCAGCAGCGGCTCGTCGGGCTCCACCTACGGGCAGAACAGCGGCTCATCCGGCAGCATGGGGAGCTCCGGGACCTCCGGCTCCTACGGCTCGAACAGCGGCTCCTCCGGCAGCATGGGCACCTCCGGGGCTGCCTCCAACGACAACGCCAGCCTCCGCACGGTGACCGGCTCGGTGGAGAAGGTCGACCAGAACAGCATCACCCTCGACCAGTCGGCCGGCGGCGTCACCCTGACCGTGGACTCGCAGACGCAGGTGATGCGCCGTGGGCAGCCGGTGGCGGCGGGCATCTCCGCCATCAAGGAGGGCACCAAGGTGCGCGCGAGCTTCGATCCGGCCTCCAACCGCGCCGACAAGATCGAGGTCATGGGCAAGGCGAAGAAGAGCGGCCGCCACTCCAAGACGCACAGCTCGATGAACTCGGGCTCGGGCAGCTCCGGCTCCGTGTCCGGCACGTCCGACACCAGCAACAGCGCCGGAACCGGCACCGACCAGATGAACTCGAAGTCCAACACGGGCAACGGGACGCCCAACAACCCGAATCCTCACTAGCCCGCGCAAAGGGCTCTGGAGCCGCCGCCGGCTGACGGCTCGCGCAGCTCGTGTGGGGCCGCGGCCCGCCACTCCGGGTGCGGGTCGCGATTGCAGGGCGCCGGGTCCTCCTCTGGGGGCCCGGCGCCCGCGCTTGGTGGCTGTGGCGGGGGCCCGCTTCGGATAGGGTCCGGAACGGTGCTCCAATCCTGCTGCGGCATCCTCTTCGTCGCGGCCGTCCTCGCGGCGTCGCATCGCTTCCCGGCGATCGACCTGCTGCGCTTCCCGCTCGCCTGGATCGGCGTGCTCGTCGCTCTCGACGGCCTGGCGCGCTGGCGCCGTGGCCATTCGCCCTTGCGCTCGCCGGCCGATCTGCTCGCCGCCGCCGCGGCGAGCGTGGTGTTCTGGGACGTCTTCGAGCTGGTGAACCTGCGCCTGCGGAACTGGTGGTACGCGGGCGTCTCGCCGAGCCCGCTGGCCGGCGGCATCTTCGCCGCGGTCTCCTTTGCCACGGTCTTGCCTGCGGTCCGGCTGGGCCTGGCGCAACTCGAGGGCGCAGCGCCGCGCGCCGCAGGGCACCGCCGGCTCAAGGCTGGGGCGGCAGCGGGCATGCTCCTCGTCGCCCTGGCCCTGCCCCGGTACGCCTTTCCCCTGGCCTGGATCTTCCTCTGGCCGCTCTGCGAGGCCCTCGCGGGCGTTCGCGTGCCGCTGCGGGTCATGGCCCTGGGCCTTCCTCTCGGGCTCCTCTGGGAGTCGCTCAACTGGCGCTGCGCCCGCGGCTGGTTCTACACGGTGCCGTTCTTCGACCGCCCCAAGCTCTTCGAGATGCCGCTCCCCGGGTACCTGGGATACCTGCCCTTCGCGCTCGAGGCTGCAGGCGCCCTGGCGGTGCTCGACCGGGCGCGACCGCACCTGAAGGGAGGCAAGGGAGCGCTGGCGCTCTGTGCGGTGGCGCTGCTCCACGTCCTCTCCGAGCACCTCACGCGGGGGCAGACGGTGGTTTCGTTTTCGCGGTAGAAAGCGCCCCCATGGCCGGCAAGGGCTTCCTCGCGCGCGAGCGCCAACGCGTCCTGCTCACGGTGCACGCCCTGGTGATGGTCTCCGGGCTGCTCGCCTGCGCCCTCGTCAATCGCCGGCTCAGCCCGGACCGGTTCTGGGTGCAGTGGGTGGCGCTCGCCTGGGGCGCGCTCTTCCTCCTGCATCTCTGGCTCTTCTCGCGCAGCACCCTCGCCACCATGGGCAAGCCGCGCAGGCCATGACCCCCTGGCCTTTTTTTTGTGTCCGGAAGGGGTCGAGGGCAGTCTCCCCCGGGTCGCGCACCGCACCGCGGCACATTGCCAGACCGGGTCCCAGGTGCTATCCGTGCGCGCTTTCATGGGGTCGTGAATGAAGATTGCTCTGAGCCCGCTGGAGAAGCTTCGCGCCGCGGGCAAGTTCCTCGACGTCACCTTCAACAAGCGCCCGATCTCCGTCTCCATCGAGGTCACCAAGCGGTGCAACGCCCGCTGTGACTTCTGCGACTACTGGAAGCTCAGCGATCGCGACGAGATGACCGACTTCACCGACGTGGTGCGCAGGTTCGACCCGCTGGTGGTGGTCTTCACCGGGGGCGAGCCGATGCTGCGCCGCGATCTGGTGCCTTTGGTCAAGCAGATCAAGAACCTGCCTGGCTTTCGCTACGTCACCGTGCTCACCCACGGCGGCTTCCTGACCGAGACCAAGATCGAGGAGTTGGTGGCGGCGGGGGTCAACCAGATCAACATCTCGATGAACTACCCGGACGCGCGGCAGGACAAGGAGCGCGGACTTCCCGGGCTCTTCGAGCGGCTGGAGAAGACGGTGCCGAAGATGGTGGCCAGCGGCTATAACGTCTTCACCTTCGCCTCCATGCTGATGGTGGACAACATGCACGACGCGGAGCCCCTGGTCCGCCTCGCGCAGAAGTGGGGCATCAACATCGCCTTCTCCGGGTACAACGACCTGAAGAACGGCAACCAGAAGCACTTCGTCTCCCGGGAGCAGATGGCCGAGTTCCAGGCCGTCTGCAGGCGCCTGATGCAGCTCAAGCGCGAGCTCGGCAACGTCATGACCTCCGACTACTTCTTCGAGACGCTGCCCCGCTTCTACGAGGAGCGCGAGATCAAGGGCTGCCGCGCCGGCCAGGTGATGATCCACGTGACCCCGAAGGGCATGGTCCAGCCCTGCGCAGAGCTGGGCGCGGTCTCCCACTACTCCGAGTTCCTGCCCGGCAACTACGCCGGCCCCAACTGCGGATCGTGCTTCGACGCCTGCCGCTCCGAGGTGGAGGCGCCGGTCACGCTGCGCCGCATCGGCGAGATGACGGGACTTCTGTGAGCGAACGGCTCTGGCTCCGCACGCTTCTGGGCCTGCTCGCCGGCTTGCTCGCCGCCTTCGCGGTGGTGTTCTATCTCGGGATCTCGCAGCGCGAGCTGATCGCCTCGCTCCACGGCATCAGCGAGCAGCCGCTGCTCTTTGCCGCCGCGGGCGGCCTGATCCTGATGGGCCTGCAGGCGCTGCGCTGGTGCGTGGTGATGCGGCCGCTCTTGAACCTCAGCTACGGGCAGGCCTACCGGGCGATGATGGTGGGCTTCACCTTCAACGTGCTCCTGCCCGCGCGCGGCGGCGACCTCCTGCGCGTGCAGTACCTGGGCAAGCGCACCGGCACTTCCCGCGCCAAGCTGCTGGGCACCGAGATCGTCGACTTCTGGAGCGACAAGTGGGGATGGGTAGCGGCCTTTCCCATCCTCTGCCTCTTCGGCACGCCGCCTTCGTGGCTCTTCCGCGCGCTCCTGCTCATGGGGGCGCTGGTGGTCGGCGTGGGCCTCCTGCTCGCGCTGATGGCGAGCGGCGTCCTGCGCCGCGGGCCCGCCTGGCTCACCAACCTGCGCGACGGCTTCGCCGCCAACCACTGGAAGCGGCTCCTGGTGGTGGAGACGGTGATCGCGCCGCTCCCCTGGCTCTGGGAGACGTTCGTGATCATGGTGGCGGGCCACGCGCTCGGCCTCGACCTCACCGCGATGCAGGCCTTCGCGGCGCTCACCGCCTTCAACGTGGCGACCACCGTGCCCTCGCCGGGCAACGCCGGATCGTTCGAGGCGGGTGGCACGCTCGCGCTCATCGCCTTCGGCATCCCCAAGGAGACGGCGCTGGCGTTCATCTTCCTCTACCACCTCACGCAGGTGGTGCCGGGGTTCATGGGCGGCGTGCTGGTGCTGGTGATGGAAGGCGAGACGCTGTTCGGCAAGAAGAGCCTTTTGCGCATGCCCAAGCCGGCGCTGCCGGAGGTGGCTGCCCCGCCGGTGGCCGCGCCCGACGCCGGGTAGGCCCTCCGTCGCAGGTCAGCGGATCAGCGTGAACCCCGCGTAGTCGGCGGCGGAGATCGACTTCGTCTGATCGCCGTCGCTCATGATGCCAAGGCCCACCAGGTCGGGCACGTCCGCGTTGGGGTTGCCGCCCTCGAAGTGAGCGCGGAACTCGGCGGAGGGATCGATCTCCTCCGTCTTCCATTGTCCCACCGGGCCGCCCGACTCGAGGATCACCGTGTCCTGCACCACGAAAAGATTGCGCTTCTGGTCGCAGACACTGCCCTTGGCGCCTTCGGCGCTCCACGAGTACTTGATCGAGTACCACTTCAGCCCACGCTTCCAGGAGACGTAGACCACGGCGGCCGAATCGCCGAGCCCTTCCTTGCACTCGTTGCCGCCCTTGGGCAGCACCTGCGCCCGCCACTTCCAGCGGATGCGGCGTGTGTGCTGATGGAGCGCATCGGGCACTTCCGCGCCCAGCGTCACCGTCTCGAGGGGCGGCCGGTAGACCGCCCGGATGAAGGGCATCTCGGGGTCCTCGACGAGCTTGTAGTAGCTCACCGGTCCGGAGTAGCTCTCCAGCACGCGGAAACTGTGCACGTCGATGGGCGTGACGGTTTGTGACCGTGGCTCCTCGCCGGCGGTCCCTGCGGAAATGAGCAGCAGGCAGAGCGCCGCCGGGCTGGCGAAATTGCGGGCCACGCTGACGCCGCAGCTTAACGGCTGGGGCGGATTGCGCCAGTCCTTGGCTTTTTCCTCCGTTCGCGGTTAGAAGGCGGCGCTCGATGGAGTCCTCACCCGAACAGTTGCGCGGCCGGACCGCGCCCTGGGGCACGGCGGCCGCGCTGTCGCTGGCGGTGCTGGTCGTCTTCGGACTCTGGCTCCGTCTGCACGCCCTCTCGGCCGAGGGCTTCGCCGACGACGAGGTGCACAAGTGGCTGGCGGCCAACCGCTACCTGCACGGCATCTTCTCGGGTGACGACGTCGAGCACCCGATGCTGATGAAGTGGCTGATCGCCCTGAGCATCACGGTAGGGTCGCGCTTCGGCTGGGCGCCCGAGACGATGACCCGGCTGCCCAACGCCATCGCCGGAGGGATGTCCATCGTGGCGGTGGCGCTGCTCGGGCGCCGCCTGTTCGGGCGCACCGCGGGGCTGTTCGCGGCCGCGCTGACGGCGTGCTCGGTGACGCTGGTCGGCTACCAGCGCGTCGCCAAGGAGGACACGCTGCTCGGCCTCTTCCTCGTGCTCCTGCTCTGGTGCATGGCGGAGGCCAAGGCGGCCGCGGACGACGGCCGCGACCCTCGGCGCTGGGAGGTCCTCTCCGCGGCCTCGCTCGCCGGCATGCTGGCGTCCAAGTACTTCTTCTTTCTCACCCCGATCCCGGTGGTCTTCTATCTCTGGGTGCGCCGGGACTCGCGCTGGCGCGTGCCCTTTCGCCGCTGGATGCAGCTCATCGGGATCGCGCTGGCGCTCTGGGTGGCGGTGAACTGGTCGCCCTTCCTGCCCTCCACCTGGGAGTACGCGAAGAGCTACACCACCGGCCAGCAGACGGTGCACGGTTCGCTCTTCTTCATGGGCCGCATCTACAACAACCTGATCGAGTACGGCCTGAACGGGACGCCGCCCTGGTTCTACGCCGTCTTCGCCGCGGTGAAGCTCGCGCCGCTCACCTTCCTCTGCTCCATGGCGGGCCTCGGCGTCGCGCTGTGGCAGCGCCGGCCCGCGCACAAGCTCATGCTCGGCTGGCTTGCGGTGTGGTTCCTGGTCCACTCCGTCTCCGGGTCGAAGTGGGGCCGCTTCTTCGTCAGCGTGTTGCCTGCGTTCCTCATCCTCGCCGGCTACCTCGCGGCGCTGTTGCTCGAGAAGGTGCGCGCGCCCTGGCCGCGCTGGGCGGCCGTCGCCGCCTCCGCCCTGCTCCTGCCGGGAACGGAGGCGTTCGCGTCGGTGACGCACGCGCCCCACCATCGCCTCTACATCTCGGCGCTGGGAGGCGGCGATGCGCGGGTGCAGTGGTACTTCCCGCACTGCGACTACTTCGACGCCGGATTTCGCGAGGCCGTGAAGTACGTGGCCGACCATGCCGAGCCTGGCGCCGAGCTGTCCACCGAGATCGACTGGCCGGCGAAGCTCTACGCGGAGCGCGACGGGCGCCCGGACCTGCTGCAGACCCTGGTGCGCCGCGGCCGCACCTGCCGCGCCGGCAGGATCTGCTACGTGGTGGTGCAGGTGGGCAGGCTCTACTTCCTCAATCAGGACGCGGTCGCGAACCTCTCGCGGCGGGTGCCCTGGCACGTGGAGCGCATCCGCGGCGAGGACGTGGTGCGGGTGTATCGGCTCTTGCCGGGCGAGGCTCCCTTCCCGGACGAGCAGGCGCCCGCAGAGGGTGCGCTGGTGCGGCAGCAGTGAGGGCGAAGCGCGAGGAGGCGGCCATGGCGGCAGGACTTCAGATGGAGGACGTGGTGGTGGGCACCGGTGCCGAGGCGGTGAAGGGCAAGCTGGTCTCGGTGCACTACACGGGCTGGCTCATCGACGGCAAGAAGTTCGACTCCTCGAAGGACCGGGGCCGGCCCTTCCAGTTCCCGCTCGGCCGCGGCCAGGTCATCGAGGGCTGGGACCAGGGCGTGCAGGGCATGAAGGTGGGCGGCAAGCGCAAGCTCACCATCCCGCCGGAGCTGGGATACGGCGCCGAGGGCGCGGGCGGAGTCATCCCGCCGGGGGCGACCCTGGTGTTCGAGGTGGAGCTGCTCGGGGTGGGTTAGCGGCGCAGCGAGACCAGGAAGACACAACCCTTGCCGGGCAGGTTGCGCACCGAGAGCTCGCCGCCGTGCGCCTCGATGCCCGCCTTGGCGATGGCGAGCCCCAGCCCGAAGCCGCTGCGGTCGTCGCCGCCCTGGCGGAAGGCCTCGAAGATCCGCGTCTCGTCTCCGGGCCGCAGACCGCCGCACTCGTCCTCCACCTCCACTGCAAAGGGCCGCGCGCGCACCGTGACGCTGCCGCCGCTGCGGGTGAACTTCACCGCGTTGCGCACCAGGTTGCCGAGGGCGGAGCGGAGCACGCGAGGGTCCGCCTTGAGGGAAAGCGACGGCTGCGACTCGACGCGCAGCTCGATGTTGCGTCCCTCCGCGTCCGGGCGCGCGTCGTCCGCCGACCTCGCCACCAGCGCGCCCAGGTCCACGGTCTCGAGCTGCAGCGACGCCCCTGCGTCGATGCCGCGCAGGCGCGCGTCCACCAGCGCGTGGTCGATCGATTCGGCGATCTCCGCGAGGCTGCGCTCCATCACCGCCACTCCCCGCTCCTGCGGTGCTCCCGAGCGGATCATCTGCGCGGCGAGGCGCGCGGTCTGCAGCGGGTTGCGGATCTCGTGGGCGAGGAAGGCGAAGTGCTCCCAGCCCTGCCGCCTCAGCTCCAGCGCGTGCAGACCGGCGAATTCGCGCACCGCCTCCGATGCGCCGCGGGACAGGCAGGCGGCGAGCCGCGCGTACTCCTCGGGCTGGAAGGGGGCGGCGCGCGCGCGCATCGCCTCGTCGATCATCGCGCGGAAGAGGAGGCCGTATTCGCGCACCACGTCGGCGATGTCCCGCTGCAGGACCTGCCGCTGCGCGCCGTGCGCGGCCGCCACGGCGCCCCAGGCCGGGGAGAGGGCCGTGTCCTCGTCCATCGCCCGGATCACCTCGTCGAGGAAGAGCTTGAGGCTGTCGAGGAGCTCGAACTCGTCGAGCGCTTCCTCGCTGCGCAGCTCGGCGCGCACCAGGTCGGTCCAGCGCCGGGCGATCGCGTCGCGGTTCGCGGCTGCGAATTCGGAGAGCTTCACGACCGGCAGGATAAGGACGCGATCAGATCCAGTCGTGCCCTTCCCCACGGATCCAGGCTGCAAAATTGCGCAGACCCGCCTCGATGGAGGTGCGGGGCGCGTACCCGAGGACCTCGCCCGCATGGGCCACGTCCGCGCTGGTGAGCGGAACGTCGCCCGGCTGCGCGGGCTTCCGGTCGAGGACGGCGGGAACGCCGAGCGCCCCTTCCAGGAGGACGACCAGCTCGGCCAGCGACGTGGTGTGGGCCCCGCCGAGATTGAGGATGTCGAAGGAGAGCGGCACGTCGCAGGCGGCCAGGACGCCGGCGACGATGTCGTCTACCCAGGTGTAGTCGCGGCGGCTCGAACCGTCGCCGAAGAAGGGCAGCGGCTCGCCTTTGAGCATGCGGCGCGAGAACTTGTGGATGGCGAGGTCGGGCCGCTGCCGGGGTCCGTACACGGTGAAGAAGCGCAGCGCCGCCACCTCGATGCCGTAGAGGTTGTGGAAGGTGCGCGCCAGCACCTCCGCGGCCACCTTGGACGCTGCGTAGGGACTCTCCGGGGCATCGATGCGGGCGGTCTCGCGGAAGGGCGCCTGGGCGTGGGCTCCGTAGACCGAGCTGCTGCTCCCGAGGACGAAGCGCCGCGTTCCGGCGGCGCGCGCAGCCTCCAGCACGCAGGCGGTGCCGCGGACGTTCACGTCCATGTAGGCGGCGGGCCGCTCCAGGCTGGGCCGCACTCCCGCCAGCGCGGCGAGGTGAACCACGACCTCTGGCTGGCTCTTCGCGAAGGCGAGGTGCATGGCCTCCTGATCGCGAATGTCGGCCTCGACCAGCCCCGCGCGCTGGTCGAGCGCACGCCGCTTGAGCCGCTCCGGATAGAACGGGTCGAAGTTGTCGACCACGGTCACCTCGTCGCCCCGCTCGATGAGCGCGGTGACGACGTGCGAGCCGATGAAGCCGGCGCCGCCGGTGACGAGCACCCGCTTCACGCGCCGCTCTCCCGCTCGACCGTCTTTCCGGGGAAGGAGACATCGGCCGGATCGCGCATCACGAGCACGATGAACGGCCAGGCCGGTGGGAGGCCCGCGCTTCTCACGCGGCGCTCCGCAGTGAGATGGATTGCGCGTGGTGCTTGTGCCAGAGCTGGAACATGAGCAGGGTCCAGAGCGGCTTGCGCAGGTCGGCGCGGCCGTCGAGGTGCGCCTCGAGCAGCGCGCGCACCGCCTTCGGATCGAAGAGGCCGC
>DASSQZ010000095.1:0-5516 GCA_035702105.1 Myxococcales bacterium | reverse complement strand
CCGAAGCCGATGGAGAAGCGGACGGCCTTGACCCCGACCGCCTTGCCCACCAGGAGATGGCCGAGCTCGTGGAAGAAGACCACCACGCTGATGACCAGCGCGAAGGAGAGGAGCGTCAACCCGGCGGACTGTACGAAGGCCATGTCCCTTCGAGTCTAAATGTGGATGGCGCCTTGCGCCAGCAGCGTCAGGTGAGGAGCCGTGCACACAAGAGGACAAAGGGAGCATTGAAGAGGAGCGCGTCGATGCGGTCGAGGATGCCGCCGTGGCCGGGAAGGAGCCGTCCGCTGTCCTTGGCGCCGAAACTCCTCTTGAGCATGGATTCGGAGAGGTCACCCACCGGGCCGAGGAAGGCGGCGCCGATGCCGATGAGCGCGGCTCCCCAGGGCGGAAGCCGGGGCAGCCAGAAGTGCTGCACGACCAGCGCGCCGAGGATGCTGCCGAGCGCCCCTCCGATCGCCCCCTCCCAGGTCTTGCTCGGAGAGATGCGCTCGTAGAGCTTCCGCCTGCCGAACGCACGGCCCGCAAAATATGCGCAGCTGTCGTTCAGCCAGGTGACGGTGAGCGCGAGGATGATCCACCAGCCGCCGTCCGGCAGCTGCCGCAGCGGCATCAGGGCCGAGAGGAGCAGGCCCGGATAGACCGCCCCGAGCACGGCGAGGCCGACGCGGCGCGGAGCGTTCTCGATGCGCTCTTCGAAGAACAGCGCGTCGGCGAAGGAGATGATCACCACGGCGCTCACCACCAGGCCCAGGCTGAGGATGCCGAGCGGAACCTCTTCGAGGAGCGGGATGAGGAAGGCGCCGGCCATGGAGACGATGGCGGCGCCGGTGATCACGGCGCTCTCCTGCTCGATCTCCTCGAGCTCGGTGGGCGCGGGCGGCAGCGACTCCGGGAGCATGTTCAGCTCCAGCGCGCAGGCCGCGGCGGCCACCGCGAGGAGCAGGGCGAACGCCACGCCTCCCAGCCAGATGAGCCAGAGCACGAAGGGCAGGAGCACGAAGGCGGTGGTGAGGCGCACCGCGAGGTTCCTGGCCTTGGCCGCGGGCGGGGGGGCTTGCGGGTTCATGCGGAGCTGCGCACCTGCGCCGAGGTCTTGCCGAATCGGCGCTCGCGGCGCTGGAAGTCCTCCAGCGCGAGCAGGAGATCCAGCTCGCCGAAGTCGGGCCAGAGCGTCTCGGTGAAATGGATCTCGGCGTAGGCGAGCTGCCAGAGGAGGAAGTTGGAGACGCGGAACTCGCCGCTGGTGCGCACCACCAGCTCGAGCAAGGGGAGCCCTGCGGTCCAGAGGCGGGCCTCCACCGCCCGGGCGTCCACCGCCCCGGGGTCGAGCTGGTCGGCGGCCACCTGCCGCGCCATGGCGACGATCTCCTCGCGTCCGCCGTAGCTGAGCGCGAGGGTCAGCGTCATCTGGTCGTGGCCGGCGCTGTCGCGCCGCAGCGCCTCCAGCGGGTCGCGAACGCGCGGCGGCAGCCGGTCCAGCTCGCCGATCGCGTGCAGGCGGATGCCGTTCTCCATGATCTCGGGCCGCTCGCGGTTGAGGTAGTCGCGCAGCAGGTCCATCAGGCCTGCCACCTCGTCGGGCGGGCGGTTCCAGTTCTGGGAGGAGAATGCGTAGAGCGTGAGCGCCTTCAGTCCGAGCCGCCGCGCCGCCCGGGTGACCTCGCGCACCGAGTCGCTGCCCTTCCGGTGCCCCTCCAGCCGGGGCAGCCCCCGCTGCTCCGCCCAGCGGCCGTTGCCGTCCATGATGATGCCCACGTGGGAGGGCAGGGGACGGGAGGCGACTTCCGCCTTGAGCTGCGCGATGTCCCGTTCGATCCGCGGCATATCGGCGGCCGGCACCATAGCAGGATTGCTGCACGGCGCGGCGGGCGGGTTAGGTTAGGAGGGTGCGAAGCTGGTTCGGTCCTTTTCGACTCGAGCGGCAGGTCGGCCGCGGTGGACTCGGCACCGTCTACCGGGCGGTGGACTCGCGCACCGGCATCACCGTCGCGCTGAAGATCCTGCCCGGCACCGACCCTTCCGGCACGCGGCGGCTGCAGCGCGAGTTCGAGGCTCTGCGCAACCTGCAGCACCCGAACATCGTGCGCGTGCTCGACTTCGGCGACGAGGACGGGGTGCCGTGGCTCTCGATGGAATACGTCGACGGCATGGCCCTGCGCGAGTGGCTCACCGTAGCAGGGCGGCCCAAGCTGCTGGAGCCGGATCTGGAAGCGGACGCACCCGAAGGCGTGGACCTGGACGTGCTCTTCGACGAGCCCGACTCGGGCGCGCTGCTCGCGGTGGCGAAGGCGCAGCGCTTCAGGCTCGTTACCGGTCTGGAGGCCAGGCTCAGCGACGAGGAGCAGGCGGAGCAGAACAACCCGGACCGGCTGCACGCGCTCTGCGAGGCGCTGGCGCAGGTCTGCGACGGGCTCGCCTTCATCCACGGCCTCGGGCTCGTCCACCGGGACGTGAAGCCCGGCAACGTGCTCGTCACCTCGCGGCAGCGGCGCGCCACGCTGGTGGACTTCGGACTGGCGAAGAAGATGAGCGATCCGTCGATCACCGATCACGGGCACGTGGTGGGGACGTACCGGTACATGTCGCCGGAGCAGGCGCGCGGAGAGCACCTGGACCGGCGCAGCGATCTGTACTCGCTCGGCGCCACCCTCTACGAGCTGGTCGCGGGCAGGCCGCCCTTTCCGCACCACAACCAGCTCGAGCTGCTGGAGGCGATCCTCTACACCGAGCCGCCGCCGATCGCGGAGATCAATCCGGGGGCGCCGGCGCCGCTGCGCAACCTCGCGGAAAACCTCTTGAGGAAGAAGGCGGCCTCGAGGCCGGAGAGCGCCGCAGAGGTGGGGATGCTCCTGCGCGTGGTGGGCCGGGGAGTGTGGGGCTTTTCCACGCCGGGCCTCGTGCCCCGCGCCGAGGAGAGACAGTGATCAGCGCGCGGTCTCCCGCAGCCTGCGCTTGAGGTCCTTCTTGAATCCGCCGTGCAGCCACCCGTGCTTCCAGCCCTTCGCCGAGAGCCACGCGACGGCAAGCAGGGCCAGCGCCACGACCCAGGGCCAGAGCGGCTCGCGCAGGTGGTCGCTCGCGACCAGCACGATGCAGAGCGCCAGCCACGACGCCGCCGGGTTGTGCTCCTTGCGCAGCGCGCGGCGGCCGTCCCATGGGCGCGGCGCGGCGGCATGGCCGGGCAGGGGCCAGAAGCGGGGCACCCGCGCGCACCAGGCGTCGAACTCCGCGCCGAAGCGCGAGCGCAGGAACTCCTCCTCCGCCGCGATGATGGCGCGGTACTGCACCCAGAAGAGGAACGCCGCGAGCAAGAGCAGCCACGGGTCGTGCGCCACCAGGCAGAGGCCCACCGTGATGAAGAGGTTGCCGAGGTAGAGCGGATTGCGGGTGAGCGCATAGGGCCCCGTCGTGTTCAACGACGTGGCGATGAGCTTCTCGTTCTGGCCCGAGGTGCCGTCGGGCACCTGCCCCAGCACCCACGCGCGCAGCGCCTGGCCGAGAATGCAGAGCAGGACGCCCCCGGCCAGCCACGCCGGCGAGGACGGGCCGCGGCTGCGCCAGAGCAGCGGCACCGCCGCGGCGAGCAGCAGCAGCGGCGTGAAACTGCGCCAGCGGAAGAGGAATCGGCCGAGCGCCTGCATCGGCGCGCGTGCGTACCAGATCGGCAGGCCATGCTACAAGGCGCCTGAAGATGCACGACTACCGCCGCCTCGTCGCCGCGGTGCGGCCGCACCTGGGGCTGCTCGCGGCCGCCATCGCCTCGATGGTCGTGCTCTCCGCCGCCACCGGCGCGTTCTCCTGGCTGGTGGGGCCCATGTTCCAGTTCGTCTTCAAGGGCGGCGACCTGGGCCCCTCCGCGCTGCGCACCGCCCTGCCCTTCCTGCACGCGCCCGAGACGATCTCCCGCGCCACCATCCTGCGCGCGCTCCCGGTGGTCATCCTGCTCATCGCCGCGGTCCGCGGAGCCGCCTACTTCGGCCAGTTCTACTGCATGGGCATGCTCGGCCAGCAGGTGGTCGCCGACCTGCGCCTTTCGCTGCACAAGAAGCTGCTCGAGCTCTCGCCGGCGTTCTTTGCCCGCAGCGCCTCGGGCGACCTGCTCTCGCGCTTCGCCAGCGACGTGGCGGCGCTGGAGTTCGCGGTCACCTACGGGCTTGCCGCCTACCTGCGCGACGGCATGCAGGTGCTGGTGCTGCTCGGCATCTCCATCGCGCTCGACTGGCGCCTTGCGCTGCTGGCGTTCGTAGCGGTGCCGCTCACGGTCCTGCCCATCGTGCGGTTCGCCAGGCGGCTGAAGAAGATCGCCACCCGGGGCCAGGCGCAGATCGGGACGCTCTACACGCTGCTGCACGAGGCGCTGCAGGGCGTGCGCATCGTGCAGGCCTTCGGGATGGAGCGCTACGAGCGCGAGAAGTTCTCCGCCGAGCAGGACAGGTTCCTCGCCACCATGCGCAAGAGCTTCTTCGTCCGCGCCATCTTCACGCCCACGCTGGAGATCATGGCCGCGGTGGGCATCGCCACCACGGTGGTGTTCGCCGCGCGCGCGGTGGCCGCCGGACAGTTGCAGCCGGAGCGGGTGATCTCCTTTCTCGCCACCATCGTGCTGCTCTACACGCCGCTCAAGTCGCTGGGCGGCACCGGCCAGGGCGTGACCCAGGGAATGGCCGGCGCGCGAAGGCTCTGGGAGGTGCTCGACGAGCCGGTGGAGCCGGTGCCGGGCACCGCCCGGATTCCTCCCTTCACGGAAGAGGTGCGCTTCGAGCGCGTCTCGTTCCGCTATCGCAGCGAGGGGCCGGCGGTGCTGCGCAACGTGGATCTGACGCTGCGGCGCGGGGAGGTGATCGCGCTGGTGGGCCCTTCCGGCGGCGGCAAGACCACGCTGATGAACCTGGTGCCGCGCTTCGCCGATCCGAGCGAGGGCCGCGTGCTCCTGGACGGCCGCGACATCCGCGAGGCCACCCTCCACTCGCTGCGCGCGCAGGTGGCGCTGGTGGCGCAGGAGACGTTCCTCTTCAACGACACGGTGCGCGGCAACATCGCCTACGGGCTGCGCGACGTGTCCCAGGAGCGGCTCGAGGCGGTGGCGAGGGCGGCGCGCGCCCACGACTTCATCCGCGAGCTGCCGCAGGGCTACGACACCGAGGTGGGAGAGCGCGGGGTGATGCTCTCGGGCGGCCAGCGGCAGCGGCTGGCCATCGCGCGGGCGCTGCTCAAGGACGCGCCCATCCTCCTGCTCGACGAGGCGACCAGCGCCCTGGACACGGAGAGCGAGCGCGAGGTGCAGCGCGCGCTCGACCGGCTGATGGAGAAGCGCACCTGCCTGGTGATCGCCCACCGGCTCTCCACCATTCGCCACGCAACGCGCATCGCGGTGCTGCTGCAGGGGCGCATCGTGGAGCTGGGAACGCACGAGGAATTGTTGGCGCGGCGCGGCGAATATGCGCGGCTCTACGAGCTGCAATTCTCCTCCGCGGATCACTTGCTCAAGCCCGCCTAGAGGAGTACAGCACGGG
>DASSQZ010000094.1:0-6178 GCA_035702105.1 Myxococcales bacterium | reverse complement strand
GGCGCGGACGCCGGATCCCAAATCGCAGGTGGCGATGACCGCGGTGCGCAAGGCCGGGCTGAACATCATGATGTCGATGAAGGGCGAGGGAAAGCCGGTCTCCTTCATCGAGGACTGCGCGGTTCCGCTGGACAAGCTGGCGGAGTTCACCGACCGGCTGACGAACCTCTTCCGCCGGCACGGCACCGAAGGCACCTGGTACGCGCACGCCTCGGTGGGCTGCCTGCACGTGCGCCCCATCCTCAACATGAAGGACGAGTCGGGCGCGAGGAAGATGCGCGCCATCGCCGAGGAGGCCTTCTCCATCGTCAAGGAGTACAAGGGCTCGCACTCCGGCGAGCACGGCGACGGCCTGAGCCGCTCCGAGTTCCACGAGATGATGTTCGGCCCGAAGCTGGTGCGCGCCTTCGAGGAGGTGAAAGACGCGTTCGACCCGCGCGGCCTCTTCAATCCGGGCAAGATCGTCCGCGCGCCGAAGATGGATGACCGCACCCTCTTCCGCTACAAGCCGGAATACGCCGCTCTTCCCGTGAAGACCGCCCTGGATTGGTCGGAGAGCGGCGGCTTTCTGGCCGCGGCGGAGATGTGCAACAACAACGGGCAGTGCCGCAAGTTCGAGGCGGTGATGTGCCCGAGCTACCAGGCCACCCTGGACGAGAAGGACGTCACCAGGGGCCGGGCCAACAGCCTGCGGCTGGCGCTGAGCGGACAGCTCGGGCCCGACGCGCTCACTTCGGAGCAGATGAAGGAAACGCTGGACCTCTGCGTCGCCTGCAAGGCGTGCAAGCGCGAATGCCCCGTGGGCGTGGACATGGCGCGGATGAAGATCGAATTCCTGCACCATTGGCACGAGAAGCACGGCATCTCCGCGAAGTCGCGTCTCAGCGCGTACCTGCCGCGCTACGCGCGCGCGGCGAGCCGGATGGCGCCGCTGTTCAATCTCCGCAACCACGCCGGACCGCTCGCCGCGCTGGCGGAGAAGATCACGGGAATGAGCCGCCGCCGCAAGCTGCCCGCCTTTCGCCGCGACTTCCATCGGGCGCCGCCTCCGTCGAAGAACACCGGCAAGGAGGTGGTGCTCTTCGTCGATACCTTCTCGCGCTGGTTCGAGCCGGAGAACGCCCGTGCCGCGCGCGCGGTGCTGGAAGCGGGCGGGTACCGCGTGGTCGAGGACGCATCGAAGCGGCCGCTCTGCTGCGGGCGCACCTTCCTGAGCGCGGGGCTGGTCGACCAGGCGCGCGAGGAGCTCGGCCGGGTGGTCGAGGCGCTCGGGCCTGCGGCGGCGCGCGGCGTCCCCATCGTGGGAATCGAGCCGTCCTGCCTGCTCACCTTGCGCGACGAGCTGGGGGCGGTGGTCAAGTCCGACGCGGTGGCTGCCATCGCGCGGCAGTCGATGCTGCTCGAGGAGTTCCTTGCCGCACAGGCGCGGCGCGGCGAGCTTTCGCTGCCTTTCGCGGCGAACGGCAAGCGCGAGGCGTACCTGCACGGCCATTGCCACCAGAAAGCGCTCGGGGCGTTCCCCGACGCCATCGCCGCGCTGCAGCTCGTGCCGGGGCTCACCGTCAAGCCCATCGAGTCGAGCTGCTGCGGGATGGCGGGCGCGTTCGGCTACGAGGCGGAGCACTACGAGGTCTCGATGAAGATGGCGGAGCGGAGCCTCTTGCCCGCGGTGCGCGGCGCGCCCGCCGATGCGCTGATCGTCGCCGACGGCACGAGCTGCAGGCACCAGATCGAGGACGGCTCCGGGCGCGCGGCGGTGCACGCCGCCCGGGTGCTCGAGGCGGCGCTGGCCGGCGCGCCGTCTCCGGAAGCGAGGAACCGTTGACCGCGCCCGACAGCTGCGAGGTCGCCATCGTCGGCGCCGGGGTCATCGGCTGCAGCGTCGCCTTCCACCTCGCGCGCATGGGACAGCGCGGCGTGGTCATCCTGGAACGGGAACCGCTGCCCGGCACCGGCTCCACCTCGCGCGCCAACGGCGGCATCCGCGCCCAGTTCACCACCGGGGTCAACATCGCCATGTCGCTGGCCTCGATGGAGATCCTCGACGGCCTCGCGGCGGAGATCGGCGAGCCGCCCGCGTACCGCAAGGCGGGATACCTCTTCTTCACCGCGGAAGCGTCGCGCCTGCGCGCCATGGCGGCGGCAGTGGACTTCCAGCGCGCGCGCGGCGTGGCGGTGGACCTGCTCGACGAGCGCGAAGTGCGCGCCCGCGCGCCCTGGCTCGCCGGACCTCTGGCCGGCGGCACGTTCGGACCGCGCGACGGGTTCATCGATCCGGGGCGCCTCACCAACTTCTTCCTCGCCGGGGCCACGCGTGCGGGCGTCCGCGTCCGCTACGGCGCCGAGGTCACGGCAGCCGGGCGCGACGGCGCCGGGTTCCGCCTGCGCACGGCGGCGGGCGAGCTGCGCGCGGGCGCCGTGGTGAACGCAGCCGGCGCATGGGCAAGAGCTCTTGCGGCCATGCTCGGCGTCGACCTCCCGGTCGAGCCGGTGCGCAGGCACATCCTCATGACCGGCCCGTGCCCCTCGCTGCCGCCCCTCATTCCGATGGCGATCGACGCGGACAGCGGCGTGCTGGTGCGCCGCGAGGGCGAGCGCGTGCTGATCGCCTGGTCCAATCCCGACGAGCCGCCCGGCTTCAACCTCCACTTCGACCCCGATTTCGTCGAGCGCATCGCCGAACCCCTGCAGCGCCGCTTCCCCGACGTGGCCGCCGCCGGCATCGATCGCCGCCGGAGCTGGGCGGGTCTGTACGAGGTGACGCCCGACCATCACGCCATCCTCGGCGGCTGCGGCGTTCCCGGCTTCTTCCTCGCCAACGGCTTCTCCGGCCACGGCGTGATGCACGCCCCCGCCGTCGGCCGCGCGCTGGCCGAGTGCATCGTCCTTGGCCGCAGCAAGAGCGTGGACGTCTCCGCCCTGTCCCTGGAGCGCTTTGCGCGCGGCGAGACCATCCACGAGAGCATGGTGCTCTGAGGCCGAGCGCCACCGCGTGCGGCAACCTGACGCTGACGAGCTGCGCCAAGGCGCGGGTGGATTGACGCCCCACGTTATCGCCGTTGTGCGACGCGGGCAGCCATTCATTCGCGCTCATGCAGGCCGAAGCCGCGACAACCCGCCGCAGTTGCACTCGACGGCTCGGGGAGCGTAGCCTCCAAAATGACCCCGGTCTTTGATCTCACGAAATAAATCGCTAAACAAATCGGGAGAAAGAACAATGCGCAAGCTGCTGGTTGCTGCCGGCGTGCTCGCTTTCGGCTTCTCCACCGCCACTCGCGCGGAGGCGCCGCCCATCCGCATCGGCGCCACGCTTTCCGAGACCGGGGTGGCGGCATTCCTCGGCGATCCGGAAATCAAGACGCTGCAGCTCTACGTGGACAAGATCAATGCAGGCGGCGGCATCATCGGCCGCAAGATCCAGCTCGTCAGCTACGACGACGCCGGCGACCCGACCAAGGCGAACACCAACGTCAAGCGCCTGATCGAGGAAGACAAGGTCGACCTGATCATCGGCGGCACGACCACCGGCGCGACCATGGCGATGATCCCGCCGGTGGAGAAGGCGGAGATTCCCTTCATCTCCCTCGCCGGCGCGGTGGTCATCGTCGAGCCGGTGCACAAGTGGGTCTTCAAGACGCCGCACACCGATCGCATGGCCGCGGAGAAGGTGTTCGAGGACATGAAGAAGCGCGGCTTCGCCAGGGTGGGCCTGCTCTCCGAGAACTCCGCCTTCGGACAGTCGGGCAGGAAGGAGACGCTGGCGGTCGCCCCCCGGTACGGCATGACCATCGTCGCCGACGAGATGTACGGCCCCAAGGACGCCGACGTCACCACCCAGCTCACCAAGATCAGGAACACGCCCGGGGTGCAGGCCATCTTCGTCTTCGGCTTCGGCCAGGGCCCCTCGGTGGTGACCCGGAACCATGGCCAGCTCGGGATCAAGCTGCCGCTCTACCAGTCCCACGGCGTCGGCTCGGAGCAGTACATCCAGCTCTCGGGCAAGGCTGCGGAGGGCGTGCGGCTGCCGGCGGCGGCGCTGCTCGTCGCCAGGGTCCTGCCCGACAACGACCCGCAGAAGGCGGTGGTGACCAGCTACGCCAACGCCTACAAGGAGCACTACAAGGCGGACGTCTCCAGCTTCGGCGGCCATGCCTACGACGGGCTGATGCTCGCGGTGGACGCCATCAAGCGCGCCGGGAGCACCGACAAGGCGAAGGTGCGCGACGCGCTCGAGCAGACCCGCGGGTACATGGGCACCGGCGGGCTCGTGAACATGTCGCCGACCGATCACATGGGTCTCGACCTGACCGCGTTCCGCATGCTGGAGGTCGAGAACGGAGCCTGGAAGCTGGTGAAGTGATGTCGCAGGCCCTGCAGTTCCTCTTCTCGGGGCTGACGAGCGGCGCGATCTACGCGCTGGCGGCGGTGGGCTTCTCGGTCATCTACAACGCCAGCGGCGTCATCAACTTCGCGCAGGGCGAGTTCATCATGCTGGGAGGCGTCTCGGCGTCGCTGCTCACCGCCGCCGGGATGCCGCTCCTGCTCGCCGTCCCCCTCGCCGTGCTGCTCACGGCGCTGGTCGGCTTCCTGCTGGAGAAGGCCGCCATCGAGCCCGCCCGCGACGCCGGGACGGTCTCGCTCATCATCGTCACCATCGGGGCCTCCATCTTCCTGCAGGGCGCGGCCCAGGTCGTCTTCGGAAAGGGACAGAGGTCGGTCCCCTCCTTCAGCGGCGACCAGCCCATCGCGGTGGGCGGCGCGACCCTCCTGCCGCAGAGCCTGTGGATGATCGGCACCGCCGGCCTCCTGGTGCTGGGCCTGGTCTGGTTCTTCCTCGCCACGAACCTCGGCAAGGCGCTGCTCGCCACCTCGCACAACCGGCTGGCCGCGCAGCTCGTCGGGATCGACGTCCGCCGCGTGCTCTCCACCAGCTTCGTGCTCTCTGCGGCGCTGGGCGCGGTCGCCGGGGCGGTGGCGGCGCCGATCACGCTCACCTCGCACGACGTGGGCATCATGATCGGCCTCAAGGGGTTCGTGGCGGCGACGCTCGGCAGCCTCGGCAGCGCGACCGGCGCGGTGGTCGGCGGGCTCATCCTCGGGCTCACCGAGGCCCTCTGCGCCGGCTACGTCTCCTCCGCCTACAAGGACGCGGTGCCGTTCATCGTGGTGCTGCTGGTCTTCTTCTTCCTGCCGCGCGGCCTCTTCGGCAGGCGCGTGACGGAGCGCGTGTGACCCGCCGGCGCCTCTTCGGCTTCGCCGCGACGGCGGCGGTGATCGTGCTCCTCCCGGCGGCGCTGCGCAGCGGCTACTCCTACGACCTGGCCATCCGCATCGCCCTCTCCGCGACCGCCGCGGTGGGGCTGAACCTGATCATCGGTTACGCCGGCCAGATCAGCCTCGGCCACGCCGCCTTCCTCGGGCTGGGCGCGTACGCCTCCGCCGTGCTCACCTCGCGCTTCGGGTGGCCGCCGCTCCTGGCCATGGGCGCCGGCATGGCCGGCGTCGGCGTCCTCGCCTTCCTGGTGGCGCGGCCCATCCTCCGCCTGCGCGGGCATTACCTGGCGATGGCCACCATGGGCCTCGGCATCATCATCTACATCGCGCTCGGCAACGAGTCCGCCTGGACCGGCGGCAACGACGGGATGGCGGTGCCGCCGTTCTCCATCTTCGGCTGGACGCTGCGCAGCGAGCGCGCCTGGTACTGGCTGGCCTGCGGCGCCCTCCTCCTCGGCATCGCGCTCGCCACCAACGTGGTCGACTCGCCGGTGGGCCGCGCCCTTCGCGCCCTGCACGGGTCGGAGACGGCGGCGGAGATGGCCGGCATCGACACCTCGCGGACCAAGGCGACGGCCTTCGTCGTCTCCGCCGTCTACGCCAGCGCGGTGGGCAGCCTGACGGCCCATTACGTCGGCTACATCACGCCGCAGGTCGCGTCGTTCTTCCACTCCATCGAGCTGGTCACGATGGTGGTGGTCGGCGGCCTCGCCTCCACCTACGGCGTGGTCCTCGGCGCGGCGCTGCTCACCATCCTTCCCCAGGCCCTCGCCTCGTTCGAGGGCTACGAGATGATGGTCTTCGGGCTGCTCCTCATGGTCACCATCATCTTCCTTCCCTGCGGCCTGTTGCCGGCGCTGCGGCTGCGGCTGCTGAGGGTACGCTGATGCCGCTCCTCCAGGTC
>DASSQZ010000093.1:0-12410 GCA_035702105.1 Myxococcales bacterium | reverse complement strand
GTACCCGGAGTGCGGCGGCAACGACGCCTGCAACAAGGAGCGCGAGGAGAAGCGGGAGAAGAGCGGCGTCCACGCCCGCATCGTGAACCACCTCTTCGCGCGCCACTGGACGGAGTGGAAGGAAGGCAAGCGCACGCACGTCTTCGTCATGCCGGCGGCGGGCGGCCCCGCGCGCGACGCGACCCCGCTCGATTCCGACTGGCCCAGCTTCCGGCTCGGCGGCGGCGACGACTTCCAGTTCACCCCGGACGGCGAGCTGATCGTCAGCAGCAAACCGGCCCAGCGCGAGGCGTGGAGCACCAACGGCGACCTCTGGGCGGTGGACCCGGGCGGGGGCGCGCCCAGGAACCTCACCGCCCAGAACCACGGCGACGACGCGCAGCCGCGCCCCTCGCCGGACGGCAGATACCTGGCCTGGACCTCGCAGGCGCGCGACGGTTACGAGAGCGATCTCTGGAAGCTGAAGATCCAGGACCGCAAGAGCGGGCGCATCGTCGCGGTGGACATCGACAGCGACGACGTGGGCTCCTTCGTCTGGCGGCGCGACAGCAAGGGCCTGGTCGCGTCGGTGGTGCAGAAGGCGCGCTACTGGCTCTACGCCGTCTCGCTGGACGGCAGGTTCCGCCGCTTCGCGGAGACGCCGGCGGGAGGAGACTTCGATCTCGCCCCCGACGGCACCGCCGTCGTCGCGCTGGCCGGCCTCACCCACCCGCCTGAAGTCTTCACCCAGAAGCCGGGCGGAAGCCTCGCCCGCCTCTCCCACTTCAACGACGTGCAGTACCAGGACCTGGACCTGGGCGCGGTC
This sequence comes from Myxococcales bacterium, assembly GCA_035702105.1. Lineage (GTDB taxonomy): Bacteria > Myxococcota > Myxococcia > Myxococcales > 40CM-4-68-19 > 40CM-4-68-19. Next base: position 11,605 of record DASSQZ010000093.1, on the reverse strand, counting down.
CAGGAGCTCTGGACCGACGCGAAGGACGGCAGCAAGGTGCACTCCTGGGTCATCCGCCCCGCCGGCGCGGCGCCCAGCCTGCCGCTCCTGGTGCTCATCCACGGCGGTCCCCAGGGTTCGTGGGAGGACGCCTGGACCATGCGCTGGAACGCCGCCGTCTTCGCCGCCCGCGGCTACGTGGTGCTGGAGACCGACTTCCACGGCTCGGTGGGCTACGGGCAGAAGTTCAAGGAGGAGATCAGCGGCGACTGGGGCGGCCTGGCCTACGACGACGTCATGCGCGCAACCGACGCCGCCGAGAAGCTGCCCGGCGTGGAGAAAGGCCACACCTGCGCCGCGGGAGCGAGCTTCGGCGGCTACATGATCGACTGGATCGCCGGGCACACCGATCGGTTCAAGTGCCTGGTGAGCCACGACGGCGTCTTCGACCTGGCGGCGGAGTACGGCTCCACCGAGGAGCTCTGGTTCCCGGAGTGGGAATTCCGCGGCCCGCCCTGGGAGAACCCGGAGCTGTACCAGCGCTTCTCGCCGAGCAGCTACGTGAAGAACTTCAAGACCCCCACCCTGGTGGTCCAGGGCGAGCTCGATTTCCGCGTCCCGGTGGAGCAGGGGCTGGGCATGTTCACGGCCCTGCAGCGGCGCGGGGTGGAATCGCGGCTGCTCTACTTCCCCGACGAGGGCCACTGGGTGCTGAAGCCGAAGAACAGCCAGCTCTGGTACCACACGGTGCTCGACTGGATCGATGCGCACGCCAAGGCCGGAAACAAGCAGGCCTCCCATCCGTAGGGCGGGAGTTTGACCTTCCTTCCCGAACCGACCATCCAGGAGATCGAATGAAACGATTGCTCCTTGCCGTCCTCTTCGCAGCCTGCAGCTCCGGCCCGCAGTCCAAACCCAGCAACGAACCCGCCGCGGGAACCCAGACGCCGCCCTCGCCCTCGAATCCGGCGGGAGCCGCCACCGCCGCCACGCCCTCCCCCGCCCCTCCCGCCGCCGGCCAGCCCGCGGCGCCCACCGCGCCGCCCGCGGCTGGAAGCGCCACCGCGCAGGCCAAGGCCCCTCCTCCGCCCATCGACGAGAGCGCCATGGACAAGTCGGTGGACCCCTGCACCGACTTCTACCAGTACGCCTGCGGCAACTGGCTGAAGAAGACGCCCATCCCCGAGGACCGCTCGCTCTGGGGCCGCGGATTCAGCGAGATCTACCAGCGCAACGAGGCGCTGCTGCACGACATCCTGGAGAAGGACGCGCGCGGCGAGGCGGACCCCGCCGACCCCTACGCCCAGAAGGTGGGCGACTTCTACGCCACCTGCATGGACGAGGAGAAGGCGGAGACTGCCTCGCTCGCCACCCTGAAGGCGGAGCTGGCGAAGATCGACGCCATCCGCGACCAGAAGGGGCTCGCCGCGGAGACGGCCCGGCTGCAGGCGCGCGGGGCGCGGCCCTTCTTCGGCTTCGGCTCGCAGCAGGACTTCAAGGACGCGACGCAGGTGATCGGCGGCCTCGACCAGGGCGGCCTGGGCCTGCCCGACCGCGACTACTACCTCAAGGACGATCAGCGCTCCAAGGACCTGCGCGCGCTCTACCAGGATCACGTCGCCCGCATGCTGGTGCTTTCGGGAACGCCGGAGGCAAAGGCGAAGCTGCAGGCGCGCACCATCATGCAGATCGAATCGGAGCTCGCCCGCGGCTCGATGGACAAGGTGGAGCGCCGCGACCCGAACAAGATCTACCACCACATGGATCGCAAGGCGCTCAAGAAGATGGCGCCCTACTTTCCCTGGGACGTCTACTTCACGCAGGTGGGCGCTCCCGACGTCCAGCAGATCAACGTGCTGGTTCCGCAGTTCTTCAAGAACCTGAGCAAGACGGTGGGGAACATCACCAACATCCCGGACGAGAAGGTCTACCTGCGCTGGAAGCTGCTGGAGGCGGCGGGCAACTCGATGGGCAAGCAGTTCGTCGAGGAGCGCTTCCGGCTCACCAAGGCGCTCACCGGCGCCAAGGCCATCCTGCCCCGCTGGAAGCGCTGCGTGCAGATGACCGACCGCGCCCTGGGCGAGGCGCTGGGCCGCTCGTTCGTGGTCACCACCATCGGCGATCAGGGCAAGGGCATGGCCAAGGAGATCGTGCAGGGCATCGAGGGGGCCTTCGAGCGCAACCTCGCCACCGTGCAGTGGATGGACGACGCGGCGCGGGTGGCGAGCAAGGAGAAGCTCTCGAAGATCAACAACAAGATCGGCTATCCCGACAAGTGGCGCGACTACTCCACCATGAACATCACCCGCGAGTCGCTGCTCGCCAACGTGATGGAGGCGGCGCGGTTCGAGAACCAGCGCGACCTGGACAAGATCGGCAAGCCGGTGGACCGCAACGAGTTCGGGATGACGCCGCCCACCGTCAACGCCTATTACGATCCCTCGATGAACGAGATGGTCTTTCCCGCGGGAATCCTCCAGTCGCCCTTCTTCGCCACCTCCGCGCCCGAGAACGCCAACTACGGCGGCCTCGGCATGGTGATGGGCCACGAGCTGACCCATGGCTTCGACGACGAGGGCCGGCAGTTCGACGGAGACGGCAACCTGCACGAGTGGTGGTCCAGTCCGGTGAACGACGCGTTCAAGGAGCGCGCCGAGTGCGTGGCCAAGCAGTACGACGGCTATACGGCGGTGGAGGACGTGCACCTCAACGGCCACCTGACCCTGGGCGAGAACATCGCGGACATCGGCGGCGTGAAGATGGCGCTGATGGCGCTGCGGCAGAAGAATGGCGGACACACCGACGCCAGGACCGAGCAGGACTTCTTCGTCGCCTTCGCGCAGACCTGGTGCACCAACTACCGGCCCGAGGCGGCGCGGCTGCAGGCGCAGACCAATCCCCACTCCACCGCACAGTGGCGGGTGAACGGGCCGGTGTCGGACAACCCGGACTTCGCCAAGGCCTACTCGTGCAAGGCGGGCTCGGCCATGGCGCCGCAGAACCGCTGCACGGTCTGGTAGGAGCGCCGCGACGCCCCGCGCGAGGTTCGCCTCCTTGCGCGGGGCCGCAGCGCGCGGGTACGAAGGAGGGATGGATCGCGCGGAGGGCCCGGCGGTGGACGCCGAAACCGTCTGGGACGTCGAGGAGGCGCTCCTCGAGCGGCGCATCCGCACCTGGGCCATTCCTTCCGCGCTGGCGCTCGCGGCGCTCTTCGCCGCAACCGGACCGGGCCGCTTCCTCTTGCGCGTCTTCCTCAGCATGTGGGTGCACGAGGTGGGTCATGCCGCCACCGCGTGGCTGTGCGGGTTTCCGGCATTCCCGGGCCCATGGTTCACGCCGGTGGCGCAGTCGCGATCGGGGCCGTTCGCGTTGCTGGTCTTCGGCGCCATGGCGGCAGGCGCGGCCCTGGCCTGGCGCAGCGGCCGGCGCGGCGCCTTCCGGGCGCTGGTCGCGCTCTGCACCGTGCAGATCTTCTGCAGCGCGATGCTCCCCGCTCCCGGCGCGCGCCAGCTCATCTACTTCATGGGGGACGGCGGTTGCCTCGTGCTCGGCGCCCTGCTCATGCTCACGCTCTATGCGCCCGAGGGCGGCGCGCTGCGCCGCGGCTGGCTCCGCTGGGGATTCCTCGTCATCGGCGCGGCGGCGTTCGTCGATGCCTTCGGCCAGTGGTGGGCAGCGCGCACCGACGTTGAGCGCATCCCCTTCGGGATGAACGAGGGGCGCGGCCTCAGCGACCCGAGCATGCTCGCCGAGACCTACGGCTGGAGCGCGGACCAGATCGTGCACCGCTACGTCGTGCTCGGGTGCGTGTGCCTGGTCGTGCTCGCGGCCGTGTACGTGGCGGCGCTGCGCCGCGAGCGCTGATCGTCAGACGCCGAGGGCACGCGCGGCGGCGGCGACGTCGGCGGGCGCCACCCAGACGATCATCCCGAAGCCGCCCTGCCCGGCGCAGCCGTTCGCGGCCTTCACGTTGATCTTCGCATCCGAGAGCTTGCGCAGCACGTCGGCGGCCGCCCCGGCGCGGTTCTGCCCCTGGATGAAGAAGGCCTGCTTGCGCGGCGAGAGCGTGAGATTCGCCTTCTTCGCGGCCCGCGCCAGCGCGTCTCCGTCCTGGGCCACGAGGTCGATCTGCGTCTTGCCGCCCGCGCCGGGGAAGGCGGTGAAGTTGAGCAGGTCCACCCCACCCTCCTTCAACGCAGCCAGCACGCGCACGCCCTCGCCCGGCTTGTCGGCAACTTCGACGTAGCAGTAGTCCACGCGGCGGATCTGGTCGGCCATGACTTGCCTCCCTGTTTCGAACCGGCCCGATCCTGGATCCACGCCGCGAGGATGCCAAGGGCGGACCGGCCCCTTGGTCGGATGGCACGCCTTGACGGCGGCCGCGGCGCGGGCCTAAGCGGTTGACGATCGGCCCACATGAAGGGGGCCATATGACCGGTATCGTCCTCGCAGGGTTGATGGGCCTGGGACTTCCCGCCGGAGCCTTCCTCCTCTTCCGCTGGCTCGGCGAGAAGTACATCGTCCGGCTGCGGCTCTGACCCGCGCCGACGGCGATTCGCCACGAGAGGCGGCGGCCGCCGCGGCGCGCGCCATCCGGGCCGGCGTCTCTTCTGCTAACCTGCGCGGCCCGTGGCGAAGATCGGCTTCCAGGGAGTCCGCGGCGCCTACAGCGAGGCGGCGCTGCTCGCCCACTTGGGCCCCTCCGCGGAGCCGGTGGGCTTCGCCATCAGCGAGGAGGTCTTCGACGCCATCGAGTCGGGGGCCGTGGACGCGGGCTTTCTGCCGGTGGAGAACAGCATCGCCGGGCCGGTGGGCGTCAACACCGACCTGCTGCTCGAGCGCGACGTGTTCGCCACCGCGGAGTCGTACCTGCTGATCGAGCACTGCCTGCTCGGCCGCGACCGCCTCGAGGACGTGAAGACGGTCTGCTCGCATCCTGTCGCCCTCGCGCAGTGCCGCGATTTCATCAACCGGCACGGCCTGCGCTCGGTGCCCGAGTACGACACCGCCGGGGCGGCGGAGATCGTGGCCTCGCGGCGCGAGCCCGGCGTCGCGGCCATCGCCTCGAAGCGCTGCGCGGAGGTGTACGGGCTCACGGTGCTGGCGGAGAACATCCAGACCGTCCAGAACAACATCACCCGCTTCCTCGCCGTGCGCCGCGCCGACGACGCGGCTCCCCGGCCGCGCGGCGAGAAGACCAGCCTGGCCTTCTCCGTGCACCACCATCCCGGCGCGCTGCTCGACTGCCTGAAGCTCTTCGCGGAGCACCAGATCAACCTGACCCGGCTCGAGTCGAGGCCCATCCCGGCCAACCCGTTCGAGTACGTGTTCTTCGTCGACCTGCTGGGCGGGCTGGAGGACGAGGCGGTGAAGGCGGCGCTGGAAGAGCTGCGCGCGACGGCGCGGCACGTGAAGGTGATCGGAAGCTATCCGCTCGCGGAGAGGCCCCGGCCGGCTCGGGGCGGCGCGGGCTGACGCGGCCGCGGCGGCAGCGTCCCGCTTGCGCCCCGCACCCGGTTTGCGATAACGCACGCGGCAACCAAACAAGGAGACGCCATGGCACGCCGTTGGACGTGTGTCGTGCTGGTGTTGCTGGCTGCAGGCTGCAAGGAGAAAGGCGCCGCCCCCGCGCCGGCGCAAGCCGGGGCGGCGGATGCGGGCCCGCTCGTTCCGACCATCGGCGCAGCGCTCAGCCTCACCGGCGCGGCCGCGGCCTACGGAGCGTCGCAGCAGGCCGGATTGCGCGCAGGCGTGGCGCACGTCGCCGCCGGGGGAACCAAGCTGAACCTGCTGGTCGAGGACGACGCCTCCACCAAGGAGCAGGGCATCACCGTCTTCCAGAAATTCATCAACCGCGACAACGTGAGCGCGATCATCGGCCCCACGCTCTCGAACACCGCCAGCGCCGCCGACCCGCTGGCGCAGCAGGCCCACGTCCCGGTCCTGGCCATCTCCAACACCGCGGCGACCGGCATCACCGACATCGGCAACTACATCTGGCGCGACTCGCTGACCGAGGCGCAGGTGATCCCCGGCGCGTTCCGGATCGCCCAGGACAAGCTGCACTTCAAGAGCGCCGGCGTGCTCTACGGCAACGACGACGTCTTCACCAAGGCCGGCTACGACGTGATGCAGAAGGCGCTCGCGGACCTGGGGGTGAAGGTGGTGGGCACCCAGACCTTCGCCAAGCCCGACCGCGACTACAACGCGCAGCTCACCGCGCTCATCTCGGCGAAGCCCGATGTGCTGGTCGTCTCGGCGCTCGCGGACAACGCGGCCTCGATCGTCTCGCAGGCGCGGCAGCTGGGCTGGACCGGCCCCATCCTCGGCGGCAACGGCTTCAACAGCCCGGCGTTCATCAAGAACGCCGGCGCGGCGGCGAACGGCGTGATGGTGGGCACCTCGTGGAACTCCACCAGCATGTCGCCGGCGAACCAGACCTTCCTCGAGGAGATGAAGAAGGTGGGCGTGAACCCCGACCAGTTCACCGCCCAGGCGTATACCGCCGTGCTCATCATCGCCGACGCCATCAAGGAGGCCGGCGGAAAGACCGGGCGCGACGACATCGTGGCGGGCTTCGCCAGGGTCAAGGACCTCGACACCCCGCTGGGCAAGTTCTCCTTCACTCCCACCCGCGATGCGCTGCACGGGCCGTCGGTGCAGCAGGTGAAGGACGGGAAGTTCCAGATCGTCGAGTAGCCGCGGCCTGTCCGCGGAGGGGCGATGGGTCAACAGGTCCTGAACGGCGTCTTCGTCGGCAGCATCTACGCGCTCTTCGCGGTGGGGTACACGCTGGTCTTCGGCGTGCTCGACATCCTCAACCTCGCCCACGCCGCGGTCTTCATGCTCTCGGCCTTCGCGGCGCTGGCGCTGGTGGCCGACCTGCACCTCTCCATCTGGCTCGCGCTGCCGCTCGGGACGCTCTGCGGCGGGGTGCTCGGAATCGCGCTGGAGCGGGTGGCGTTCCGGCCCCTGCGCGGGCGGTCCGACTCGAACATCTCCGGCCTGATCAGCTCGCTCGCCGTCGCCACCGTGTTCGAGGCCATCGCCCTGCAGATCTTCGGACCGGACGTGTCGCGCTTTCCCCAGGGTACCTTTCCCGACCGGATGATCCACATCGGCGGGGCCGGCGCGTCGCTCCTGCAGTTGTGCATCGTGGGCATCTCGGTGGCGCTGATGGGGCTGCTCACGCTCCTGCTCGCGCGCACCCGGCTCGGGCGGCAGATCCGCGCGGTGGCCGAAAGCCCGAGGGCGGCGCGCATCCTCGGCGTGAACGTCGATCGCGTCATCGCCCTCGCCTTCTTCATCTCCAGCGCGCTGGGCGGCGCTGCCGGCGTGCTCTTCGGGCTGGCGTTCAACTCCATCTCGCCCGACGTGGGCAGGAGCGTCGAGCTGAAGGGGCTCGCGGTGATCATCCTCGGCGGCATGGGCAGCGTGCCGGGCGCGGTCATCGCCGGCTTCCTGCTCGGGCTCATCGAGGTCTACACCGTGTCGCACCTGGGGTCGTCGTACCGCGACGCGGTGTCGTTCGCGGTGCTCTTCCTGGTGCTGGTCGCGCGTCCAGGCGGCCTCCTCGGCCGGGCCGCGGCGCGCGAGGCGTGAATGGATCTGCTGCTCGCGTACCAGGGGTTGATCGCGTTCGTGGGCATCAACGCGCTTCTGGCGCTGTCCATCTACGCCACGCTCTGTTGCGGCCAGCTCTCGCTGGCGAACGCGGGGTTCATGGCGGTGGGCGCTTACACCGGCGCGCTGATCACGCTGCGCTCGCCTGCGGTGCCCTTCGCGGTGGTGCTGCTGGCCGCGGCGGCGGCGCCGGCCATCCTGGCGCTGCCGCTCGGCCTTCCCGTCCTGCGGCTGCGCGGCGTCTTCCTCGCCATCGCCACGGTGGGCTTCGGCGAGGTGGTGCGCCTCGCCTTCGTGAACTGGGACTACACCAACGGCGCGCTCGGGCTGGTGGCGATTCCCCAGCGCACGCACCTGTCGACCATCGGGCTCGCCCTGGCGGTGTCGCTCTTCGTCTTCTGGCGCCTGGGCGGCTCGCGCGCGGGCTACGCGCTCGAGGCCATCCGCGAGGACGAGACCGCCGCGCGCACCATGGGCATCGCCACCACCCGGTACAAGCTGGCGATGCTGGCGCTGGGCGCGGCCATCGCCGGGCTGGCGGGCGCGCTCGAGGCGCACTTCACCTTCATCGTCTCGCCCTCCGGGTACGGCTTCTCCCGGGTGGTGGACATGCTGGTGCAGGCGGTGGTGGGGGGAACGTCGGTGTTCTTCGGACCGGTGCTGGGCGCGGCCTTCCTCACCCTCTTGCCCGAGGCGCTGCGCGAGGCTGGAGCGCGGCTGGGACTCTCGCCCGGCCCGTTCCGGCTGCTGCTCAACGGGCTGATCCTGCTGGCGGTGATCCTCTACCTGCCCAACGGCATCGCCTCGCTGCCGCGCAGGCTGCGGAGGGGAGCGTGACGCTCGCGCTCGCCTCGGTGTCGCGGGCCTTCGGCGGCGTGCGCGCGGTGGACGAGGCGACGTTCACGGTGAACGACCGCGAGGTGCACGGCCTGATCGGACCGAACGGCGCGGGCAAGACCACGCTGCTCAACATGGTCTCGGGGCTGATCGCGCCCACCGGCGGCAGCATCGTGCTCGACGGCCGCCGCATCGACCGCCTGCCGCCGCACCGCGTGGCCGCGCTGGGCGTGGCGCGGACCTACCAGAACATCCGCCTCTTCGCGGGACTCTCCGCGGTGGACAACGTGGTGGTGGGGCAGCACCTGCGCCGCCGGGCGCCGTTCTGGCGGCGGCTCTCGATGCTGCCGGCCGCGCGGCGCGAGGAAGAACAGGCCCGCGGCGAGGCGCTGGAAGGCCTCGCCCGCGTGGGCATGCGCGAGCGCGCGCACTCGCCCGCGTACGGTCTCTCCTACGGCGAGCAGCGCCGCGTGGAGATCGCGCGGGCGCTGGCGGCAAGGCCGAAGCTGCTCCTGCTCGACGAGCCCACCGCCGGCATGAACCCCGCCGAGGCGGGCGCGGTGGCGCGCCTGGTCCGCGAGGTGGCGCATGAAGGTCGGGCGGTGCTGCTCATCGAGCACAACGTGCGCCTGGTGATGGAGGTGTGCGACCGCATCACCGTGCTCAACTTCGGCCGCGTCATCGCGCAGGGCACGCCGGGCGAGGTGAGCCGCGACGCCGCCGTCATCGCCGCCTACCTGGGAGAAGGAACGTGACCGCGCTCCTCGAGGTCCGTGACCTGCGCGTGAGCTATGGCCACGTCGAGGCCGTGCGCGGCGTGTCCTTCCCGGTGGAGGCGGGCAGCATCGTCGCGCTCATCGGGCCGAACGGCGCCGGCAAGAGCAGCACGCTCAACGCCATCGCGGGCCTGGTCCGCCCCGCCTCGGGCTCGGTGCAACTCGAGGGCCGGGAGCTCGCCGGACTACCGTCGCATGCCGCGGTGGCCGCGGGCGTCGTGCTGGTGCCGGAGGGGCGCGCCATCCTCCACCGCATGTCGGTGCTGGAAAATCTGGTGATGGGCGCGGAGGCGAGGCCCTGGCCCGGCGGACGCGACGAGGCGCGCGCGGCGGTGGAGACCCAGATCGCGCGCTTCCCCTCGCTGCAGCGGAGGCTGCAGGCGCAGGCGGGCGCGCTCTCCGGCGGAGAGCAGCAGATGCTCGCCATCGCCCGGGGCCTGCTGGCGCGGCCGCGCATCCTGCTGCTCGACGAGCCGTCGATGGGACTTGCGCCGCTGCTGGTGCGGCAGATCTTCGAGATCGTGCAGGAGATCCACCGCGGCGGGACCACCATCCTGCTGGTGGAGCAGAACGCGCGCATGGCGCTGCAGACGGCGCGAGAGGCGTACGTGCTCGAGCGCGGCGAGGTGGCGCTGCACGGGCCGGCCGCCGACCTGGCGCGCGATCCGCGGCTGGAGGCTGCGTACCTGGGCGGGGACGTGCAGGCGTGAGGGAGCGCGCTGCGCGGCCTCAGTACGCCTGCCGGAGCTCCTCGATCAGCGCGAGGCCCTCGGGCCACATGCCCAGCTGCGAGGCGCTGTTGATGTGCCCCTTGGGCCCGACGTCGACCAGCCGGCTGCCCCAGGCGCGGGCGAAGAACGCCGCCCGCTCCGGCGAGACGTACTCGTCGTCGGTGCTCATCACCACGATGCTCGGGAACGGCAAGGTCGTGCGCGGCATCGGAGTGAACCCGGTGGTCCCTGCCGGATAGCCCGGCGCCTCGACGTCGCTCGGGGCCACCAGCAGCGCCCCGCGCACCTTGAACGAGTGCTCCGATGCGCCGGCCCAGTGCGCGACCAGGGCGCATCCCAGGCTGTGGGCAGCCAGCACCACCGGCCCGGCGCTTGCGGCCACTGCTGCTTCCAGGGCGTCGACCCAGTCGCTGCACCAGGGCGTCTCCCAGTCGTGCTGGACCACCCTGCGGCAGTCGGCGCGCTCGCGCTCCCAATACGAGTGCCAGTGCTCGGGCCCGGAGTTCCACAGGCCGGGAACGAGGAGGATCTCCGTCATCTGGTCAGCCTATCAGCCGCGGGCGCTCCGGTCTCGGCGCCGACCCGCGCCGCAGGCAGGAAACCTTGTGCATCCCGCCGGCTTCCAGAGTAAGAACGACTCGGTAGCGCGTCCGGATCTGGTGGCCGGCCCGGTCTTCAAAACCGGTGGCGGGCGCTGAGAGGCGTCCTCGGTGGGTTCGATTCCCATGCGCTACCGCCACCAACCTCGCGAAACTTCTACTGCTGGGGTGCTTCCGAGGCGCCCGTCTCCAGTCCGTCTCCAATCTTTTCAGTGGGCGCGTCGAGCAGCCGGATCGCCGACTCCCGTGCCGCCGGCGACAGGTGCATGTACCTCTGCGTCGTGCTCAGGTGCTGGTGCCCGGCGAGCTCCTGGATGGACTTCGCCGTAGCGCCGCGCATCGCCAGCCGCGAGCAGAAGGTGTGGCGGAGGATGTGCAGCTCGCCGAGCGCGCGGCCATCGACCACGCGCAGGCCGGCGCGCTTCTGCGCCTTCGCCATGTAGTAGCGGATCGTCCCCACGCTGAGCGGCCGTCCATCATGCCGGTACAGCACGCGGGGTCCTCGCAGGTGTCGCGCGGCCGAGAGCGCCGCGGCGAGCCTGCGGGTCATGGGCACCTTGCGGGACTTGCCGCCCTTGGGCAGGCCCACCTTCCCGCGCCAGTCGTTGCGCGCGACGGTGAGCAGGTTGCGGCGAAAGTCGATGTCGCTCCACTCCAGCGCGATCATCTCCCCCATCCGCAGACCCGCGTCGGCACCGAGCAGCACGGCCAGGTGCGCCAGCGGGTCCACCTTCCCTGCAGCCTCGACGAGCCGCTCCAGGTCCGGCTCCTCGTAGAACTCCATCTCGTTGTGCGTGACCTTGAGGAGCCGCACGGTCGCGGGCATCTTGTCGATGACCTTCCACTCGACGGCGACGCGCAGCATCTTCGCCAGTACCGTGAGGGCGTTGTTCGCGGTCTTCGGCGAGAGATGCTGCATCTTCGCCTTGAGCCGCTGCACGTCCTCGTCGGTGATGCGGTCGAGCTGCTTCTTGCCCATCAGCGGCTCGACCCAGAGCCGAAGATACGTCTGCTTGTTGTCGATGCCGCTCGGCTTCTGGCGGTTGGCCACGCAGTACCC
>DASSQZ010000092.1:0-17979 GCA_035702105.1 Myxococcales bacterium | reverse complement strand
CGCCGCGCGCGCCACGTTCATGGTCGCAACCGGCGCGGAGTGGTCCGCCACCGAGACAGCGCGCCGGGACGACTGCCGCGCGGAGTTCGTCCACGTCGGCGGGACCAAGAACGAGACGCGCGACCGTGACGTGCCGCTCGTGCGCCCGTGGCAGCGCGAGCTGCTCGACTACGCGCTGACGTTCGCGCAGGGCGCGGACGGCCTCCTCTTCCGGCCGAACACGTCGTTCACGCACGCGCTCTACCGCGCCTGCGACGCCATCACCGCCACGCGCGCGATCGCGTCCGTCATGGCGTTCCTTCGCTGGGAACCGGCGCCGGCGGACCTCGGGCCGTTCGAGCCGATGCCGCGGGTGAGCTCGCACGACCTGCGCCGCACGTTCGGCACCTGGCTGCGCGCGGACGGCGTGCCCGTCTCCGAAGTGGCCGCGATGCTCGGGCACCGCGACAGCCGCATGGCAGAGCGCGTGTACGCGCGGCTTCCTCCGGATCTTCTGCGGGATCTTCTCTCTGGGCTCTGCCAGCCGGCTGCCGGAAACGCGCTGCCGGAGGCCGGCAAAGATGGCGCCCCTGACACTCGCGCCGCGTTGCGTCTCCCTCTGGAAGAGGTGCCCAGGGGCGGAATCGAACCACCGACACGGGGATTTTCAGTCCCCTGCTCTACCGACTGAGCTACCTGGGCAAGGCGGCTTTCGGGGCGGGTCTGTATGCCGCGCCGGGCGCGTCCCGTCAAGGCTCCTCTGCTCCCGGGCCAGGCGATGTCGGACCCCTGTGGCAGGGTGCGGTTCGAGGAGGATTGGGATGGCGACGAAGATTCGGCTGGGGGCCAAGGATGCGGCGTTGGTGTTCCGGGCGGACGGCACGCTGGAGGCGGTGATGCCGCTGCTGCACGAGGACGAGGAGCTGCCGCTCAACGTGGTGGCGGCGCAAGCGCTCGAGTGGGCGCATGAGGACGAGTTTCTGATGGCGACCATCGCGGAGGCCGTCGAGGGTCGTTCCACGGATGGTGCCGGACGCATCGTCCGGCCACGGCGCGATCGGAGGCGGTTCAACCGGTTGAACTGAGTCGCGTCGCGATGAGCGGCCGAGCAAGCCCCACGCGCGGGCGGCGTCGGATCAGGGCTCGTCTTCGCTGAGCAGCGCGGTGAGCTTCCGCCGGGCGCGGCGAAGGAGGGACTCCACGCCGCGCGTGGAGACGCCCAGGCCCATGCCCGCGATCTCGGCCGGCAGCCACCCCTCCTCGAAGTGGAGGCGGAGGATGTCGCGGTCACGGGCGGGGTGCCCGGCGGCGCGCGCCACGGTGTCGAGGGCGATGGCCAGCCGGCGCGACCGGGCGGCGTGACGGAGGAGCTCGAGCGGGCCCGGGCTGGAGCTGGCCAGGTCGGACGGCTCCTCTCCGCAGGCCGGCGGTCGCAGCCGGCGCGCGCGGCCGTGGTCGATCGCCACCCTGCGCGCCACCTGGCCGATGAACACCCGCAAGGACCCGGACCGCTCGGCGCGGAAGCGGCGCAGCGCCGCGCGGTCGTTGGCGAGGAGCCGCGCCCAGACGTCCTGGCGCAGGTCGTCCGCGTCCTCCGGCGCGCCGGCCCCTCGCAGCGCGCTGCGGACCTTGCCGTCGTAGCGCCGGAGCAGCTCCGCCCAGGCGCGCCTCTCCCCTCGCGCGCAGGCTGCCGCCAGCTCTGACTCCCGTGAAAACGCCCCCTGCAATCGGCCCCCGATCTCTCCTGACACAATGCTGTCAGGAGCAGGGGGGCACGATGCATCCCCATACAGGAGGATGCCCCATGGCAAATCCGTTCACGTACCTCGAGCTGCACTCCAGCGACGCTGCCCGCGCCAAGGCCTTCTACGTCGAGCTGTTCGGCTGGAAGACCAAGGACACCGCCATTCCCGGGTTCGGCACGTACACCGAGATCGACACGGAAGGAGGACCGGGCGCCGGTCTCATGCCGCTGCAGGAACCGGGCGCCCGCAGCGCCTGGCTGGCGTACGTCAACGTCCCCAGGCTGGACGAGTCGGTGGCGCGGGCGAAGACGCTCGGCGCGAAGCTCGTGACCCCGCGCACCGAGATCAAGAACGTCGGCTGGTTCGCCATCATCGAGGATCCGTCGGGTGCCCGACTCGGCATCTTCGAGAAGCTCGAATAAGCTTCGGGCATGCGGCGGGCGGACAGACTCTTCCGCATCGTCCAGCGGCTGCGCCGGCGCGGGGCCACCACGGCCCGCGATCTGGCGCAGGCGCTGGAGGTGTCGGAGCGGACGGTGTACCGCGACGTCCGCGACCTGCTCCTCTCCGGGGTGCCCATCCAGGGAGAGGCGGGAGTGGGGTACGCGCTCGACCGCAGCTACGAGCTGCCGCCGCTGATGTTCGACGAAGAGGAGATCGAGGCGCTGGTGCTGGGCGCGCGCATCGTGCGGGCCTGGGCGGACCAGAAGCTGGCGCGGGCCGCGGAGGAGGCGCTGCAGAAGATCGAGACGGTGCTTCCGCCCCGGCTCAAGTCGCGGCTGGCGGAATCGGCGCTGATGGCGCCCGACTTCCACCTCAACCCCCGCTTCCGCAACGGCCTCGAGGACCTGCGCCATGCCATCCGCCAGCAGCGCAAGGCCAGGTTCCGCTATCTGGACAAGGCCCAGGCGGGCAGCGAGCGCACCGTGCATCCGCTCGGCCTCGCGTACTGGGGGCAGACCTGGACCCTGACCGCCTGGTGCGAGCTGCGCCAGGGATTCCGCAGCTTCCGGCTGGACCGCATCGAGGGCCTGGACATCACATCGGAGAAGTTCCAGCAGGTGCCGGGGCAGACGCTGGCCGACTTCCTGGCGCTGGTGGCCGCCGAGGCGCGCGCCCGCAGGAACGGCAAGCCGGACGCATCCTCATGACGCAAGGACGGTGAAATGAACCCGAGCAGTCCACAGGCAAAGGAGATGGCGGACGAGTCGATGGTCCGCAACCTCGCGGCGCAGGCAGAAGCCATCTGGCCGCAGGAGGAGCCCATCTTCGCGCGGCACCCGCTGCGCCCGGAAGCTCGCGTGCTCGACGACGGCTGCGGCACCGGCGAGATCACGGCCCGGCTCGCCGAGGCCTTCCCCCGGGCGAGCTTCGTGGGCATCGATCTGGAGGAGTCGCACCTCGAGCGCGCCCGGCAGCGGAACGCCCGCTTCGGCGATCGCGTGCGCTTCCAGCACGACGACGCCATGCACCTCTCCTTCCCCGACGGCACCTTCGACCTGGCCGTGAGCCGGCACGTGCTCCAGGCGGTGCCCGACGCGAAGCGCGCGCTGGCCGAGATGCTGCGCGTGCTCCGTCCCGGCGGCCGGCTGCACATGATCGCCGAGGACTACGGCATGATGTGGTGCCACCCCACCGACAGCGACGCGGACGGCTTCTGGCAGGTGGTCCCGCAGCGGTACGCCGCAGGCGTCGGATGCGACCTGCACGTGGGAAGGAAGATGTTCACCTACCTTCACGACCTGGGAGCGCGCGACATCCGCGTCGATTACGTGGTGCTCGACACGCTGCGCGTGCCGCGGGAGGTTTTCGCCCGCATCTGGGAGGCTTGGCGCGACGGGTACACCGACTCCATCGTCGAGCACTCCGGCATGCCGCGCGAAGAAGTACAGCGTCGCTGGCACGAGATGATCGGGTGCGTTCGCGACCCGCGCGGATACGCGCTCTGGCAGGTGCCGGTATGGACCGCGCAAAAGTGACCTGAGGGGTCCGTAGCGTTACGCTGTGTACGATTGGACCCTCACTACGACAAGCCGGGCGCGCTGCGTGCGTCGATCGCCTTCTTGCTGGTAGCGTCGCTCGCCTTGGTGGGATTGCTCGACTACGTCACGGCGCCGTGGGTCTCGTTCTCGCTCTTCTACGTGATCCCGGTCCTGGTGGCCGCCTGGTGGTTGGGGCGCGGACCGGCGCTCCTGGCCGGCCTCACCGCGGGCATCGCATGGTTCGAGGCGGAAGCCTGGGGCCACCGCGGCGAGCCTACCCGCGTGCTGATGTGGAACTCGATGAGCCGCCTCGCCATGCTGGTGGTGATGGCGGTGATGGTGGTGCGCATCCGCGAGGACCGGCGCCGCCTCAAGCAGGCCAACGCGCGCCTCGGCGAGCTGCTCGACGGCGCGCAGCGGCTGGCGCGCGAGGATCCGCTCACCGGCCTGCCCAACCGCCGCGCCTTCCTCGAGCGCCTCTCCGAGGAGCTCTCGCGCGCCAGGCGCTCCGGCGTGCCGGTCTGCATCGCCTACCTCGACGTGGACAACTTCAAGAACCTGAACGACAAGCGCGGCCACGTGGAGGGCGACGAGTTCCTCCGCCGCATCGCCCGCGCCATCAAGGACACCGTCCGCAGCGCCGACATCGCGGCGCGCCTGGGCGGCGACGAGTTCGCGGTGATCTTCGCCGACCCGCAGCGCATCGCGGTGGAGCCGCTGGCGCATCGGCTCCTCGCTCGCGTGCGCGCGCTGGGCGATCGATATCCCGGCCTCGACCTGGGCGCGTCGGTGGGCATGGCCTGGTACGAGACCGCGCCCGACCAGCCGGAGAAGCTCCTCCAGCGCGCCGACGGCGCCATGTACTCGGCCAAGAGCGCCGGCAAGCACCGCTTCGCGCTCTGGACCGGAGACTCCATCAAACCGGTCGTGCAGACCTGACCGCCGCTTCGCTTCCTTGATTTGTCTCGGGTGCGCGCTATCCTGCGCCGCCCTCGGAGGTCAACGAATGCTGGTCTCGCTTCTCGCCGCGCTGGTCGCGGCTGCTCCCGCAGCGCCCGCAGCGACCAAGGCGTTCCCCTTTCCCATCGAAGTGCACGCGCTGCCCAACGGCCTGCGCGTGGCGCTCGTCCAGTACGACTCGCCGGGCCTGGTGGCCTACTACACGCTGATGCGCGTGGGCAGCCGCAACGAGGTGGAGAAGGGCCGCTCCGGGTACGCGCACTTCTTCGAGCACATGATGTTCCGCGGAACCAGGCAGCACCCCGCGCGGGACTACAACGACACCGTCACCCGCCTCGGCCTCAACACCAACGCCTTCACCAGCGAGGACATGACCGTCTACCACCTCTACGGCCCTGCGAAGGCGCTGCCCACCATCATCGAGTACGAGGCCGACCGTTTCCAGAACCTGGACTACGACGAGCCCGCCTTCCGCACCGAGGCGGGCGCCATCCTCGGCGAGTACGTCAAGAGCGCGAGCAACCCGGAGCAGAAGCTCTACGAGAAGATGATGGAGACGGCCTTCACCCGCCACACCTACGCGCACACCGTCATCGGCTATCTCAAGGACATCGAGAACATGCCCGGCGGCTACCAGTACTCGCGCGAGTTCTTCCGCCGCTACTACACGCCCGACGACGCCATCATCTTCGTCGCCGGCGACTTCGACAAGGCCGCGACGCTGCGGGCCATCGAGAAGGCCTACGGCTCCTGGAAGGGCAAGGCCGATCCGGTCAAGGTCCCGCAGGAGCCCAGGCAGCACCAGAGCAAGCGCGCGCAGGTGAGCTGGGACAAGCCCACGCTCCCGCGTCTCTGGATCGCCTGGCACACGCCCGGGGCCAGCGACATCAAGAGCGCGGCGGTGCAGAACCTGCTCAACGCCTACCTCTTCGGGCCCACCAGCCCCCTCTACCAGAACCTGGTCCTCGGCAAGCAACTGGTCGATTCCATGGAGCCCACCTACAGCGACCACCGCGACCCGAACCTCTTCGGCGTTCTTCTGAGAGTGAAGGACGCGAAGAACCTCAAGGCGGTGGAGCACGCCATCCTGCTCGAGATCAAGTCGCTGGCCGGAGGCAAGCTGGACCCGAAGCGCTTCGAGGCGGTGCGGTCGAACCTGCGCTACTCGAACATCATGGGCCTCGACACCGCCGATGCGGCCGCCCTGAGCGAGGCGGTGAACGCGGCGCTCACCGGCGACGTGAACTACCTCAACAAGGAGTTCGACGCCCTGGCGCAGCTCCAGCCGAAGGACCTGCAGAACTTCGCCAAGAGCCACTTCATCGACCTGAACCGGACCACGGTCACGCTCACTTCGGCGTCGAAGGGAGGTGCGCGATGAAGGCCTTCGCCGCAGTCGCCGCCGCCGCGGCCCTGGCACTGGCCGGATGCGCGCAGACGGAGGTGCGGAAGCCCTCCGGCCCAGGCGCCGAAGCCGCGCAGCAGCCCGACGGAGGCGCGCAGGCGGGCAGCATCCGCGCGCCGCAGCCGGAGCAGCCTCTCGCCGCCGACGGCGGCGGGGCCGCGCTGGTGCTCTCCGACGCGGGCACGAACAAGAGCTTCCCCCTGCCGCCCACGGGCCCGAGCGTCATCACCACCGGCTCCGGCGTGAAGCTCCTCGAGCTGCCCCGCAATCAGAACGCCATCGTCAACGTGCAGCTCCGCTTCCGCTCCGGCGCCGTCGACGATCCCCCCGGCAAGGCCGGCCTCACCCTGCTGGCCGCGCGGGTGATGACCGAAGGCGGCACGCAGGCCCTGAGCGCCAAGCAGTTGCTCGAGGCGCTCTTCCCCCTTGCAGCGGAGCTGGATGTGCGCGTGGACAAGGAGATGACCACCTTCCGCGCCCGCGTGCACCGCGACAACCTGACCAGGCTGCTCCCCATCCTCACCGACGTTCTCCTGCACCCGCGCTGGGACCCTGCGGAGTTCCGGCGCCTGCGCGACGCCGCGGTGAACGACGTGGAGAAGCGCCTGCGCCAGGGAGACGACGAGAACCTGGGCAAGCTGTCCCTGGAAGAGCTGCTCTTCCGCGACCACCCCTACGGGCGCATCACCCTGGGCCACGTTGCCGACCTCAAGTCGATGACGCTCCAGGAACTGCAGGCGCAGGCCGCCCGCGTCTTCACCGCCGACCGGCTCACGGTGGGCGTCTCGGGAGGCTATCCGCAGGGGCTGGGACAGAAGATCGCCCAGGCGCTCGCGGTGCTCCCCAGGAGCGCGCAGCCTCCTTCGGCGATTCCGCTGCAGCAGCCGCACGGACCGCGCTTCCTCCTGGTGGAGAAGAACGCCGACTCCACCGCCATCTCGCTGGGCCTGCCCTACGGGCTCTCGCACAAGGACCCGGACTGGCCGGCGCTCTCCATCGCGCGCAGCGCCTTCGGGGAGCACCGGCAGTTCAACGGCCGCCTCATGCAACGGCTGCGCGAGGCGCGCGGGCTCAACTACGGCGACTACGCGTACATCGAGTACTTCCAGCAGGACGGCTTCGACGCCGCCACGGCGCAGACCGGCCGCGCGCGCCACCAGCAGCAGTTCACCATCTGGCTGCGGCCGGTGCGCGACGACAACCGGCTCTTCGCGCTGCGCGCCGCCCTCTTCGAGCTGTCGCGCAGCCTGAAGGACGAACCGTTCACGCCGGAGGAGGTGGAGCAGACCAAGGGATTCCTCGACGGCTACATCCTGCTCTTCGACCAGACCGATGCGCGCAAGCTGGGCTACGCCCTCGACGACGCGTTCTACGGCATGACCGGATTTCTCGCCTCGTGGCGCGCGGCGCTGCACAACGTCACCGCGGAGCAGGTGAACGCGGCCTGGCGCAAGTGGATCGATCCCTCGAAGCTGGAGATCGCCATGGCCGGTAAGGACATGGCGGCGGTGAAGAAGACGCTGCTCTCGGGCGAGCCCACTCCCATCCACTACCAGGCGGACGCGCAGGGCCGGACGCCGGAGAAGCCCCCTGCCCAGCTCGCCACCGACAAGCAGATCGAGGCCTTCCCCTTCGGCGTGCACGGCGAGGGCGACGTGCAGGTGGTGCCGGTCGACCAGATGTTCGAGTAGGACGCTAGCGGGCAGCGAAGGCCCTGCCGCCCGGGTGGCGGGCCAGGGCCACGACCTTCTTCTTCTGCTGGCGCTTCTTCTCCATCTTGAGCTGCTGGGCCATGGCGAGGCGGTGGATGTCCTGCACGTGCTCGTCGGTGACCTTGCAGGCGATCTGCTCGGCGCGGTTGTGCCGCTCCACCAGCTCGCCGAAGGTGGCGATCTCCGACTGCCCCTGGTGCAGGTCGGCCTCCAGCTTGTCCATCTTCTGAAGCATCCGCGCGGAGCGTTCCAGCGCGTCCGATTTCCAGGGCGGGGAGGGCCGCAGGCAGGCTGCCGACGTCGCCAGTATCAAGACCAGACCCGCCCGACCCATCGCCGCCCCCCTCGCCATGCGACGAAGGGTGGGTACCGCCCGCCCGCCCGGCAAGCTGCGACATGTGCGAAGATGTCAGGAAGACTTCAAATCAGCTGTGCGGAACGGCCTTTAGCACGGCCTTGCCGCCCTTGATGACGACCTTGAACTCGATGTTCCTGGCCTTGTGCTTCTCCAGGAGCTGGGGAACCTGGGCGCGGATGCGCGAGGCCACCGAGTCGTAGGAGATGCCGTCGGTCGCTTCCCCGCAGCGCCTGCGCGCCACCAGGAAGGTGTCGTAGAGGCGGCGCAGCTTCTCCTCGGGGATCTGCGGCGGCCCCTCGGCCGCGGCCGCCCGCGGCCTCGCGGCAGGCGCTCCCTCCCTCTCCCGCATGCGCAGCTTGGCCTTGAAGACGTCGCGCTTGTAGGTGCCGTCCTCGATCTCGCGGAGCGTGCGATCCCACATCCGCTCGAAGGAGAGCAGCTTGGCGAAGAGCGTGCCGATCTTGAACTTGAGCGCGGTGTTCTTGACCAGCGAGTCGCGCATCTCGCGCGCCTTCTTCGAGATCCGCTTTCGCTCCTCGTCGGGCGGCCGCCGGTCGATGCCGAGAAAATACTTCTCGTAGAGCACTTGCAGGTTCTGGATGCCCTCGTCCAGCTCGGTGAGCTCCTCCGCGAACTTCTCCTGCGGGAGCTGCTGTGTCCCGTTGGGCGCGGCCACGAACGAACCCTATCACGCCGTCGCGGCCACCTGCGCGGACGGAGCGCGCCGGCTCTGCGTCACGTAGACGGCCACACCGGCGGCGAAGATGCCGATGCTGATCAGCTCGGAGGTGGAGAGGTTCCACCAGGCGTGGTGCGCCCACCCGCCCAGGAAGTTGAAGACGCGCCCGCGCTCCTCGTCGCCGCGGAAGGTCTCCACCAGCGCGCGCAGCGGCGCGTAGAGCATGAGGTAGAGCGCCAGGAGCTCGCCGTTGAACCGCTTGCGCGACCGCCACCATGTGAGGAAGAGGAAGAGCAGCGCGCACCCCAGCGCCTCGTAGAGCTGGGTGGGGTGGATGGGCACCGTGGTGGGAGCGCCCGCCGCGATCAGGTGGTTCGCGGCCTGCGACTGGTAGGCCAGCGAATCCGGGGGAAAGCGCGCAGCGAAGGGGTAGCGCGGGTCGCACGCCTCGCCCCAGCAGCAGCCCGCGGAGAAGCAGCCCAGGCGCCCCAGCGCCTGCCCGATGGCCACGGTCGGGGCGAGCACGTCGGCATGGGGCAGAAAGCGCATCTGGTGCCGGCGCATGTACCAGGCGGAGAACGCCACCGCGCCAATGAAGCCGCCGTAGAAGACCAGGCCGCCGTTCCAGAACTGGAGGATGCCCCCGAGGTCGTTCCGGTAGTCGCTCCAGTTGACGATGATGAAGAGCACGCGCGACCCGACCATGGCGGCGATGAGGATGCCGAAGGAGAGGTCCATCACCTTCTCGCGGTCCAGTCCGGTGCGCTCCGCCGTGCGCGCCGCGAGCGACATCGCCACCAGGAAGCCGCCGGCCACGAGGATGCCGTAGGTGTGCACCGGGATGGCAAGCGGGCGCTCGAGGTGGACGATGTTCTGTCCGCCGATGGCGCGCACCGCCGCGAAGAGCACCGCTGCGGTGCCTGCGGTCCAGACCGCGAAGGTCTTCAGCAGATTCTTCTCGCCGGCCGCGTGCGCCACGCGCACCTGCCAGGCGCCGGAGACCGCCGAGACGGCGAGCCAGACGAGCAGTCCGAGCGAGGTGGGGATGGTGAGGGTGAAGAGTACGGGCAGCATCAGGCCTTCCTCGGTGCGGGAGCGGCGTCCTTGGCCGCGGAGGTCTTCTTCGCGAACAGCATCTCCAGGAGCAACATCGCAAGACCCACGCTGATGCCGCTGTCGGCCACGTTGAAGGTGGGCCAGTGGAGCTGCGGGCGCAGCCAGTTGGGATCGAACCAGTGCCAGTCGATGAAGTCGATGACGTAGCCGCGCAGGATGCGGTCGAGGGCGTTGCCAATGGCGCCGCCGAGCACGAGGGCGAGCGAGATCTGGAGGTAGCGCTGGTCGTTTCGCAGCTTGCGGTAGTACGAGAAGATGAAGACCACCGCCGCCAGGCTCACCAGGTAGAAGAAGGGCACCCGGAACTGCTCGCCGGCGCCCGAGAGCACGCCCCAGGCCGCGCCGCGATTCTGCGTGTAGCGGTTCTGCCAGAACGAGGTGACGGTGACCGGCACCGGGTCGGCGAGCCCGCGCTCGAGCAGGTTCTTCTGGTTCACGAAGGCGGCGATCTTCTCGCCCGCGGTGCGGGCATGCGCGGCGGTGAACGCGGCGGTCAGGCGCTCCACCGCCAGGTATTTGGTGACCTGGTCGCCCACGAACCAGAGCGACGCGATCAGCGCCAGGACCTTCCACTTCGAAATGCCCCGCATCACCCCTCGCTCGTCGCGCGCTGGCAGCGCGAACATAGACCGTTGTCTCCCACGTCGGGGAGGGCGCGCCAGCAGCGCTCGCACGGCCGGTGCGGGCTCTTGCGCACCTCCGCCGCCGCAGCCTCCCCTCCCCGGAGCGTGACGCTCGCGCAGAGGAAGAGATCTGCCAGTTGCTTCTCGTAACGTTCGGCGACCTCCCTTGCCATCCCGGGAGGCACCGTGAGCGTCACGTCCGCCTCGGTGGCCTTGCCGATCTCCTTGGCCGCGCGCTTCTGTTCCAGCGCCAGGTTCACCACGGCACGCAGCGACTGGAGCTGGCGGAACTCCTCCTCGAGCGAGTCGGAGACGAGCGCCGGCTCGGCCGAGGGCAGGCCGGCCAGGAAGACGCTCGCCGTCTCGTGGCGCGGCACGTAGGCCCACGCCTCCTCCGCCGTGAAGGAGAGCACCGGAGCGAGCAGGCGGCAGAGGTCGCGGGCGATGCGGTGGAGCACGGTCTGCGCGGCCCGGCGCTCGGGCCAGCGCGCGCCGGAGCAGTAGGTGCGGTCCTTGATTCCGTCGAAGTAGAACGCGGAGAGGTCCAGCGCGCACAGCTCCAGGGTGGCGCGGTAGACCTTGTGGAACTCGTACGCGTCGTACGAGGCGATGACCGCGGCCCGGTAACGCTCGAAGCGGCTCAGCGCCCAGCGGTCCACCGGCTGCATCGCCTCGGCGCCCACGGCGTCCTCGCGGGGGTCGAAGTCGTAGAGCTGCGAGAGGCAGTAGCGGAGGGTGTTGCGGATCTTCCGGTAGCTCTCCGAGAGCGTCTCGACGATGGAGTTGGAGAAGCCCACGTCGTCCCGGTAGTCGCTGCCCGCCACCCACAGGCGCATCAACTCTGCGCCGTACTTCTTGAGCAGCCCCTGCGGATCGGGCGCGTTGCCCAGCGACTTGGACATCTTGCGGCCTTCGCCGTCGACGAGAAAGCCGTGGGTGAGGACGCCGCGGTAGGGCGGCTCGCCGCGGGTGGCGATGCTGATCATCAAGGACGACATGAACCAGCCGCGGTGCTGGTCGGAGCCTTCCAGGTACAGGTCGGCGGGAAAGCCGAGATCGGGCCAGACGCCGCTGCGCAGGACCGCCGCGAACGAGGACCCCGAGTCGAACCAGACGTCGAGGATGTCGGTCTCCTTCTCGAACTCGGTGCCGCCGCACTTCGCGCAGCGCGCCCCTTCGGGCAAGAGCTCGCGGGCGGCGCGATCGAACCAGGCGTCGGCGCCTTCGCTGTCGAAGATGCGCGCCACGTTCTCCATGGCCTCGGGCGAGACCAGGGGCTCGTGGTCTTTTCCGCAGTAGAAGACCGGGATGGGCACCCCCCACGCGCGCTGGCGCGAGACGCACCAGTCCGGCCGCCCCTCGACCATGCTGCGGATCCGCTCCTTGCCCCAGGAGGGGATCCAGCCGCCGCGCGCGTCGATCTCCTCGATGGCCTGCAGCGCCGCCTTGCGGATGGTGGTGCGGCCGCGGCGGGGCAGGTCCACTTCCACGTCGAGGCCGATCCACCACTGGTCGGTGGCGCGGAAGATGACCGGGTTCTTGCAGCGCCAGCAGTGCGGATAGCTGTGGCGGATCTGCGCCGCCTTGCCGCCGTGGTTGAGCAGCGCGCCGGCGCCGTGGAGCATCTCCACCACCTTCGGGTTGGCGTCGAAGACCTTCACGCCTTCCAGGCCGGCGATGGCCACGTCCGGCGTGAAGCGGCCGTGGCCGTCCACCGGCGCCCAGATGGGGAGGCCGTACTGCACGCCCATGTGGAAGTCGTCCTCGCCGTGGCCGGGGGCGGTGTGGACGAGGCCGGTGCCCGCCTCTGCGGTGGCGTGCGCGCCCAGCACCACCACCCCTTCGCGCGCTGCCAGCGGATGGCGGTACTTCCAGCCCGACAGCTCGCTGCCCTGCAGCGCCTTGACCACGCGCTCCGGGTGCCTGAGCGTCGCGCCGGTCGAGCGCGCCGCCGAGAGCAGATCGTCGCCGCGCGCCTCCGAGGGCTGCGCGAGCTCGTCGGGCGCGCAGTCGGCGAGGAAGGCGTGGAGGAGAGCCTTCGCCACCACGGTCACGCCGCGGCCGGGCAGATCGTAGGCCACGTACTCGAGGTCTGGATTGGCGGTGATGGCCAGGTTCGCAGGGATGGTCCAGGGGGTGGTGGTCCAGATCGCCAGTCCCCAGCCGTCCGGACCGCCCGCGAGCACCGGGAAGCGCACGTAGATGGAGGGGCTGGTCTTGTCGGCGTACTCCACCTCCGCCTCGGCGAGCGCGGTGACGTCGTGGAAGCACCAGTGCACCGGCCGCTTCCGCCGGTAGAAGGCGCCGCGGCGGACCACCTGCGCAAGCTCGCGCACGATGTCCGCCTCGTAGCGGAAGTCCATCGTCTCGTAGGGCTGGTCCCAGCGCGCGAAGATGCCCAACCGCTTGAAGTCCTTGCGCTGCAGGTCGATCTGCTGCTCGGCGTACTTGCGGCAGGCTCTACGGAATTGGGCGACGGAGAGGTCGCGCTTCTTCGCGCCGAGTTGCTTGTCCACCTGCCGCTCGATGGGCAGCCCATGGCAGTCCCACCCCGGCACGAAGTCGGTGAGGTGGCCCGCGAGCAGGTGGTACTTCACCACCAGGTCCTTGAGGATCTTGTTGAGGAAGTGGCCCTGGTGGATGGCGCCGTTCGCGTAGGGCGGACCGTCGTGGAAGACGAACTTCTGCGAGCGCGCGTTCTTCGCGAGGAGCTGCTGGTAGACCTCCTGTTCCTCCCAGGCCTCGACCTGCGCGGGCTCGCGCTCGCTGAGCGCGGCGCGCATGGGAAAGGCAGTCTTTGGCAGGTGGACGGTGTTCTTTGGATCCATTCTTGGCAACGCCCTGAGAAGAAAGCGGTTTCGCGTATCATGCAGGGCGCCCGGCCGCAACGCCACGGCGCATGCTAGGGTCCGCGCCCACGATGAGCCTGGAAATCCGGCCGGTCCGCTCGAAGAAGGAGCGGGAAGTCTTCCTGCACGTGCCCTGGTCCCTGGGAATGAAGTCGGACCCGAACTGGGTGCCTCCGCTGCTCGACGATTTCCGCCGCCTGCTGGATCCGAAGAAGAGCCCGTTCCTCAAGCACGGCGAGATCGAGTGCTTCCTCGCGCTCCGCGACGGGCAGCCGGCGGGGCGCATCTCCGCCCAGCTCGACTTCGACTTCGACAGGCAGTGGCCCGAGGAGAAAGGCGTCGCGTTCTTCGGCTTCTTCGACAGCGCGGACGACCTGACGGTGGCGCGCGCGCTCCTGGAGGCGGCCTCGGGCTGGGCGCGGTCGAAGGGGCGCACCCGCCTGCGCGGCCCCTTCACGCCGGACTCGAAGGGCGAGGTGGGCGTGCTGGTGGACGGATTCGACACGCCGCAGCGCATCGGCATGCCGCACAACCGGCGCTACGTGGCGCCGCTGCTCGAGGCTGCCGGCCTGGCCAAGGCCAAGGACTTCTACGCCTGGTGGTACACCTCGGGCCACGTCGACGAGCGCACCGAGCGCATCGCGGACCGCACGCTTTCGCTGCCCAACGTGAAGGTCCGGGAGATGGACCTGTCGCAGTTCCGCCGCGAGGTGGGAATCGTCCGCGACATCTACAACGAGGCCTGGTCGAAGAACTGGAACTTCACGCCCTTCACCGCCGACGAGCTGGAGATCATCGCCACCGAGTACAAGATGTTCGTGGACACCCGCATCGCGCTGGTGGCCGAGGTGGACGGAAAGCCCGCCGCCATGTGCTTCGCCATCCCCGACGTGAACGAGATGGTGAAGGACTTCGACGGCGAGCTGATGCGGCGGCCCTGGAACCTCGTCAAGCTGCTCTACCGCCTCAAGTTCCGCCGCCCCCACCACGCGCGCCTTCTGCTCCTCGGCGTGAAGGAGGAATTCCGCGCCTCGCACAGGTACGGCACGCTCGCGGCCGTCCTCTACGTGGAGGTGGCGCGCCGCGGCGCCAGGGCCGGCTACGTCGGCGGCGAGCTGAGCTGGACGCTGGAAGACAACGTCATGATCAACCGCGGCATCGAACGCATGGGTGCCCGGAAGTACAAGACCTACCGCGTCTACGAGAAGGACCTCCGGGCCTGATCCGGTTCGATCGGCGCCTCGGGGGAATTACGGACCGGCTGCGAGGCGGCATGGGGCTTGCTCCTGGTGTGGGCCGGGAGGGGCAACCCGATGGGCCTTCGCAAGATGTGGCAGCAGGTGCGATCGCTCTCGCAGCGGCCGCACAACCTCCTCGCCATCTCCGATCTCCACCTCGGATGCGACCTCAGGCCGGGCGGCAAGTTCGACCGGCCGCGCTCCACCGACAAGCCGCTGGCGGAGTTCCTCGACTGGCATGCAGCGCACCGCGAGGACGGCAAGCCCTGGCGCCTGATCCTCAACGGCGACATCGTCGATTTCGTCACCATCACGCTGGTGCCGCGGGATCCGGCCCCCTTCGCGATCAGCGCCGAGGAGCGCGCCTACGGCCTCTCGCCCACCGAGCCCAAGTGCGTGTGGAAGCTACGCCGCACCGCCGAGCGCCACCCTCACGTCTTTGACGCGCTCGCCCGTTTTGTCCACAAGGGAAACTCGCTTCACATCATCCGCGGGAACCACGATTCCGAATGGCGCTGGCCCGCCGTGCAGGACGAGCTGCGGCGCATCCTCGCCGAGCGCTCCGGCGCCCCGCGGCGGAAGATCGACCGCCTGGTCGAATTCCACGAGTGGTTCTACCTGGAGCCGGGCTTCTTCTATGCCGAGCACGGCCACGCCCACGACCGCTATTCGGTGCAGAGCGACTTCTTCAGCGAGCACCGCAACGAGGGGGAGATCGAGCTGCCCCTCTCCAGCAAGGTGCTGCGCTACTTCGTCAACCAGTACACCGAGCAGGTGGACCTGGCCGACGACGTGGATGCCTGGGGGGTGAAGGAATACCTGCAATGGGTGTGGCGCGCCGGCAATCCGCTGCGGGTGGCGGCCGACTACTTCATCATGGTCTTCCGCGTGACCTATCCGGTGCTGCGCCACTCGCTGCGCATCTCTCGCGCCTTCGCCCGCGCCGCCGACAAGGCGCTCGCACCCAAGGTGGACCCGCACGGGCTGGTGCGGCGGCTCCTCAAGAGCTTCCAGGGCACCGACCGACAGGCGCAGCTCCTCTGCGAGATCGCCTCGCGGCCGGCGGAGCAGAGCCTGTTCGATTCCATGCAGCTCTTCTACCTGGACCGGATGCTGCTCGCGATCGTCTGCCTGCTCACGGCCTGGATCACGTCCCTGGCGGTGGGCGGCTTCTGGGCCAAGGGCGCCGCGCTCACCTTCGTGGGCGTGCTCTTCGCGGCGCTCAATGCGCTCCTGGGAGCGCAGCGGAAGACCGACGCGCATCCGCTGCTGCAGCGGGCCGCCGAGCGCGTGGCGCAGGTCTTCGACGTCAAGTACGTCGTCATGGGGCACAGCCACCGGCCGGTGCAGGAGCCGGTGGGCAACGGCGCCTGGTACTTCAACCTGGGCTCCTGGACGCCCGGCCGCTCTTCCGACGGCTTCCCCCACGTGGCGGTGACGGGCGGCACGGCGGAGCTGCGGCGCTGGAAGGGCCCGCCCCTGCCCGAACCGCGCCCGGTGGAGACGATCTCCGCCGCACCCGAGGCCGTCCCGGCATAGACTAGGGACATGGCGAGCGAAGTCGCGCACAAGCCGGCCCTGCTGGAAACCGCCGCGGCCCTCCGTGAGGTGCACCGGGTCCTGGTGCAGGCGGTGCGGGCTGGATACGAGCGCGAGGTCGGTCCTGCCGGTGGACCCGGGCAGCTCCTCCGGCTGCTCACCGAGGACCCCTACTTTGCCTGGCTGCATCCGATGAGCGAGCTGATCGTCGATCTCGATTCGCTGCTCGCCCAGGAAATCCTGCCGCCGGGAACGGTTGCGGGCGTGCGCCAGGAGATCGACCGGCTCACCCAGGCCGGCGGATCGCCCTTCTGGGAGCGCTACGCGCCCCTGCTGCAGTCGGACACCGAGGTGGTGATGGCGCACGCCCACCTTCGCCGCGCCATCAATGCGCTGCCCGAGGCCGCGGACGGCGTGCATCATCGCAAGGAGTGGGTTGCGCCGCGGGTCCACGCCAAGCGCAAGGCCCGGAGCTGAGTTCGGCCCTAGCCGACGGCCTCGGCGATGCCCTCGAAGAGCCTGCGGCCGTCTTCTCCGCCGAGCACGCCTTCGGCGAGGCGCTCCGGGTGCGGCATCATCCCGAGCACGTTGCCGCGCGCGTTGGTGATGCCGGCGATGTCGGCGAGCGAGCCGTTGGGGTTCATGCCGGAGACGCCGCGGATGCCGCCCGCGTCGGTGTAGCGGAAGGCAATCTGGCCTTCGCCCTCCAGCCGCCGCAGCCCTTCCGCGTCGATGTAGTAGTTGCCCTCGCCGTGCCCGATGGGGATGCGGATCACCTCGCCCTTGGCGTACTTGCGCGTCCAGGGCGTCATCGCGTTCTCCACCTTGAGCCAGACGTCGCGGCAGACGTACTTGAGCGAGTCGTTGCGGCGCATGGCCCCGGGCAAGAGGCCCGCCTCGAGCAGGATCTGGAAGCCGTTGCACATTCCCACCACGTGCCCGCCGCGCTGGGCGAACTTGCGCACCTCCTCCATCACCGGCGAGAAGCGCGCGATGGCGCCGGTGCGCAGGTAGTCGCCGTAGGAGAAGCCTCCGGGGAGCACCACCACGTCGGCGCCGTGCAGGTCGCGGTCCTTGTGCCAGACGAAGCGCGCGGCGTGGCCGAGCACGTGCTTGGCCACGTGGTAGACGTCGTGGTCGCAGTTCGAGCCCGGGAAGACCACCACCGCGAACATCATCAGCGGATCTCCTCCACGCGGTACTCCTCGATCACGGTGTTGGCGAGCAGCTTCTCGCACATGCTCGTCAGGCGCGCGCGTGCCTCGGCAGCGTCCTTCGCGTCGATCTCCATCTCGATGATCTTGCCCAGCCGCACGTCCTTCACTTCGTTGAAGCCGAGCGAGCCCAGCGCGCGGGTCACCGCCTGTCCCTGCGGATCCAGCACCGATTGTTTCAGAGTGACCACGACTCGGGCTTTCATGGCGGCGCAACGTAGGAGCTTTCAGGACGGCTTTCAAGGCCGGTGCTACGATCGGGCGCATGCTCGAGCTTCTGGCGGCGGGCGCCGCGCTGGCTGGCCGCGCGCTGTTGCAGGCGGCGGACGCGGCCATCCTCGCTTCCGGCGAGGACGAGCTGCGCGCGCGCGCCGATGCGCACCCCCGCCAGGTGCGCTGGCTGCTCGAGCTGAAGAAGGATCCGGAG
The DNA here is from genome assembly GCA_035702105.1 of Myxococcales bacterium. GTDB lineage: Bacteria > Myxococcota > Myxococcia > Myxococcales > 40CM-4-68-19 > 40CM-4-68-19. The sequence continues at coordinate 153 of DASSQZ010000092.1, read as the reverse complement.
CCCACCGCCACGGCGCTGCGCGGGGCCAGCTCGTCGCTGCTCGCCTTCGCGGCGGTGGCCTGCGCGATCGTCGTCGGCGACATCCTCTTTCGCGCCGGGGTCCATTCCAACTCGCGCAGCACGCTGCAGCTGGTGGCGGGGCTCCTCGCCGGG
>DASSQZ010000091.1:0-26544 GCA_035702105.1 Myxococcales bacterium | reverse complement strand
CACCGCGGTGACCAAGGGCGACCTGACCCGCGCCATCACCGTGGAAGCGGAAGGCGAGGTGGCGAAGCTCAAGGACAACATCAACCAGATGATCGTCAACCTGCGTGAGACCACGCAGAAGAACCAGGAGCAGGACTGGCTCAAGACGAACCTGGCCAAGTTCTCCTCGATGATGCAGGGCCAGAAGAACCTCGACACCGTGTCGCGGCTGATCATGTCCCAGCTCACGCCGCTGGTGTCCGCCCATCACGGCGCGTTCTTCATGGCCGACAGCGAGGGCTCGGGCCCGGTGCTCAAGCTGGTGGCCACCTACGCGTACAAGGAGCGCAAGGGCGTGGCCAACCGGTTCCGCCTCGGCGAGGGCCTGGTCGGCCAGTGCGCGCTGGAGAAGAAGGCCATCCTCCTCACCCGCGTGCCCTCCGACTACATCCAGATCAGCTCGGGCCTGGGCGAGTCCACGCCGCTCAACATCATCGTGCTGCCCGTCCTCTTCGAGGGCGAGGTGAAGGCGGTCATCGAGCTCGCCTCCTTCAACCCCTTCAGCGCCATCCACCAGATCTTCCTCGACCAGCTCACCGAGAGCATCGGCGTGGTGCTGAACATGATCAGCGCCAACATGCGCACCGAGCAGCTCCTGCAGCAGTCGCAGAGCCTCACCCAGGAGCTGCAGAGCCAGTCGCGCGAGCTGACCCAGCAGCAGGAGGAGCTCAAGCGCAGCAACTCCGCCTTGGAGAAGCAGGCCCTCGAGCTGGAGGAGAAGGCCAAGCAGCTCGAGGAGCAGAACGCCAACATCGAGGTCAAGAACCGCGAGGTGGAGCTGGCCCGCGCCTCGCTGGAGGAGAAGGCCGAGCAGCTCTCGCTCATCTCCAAGTACAAGAGCGAGTTCCTCGCCAACATGAGCCACGAGCTGCGCACGCCGCTCAACTCGCTGCTCATCCTCGCCAAGCTGCTCTCCGACAACAAGGAGGCGAACCTCACCGAGAAGCAGGTGGAGTACGCCAAGACCATCTACGCCTCGGGCGGCGACCTGCTCTCGCTGATCAACGAGATCCTCGATCTCTCCAAGGTCGAGGCGGGCAAGATGCAGATCGAGCCGCGCGACATCTCGCTGCTCGACCTCAAGGACTACTTCGAGCGCACCTTCCGGCCGGTGGCCGAGCAGAAGGCGCTGGCCTACGAGGTGGAGATCTCCGAGCGCGCGCCCTCGCACATCCGCACCGATCCGCAGCGGCTGCAGCAGGTGCTCAAGAACCTGCTCGCCAACGCCTTCAAGTTCACGCAGGACGGCAGCGTCCGCCTGCGCATGGACGTGGAGCCGCGGCGCAGCACCCTCGACAACGAGGTGCTGCACAAGGCGAAGACGGTGCTGACGTTCTCGGTGGTCGACACCGGCATCGGCATCCCCAAGAACAAGCAGAAGATCATCTTCGAGGCCTTCCAGCAGGCGGACGGCACCCCCAGCCGCAAGTACGGAGGCACCGGCCTCGGCCTCTCCATCTCGCGCGAGATCACCCGGCTGCTCGGCGGCGAGATCAAGGTGGAGAGCGAGCCGGGCAAGGGCAGCTCGTTCACCCTCTACCTGCCCGATCGCTACTCGGGCCCGGAAGAGGAAGAGGAGGAGTCGCGCCTCCCGCCTCCCGCCGAGACCGCGCCGGCCCGGCCGCGCCGGCTCGAGTCGCGGCCGCCCGCCGCCCCGCAGGCGCCTGGGGGGGTGAATCTCCTCACCGAGCTCCCCACCGTGCCCGACGAGGTGGTCTCCAGGCCCATCGACGACGACCGCGAGCACCTGCGCGAGGGCGACCGCGTCATCCTCATCATCGAGGACGATCTCAAGTTCGCGCGCATCATGCTGGGCATGGCGCGCGAGAAGGGCTTCAAGGCGGTGGTGGCCACCCGCGGCGACACCGGGCTGGCGCTCGCCAACGAGCTGTTGCCCGCGGCCATCACCCTCGACATCCAGCTCCCGGTGGTGGACGGCTGGAGCATCCTCGACCGCCTCAAGCGCAATCCCCGCACGCGGCACATCCCGGTGCACGTCATCTCCATCGTGGAGCGGAGCAAGCGCGGCGCCGCCATGGGCGCCTATGCCTACCTGGAAAAGCCGGTGAGCAAGGACGCGCTGGAGGGCGCCTTCAGCCACATCGCCACCTTCGTCGACAAGAAGGTGAAGAAGCTGCTCCTGGTGGAGGACGATCCGGTCCAGCAGCAGAGCATCGCCGAGCTCCTCCGCGGCGAGGACGTGGAGATCTCGGTGGCCAGCACCGGGGAGGAGACGTTCGCGAAGCTGGAGGCCAGCGATTTCGACACGGTGGTGCTCGACCTGCTGCTCTCCGCCGCGGACGGGACGCGCCTGCTCGAGGACATCAAGACCAACCCGAAGTTCCGCGACATCCCGGTGGTCGTCTACACCGGCAAGGAGCTGGCGAAGAAGGAGGAGGGGCGCCTGAAGAAGTACGCGGAATCGGTGATCCTCAAGAGCGGCGCCAACTCGCCGGAGAAGCTGCTCAGCGACACCGCCCTCTTCCTGCACCGGGTGGAGGAGAAGCTGCCGCCGCAGGCCAAGGAGCTCTTGCGCTCGCGGAACGAGGAAGCCGACAAGGTGACGGGAAAGAAGGTGTTGATCGTCGACGACGACGTGCGCAACATCTTCGCGCTGACCAGCGTGCTGGAGAGCCACGGGCTCGACGTCCTCTATGCCGAGAACGGCAAGGACGGCATCGCGGTGCTGGAGCGGAACCCGGACGTCGACGTGGTGCTGATGGACGTGATGATGCCGGAGATGGACGGCTACGAGACCATGCGGGTGATCCGCCGCGATCCCGCGCACAAGGCGCTGCCCATCATCGCCATCACCGCCAAGGCGCTAAAGGAGGACAGGGAGAAGTGCATCCAGGCGGGCGCATCCGACTACCTTCCCAAGCCGGTGGACGCGGACAAGCTGCTCGAGCTCGTCCGGCTCTGGATCCGCGGATGAACGTGAAGCTCTCCAGCCTGCCGCCGCCGCCGGTGGTGATCGGCGGCGGCGCGCTGCCGGTGGAAGCGGATGCGCCCGCGGCGCGCATCCTGATGGTGGACGACCATCCGCCCAACCTGGTCGCGCTCGACGCCATCCTCGACCCGCTCGGGCAGGAGCTGGTGCACGCGGTCTCCGGCGAGGAGGCGCTGCGGCACCTGCTGGAGAGCGACTTCGCGCTCATCCTCATGGACGTGCAGATGCCGGGGCTCGACGGCCTTGCCACAGCAAAGCTGATCAAGGAGCGGCCGCGCAACAAGCACATCCCCATCATCTTCCTCACCGCCATCCAGAAGGACCCGGCGTACATCTTCCGCGGCTACAAGGAGGGCGCGGTCGACTATCTGCTCAAGCCCTTCGATCCGGAGATCCTGCGCGCCAAGGTGTCGGTGTTCGTGGACCTCTGGCGCAAGAACGAGCTCCTGCGCCGCCAGCAGGCCCTGCTCCGCGCACGCGAGCGCATCGAGGTGGAGAAGCGCAGCGAGATGCGCTTCCGCGTGCTCACCGACTCGATGCCGCAGTGCGTGTGGGCGGCGCGGCCGGACGGAGACATCTACTACTGCAACCGGGTCTGGCGCGAGTACGCGGGCGAGGGCGCGGGCATCACCTTCTTCCAGTCGGTGCCGGCCGAGGAGGAGGACGACGTGCGCGCCTCGTTTGCCGAGGCCATCCGCTCCGGGCAGCCGCTGGAGCGGCAGCAGCGCCTGCGGCGCAAGGACGGCGAATGGCGTTGGCACCTCTGCCGCATGGTGCCGGAGCGCGACGAGCGGGAGCGGGTGACCGGATGGATCTGCACCGCCACCGACATCGACGAGCAGAAGCGCATCGAAGAGGCCAACAGGACGCTGCTCGCCAGCGAGCAGGAGGCGCGCCGGCAGGCGGAGATCGCCAACCGCACCAAGGACGAGTTCCTCGCCACCGTTTCCCACGAGCTGCGCACGCCGCTCAACGCCATCCTCGGCTGGACGCGCATGCTGCGCACCGGCGCGGTCGAGCCCAAGGCGCTGACCCGCGTGCTCGAGACCATCGAGCGCAACGCGCGGGCGCAGACCCAGCTCGTCGACGACATCCTCGACGTCTCGCGCATCATCGCCGGCAAGCTGCGCGTCAACATCCAGAAGATCGACCTGCACGCGGTGGCGCGCGCCGCGCTCGACGCCGTCCGGCCCGCCGCCGAGGCCAAGGGCGTGCAGCTCATCGCCGACTTCCAGCCTGCCTCGGCCGACTTCTGCGGCGACCCCGACCGCATCCAGCAGGTCATCTGGAACCTGCTCTCCAATGCCATCAAGTTCACCCCGCGCGAGGGGCGGGTCGAGCTGCGCATCGAGCGGGTGCGCTCCGAGGTGCAGCTCACGGTGCAGGACACGGGCGCGGGCATCGCCCAGGCGTTCCTGCCCCACGTCTTCAACCGCTTCTGGCAGGCGGACAGCTCGATGACCCGCGCCCAGGGAGGGCTGGGCCTGGGGCTCGCCATCGTCCGCCACCTGGTCGAGGTGCACGGCGGCACGGTGGCGGCGGAGTCGGAGGGAGAAGGGCACGGGGCGCGCTTCTCCGTGCGCATGCCCTTGCGCGCGGTGGCTCCGGACGCGCCCGCGCCGGCCCGCGAAGGCGCGCAGGAGGTGGCGGCGCGCGCGCCCGAGGCGCCGGCCCGCGACCTGCTCGCCGGGCTCGACGTGCTGGTGGTGGACGACGAGGCCGACGCCCGCGACCTGGTGGCCGCGGTGCTGTCCAGTTGCGGCGCATCGGTGCGCACCGCGGCGTCGGTGGACGAGGCCATCGCCTTGCTGCAGCAGCAGCGCCCCAACGTGCTGCTCTCGGACATCGGGCTCCCCACCGAGGACGGCTTCGCTCTCATCCGGCGCGTGCGCGAGATCGACCGCGACGTTCCTGCGGCAGCGCTCACGGCCTACGCCGGGGCCGACGACCGGCGGCGCGCCCTGGTGGCCGGCTTCCAGGCGCACGTGAGCAAGCCGGTGGAGCCTTCCGAGCTGGCGCTCCTGGTCGCGTCGCTGGCGGGGCGCGCCCCGGAGCTGACGGAAAGCGAGGCGCCCGAGGTGCAGCAGCGTGCGGTGCCGGTGTAGAAGGCGCTCATGAACCTCAAGTCCATCGAGCGGGCGCCGCGCGCCCCCGGGCTGTCGCGCACGCTGGTCTTGCTGCACGGATACGGCGCCGACGAGCACGACCTCCTGCCGCTGGCGCACGAACTGGACCCGCGGCTGCGGGCGGTGTCGCTGCGCGCGCCCATCTCGCTGGGCGGGGCGATGCGGGCCTGGTTCAACCTCACCCAGGACGCGCGCGGCCTTTCGTTCGACCCGGCCGAGGTGCGGGCGGGGCTGGAGGCGGCGCGCACCGCGGTGGAGGCCATCGCCGCAGAATCCCCGCGCCCCATCCTGCTCGGCTTCAGCCAGGGCGCGGGCATGGCGCTGGGCGTGGCCCTGACCCGTCCCGGCCTTGCCGCCGGCGTGCTCTCGCTCTCGGGCGTGATGCGCGCGCTCGATCCTTCGGAGCTGCCCCGGCCGGACAAGCTCAAGGGCTTTCCCGTCTTCGCCGCTCACGGCGAGCAGGATCCCGTCGTCCCCATCGAGCTGGGCCGCTCGATCCGCGACGAGCTGGTGCGGCTGGGCCTCTCCGTCTCCTGGCACGAGTACCCGATGGGCCACATGGTGATCCCCCAGGAGCTGGAGGACGCCAGGGCCTGGCTGCAGAAGCTCCTTTGAACCGCGGCCGCAGGGCTGCGCCGCGGATCGTCGAGGCGCGAATGGGCGTGGAGATCGAGCGGAAGTTCCTGGTGAAGAAGGATCGGCTGCCCGCGCCGCTTCCCGAGGGCGACGAGCTGGAGCAGGGCTATCTCGGCACCGACCCCACCGTCCGCGTCCGGCTGGTCACCGGCCACGACGGCACCCGCCACGCGGAGCTGACCATCAAGGGCAGGGGGCTGCTCACCCGCGCCGAGTTCAACTATCCCATTCCCGCCGGGGACGCCGAGGCGCTGCTGCGGATGTGCGGCCGCACCCTGCGCAAGTTCCGCCGCAGGCTGGGCCGATTCGACCTGGACCACTTCCGCGATCGCGACCTGTGGCTCGCCGAGATCGAGCTGCGCAGCGAGCGGGAGGGCTTCGAGCGGCCCGCCTGGCTTGGCGAAGAGGTGACGGAGGACCCGGCTTACTCGAATTCGCGCCTTGCCACGCCGAGGACGGCGGAGTAGGCAAGCGCGCCGGAGGTCGTGAATGCGCAGGATCGCAGCGGCTATTGCACTCGGGGCACTCGGGGCACTCGCGGTGCCCCTCGACGCGCGCGCGGCGGACCCCGCCATCAAGTTCGAGAAGTACGAGCTGGGGAACGGCCTCACCGTGATCCTCAGCGAGGACCACCGCCTCCCGCAGGTCGCGGTGGACGTCTGGTATCACGTCGGCGCCGCCAACCAGACGCCGGGCCACAGCGGCTTCGCCCACCTGTTCGAGCACATGATGTTCTCCGGCTCCAGGCACGTGCAGCCTTCGCCCATCCAGACGCTCGAGGCCATCGGCGCCACAGGCCTCAACGGCACCACCAACTTCGACCGCACCAACTACTTCGAGGTGGTGCCCTCGAACCAGCTCGCCGCGGCGCTCTGGGTGGAGTCGGACCGGATGGGGTACCTGCTCGACACGCTCGACGACCAGAAGCTCAAGATCCAGCGCGACGTGGTCTCCAACGAGAAGCGGCAGAACTACGAGAACCGCCCCTACGGCCAGGCCGGACTGCGCCTCTGCGACCTCCTCTTTCCCAAGCCGCACCCGTATTACGAGTGCGTGATCGGCGACATCTCCGACATCCAGCAGGCGTCGGCGGAGGACGTGCGCCAGTTCTTCCGCAACTTCTACGGGCCGCAGAACGCGTCGCTCGCCATCGTCGGCGACTTCGATCCCAGGGTGGCGAAGGAGCTGGTGGAGAAGTACTTCGGCGCCATTCCCCGCGGGCCCATGGTCAAGCCTCCTCAGATCCCGCAGCCCGACCTCAAAGGCGTGATCAAGGAGACGGTGGAAGACAAGCTCGCCGAGTTGCCGCGGATGATCCTGGCCTGGAAGGGCGTGCGCCAGTTCACCGACGAGGAGCCGGCAGGCGACATCCTCGCCGACGTGCTCGGCACCGGCAGGACCTCGCGCCTCTACAGGAGCCTGGTGTTCGACAAGCATCTCGCCTCGGGGGTCAGCGCCAGCGACGCGACCCTGGGCCTGGGCGGCTGGTTCCAGATCACCGTGACCGCGGCGAACGGGCACACCATCGCGGAGATGCTGCCGGTGGTGGAGCAGATCGTCTCCGACCTCCAGGCCAACGGGCCCACCACGGAAGAGGTGGAGCGGGCCAAGCGCAACATCGTGGCGGGACGGCTGCGGACCATGGAGCGGATCGGCGGCTTCGGAGGCAAGGCCGACCTGCTCAACATGTACGAGACGTTCCTGGGCGATCCCGGCTACCTGCCGCGCGACATCGCGCGCTACAGGGCGGTGACGCCCCAGGCGGTGCAGGCGTTCGCGCGGCAGTTCCTGGTCCCGGACAAGCGCATCGAACTGGACATCGTGCCGGCGCCGAGAACCGCCAGCGCTGCGGGAGCGCAGCGATGAAGCGCACGGTCCTGCTGGCCCTGCTGATCGCCTGCGCGGGTTCGCAGAAGGAGACCGCGAGCGCGGCGAGCCGCGGCGCGGCGCCGGCCGAGACGCAGCCCGCGCCGGTGGCGGCGGCTCCGGCTCCGGGAGCGGCGGACGGCGGAGTCGCCGCGCAGCCGGGGGCGCCGCAGCCCGGCAAGGAGACGCAGAAGCCGGGCGGGCCGGCCACGCCGCCTCCGGCCAGCGCCACCGCGCAGGTCCAGCCTGGCGGCGAGGCACAGCCCTCCGCGCCCGAGCCGCCCCTGATGCCGGACCAGCCCTTTCGCGCGCAGGTCCCGCCGCCCCTCGCGGTGCAGCCGCACTTCGAGCCGCCTGTGCCGGTGCAGCGGAAGCTGAAGAACGGCGCCCGCGTGCTGATCGTGGAGAACCACTCGGTGCCGCTGGTGGCGGTGGACGTCCGCTTCCTCCACGGCGTGGACGCCGACCCCAGGGACAAGCCGGGGCTGGCGGAGTTCGTGGCCGATACCGTGGACGAGGGGACGAAGTCGCGCCCCGCCGCGAAGCTCGCCGAGGAGATCGAGGACCTGGCCGCGAACCTGGGCGCCGGCGCGAGCCTGGAGACCGCCAGCGTCCACCTCAATTGCCTCACCGAGACCTTGCCCAAGGCGCTGGAGCTGCTCGCCGACGTGGTGCAGAACCCCGCCTTCCGCAGCGAGGACGTGGAGCGCGTCCGCCTGCTCAAGCTCACCGCGCTGGAACAGAAGAAGGCCAGCACGGGGGCGCTCGCAGCCGACGAGGCGGCGCGCATCCTCTACGGTCCCGGGCATCCCTGGGGGCAGCCCGCAGGCGGCACCCCGCAGTCGGTCGCCGCCATCACGCCGCAGGATCTGGCCGCCTTCCACGACACCTGGTGGGTGCCCAACGACGCGATCATCTCCGTCTCCGGCGACGTGAAGCCCGCGCAGATCGTCCAGTTGCTCGAGTCGGCGTTCGCCTCGTGGAAGCGGCGCCCGCTGCCCCGACTGTCGCTGCCGCCGTTCCCCAGGCTTTCGCGCAGGACCATCGACGCGCTGGACAAGGGCGGCACCACGCAGTCGCAGGTCTGGGTGGTGGGCCGCATGTTCAAGGCCACCCACCCCGACGCCATCCCCATGCGGGTCGCCAACCTCACCCTGGGCGGGCTCTTCACCAGCCGGCTGAACCTGAACCTGCGCGAGAAGCACGGCTACAGCTACGGCGTGGGCTCGTCGCTCTCGCTCCTGCGCGACGAGGGCACCTTCTCCGCGCGCGGCGGCATCGTGGCGAAGAACACGGTCGATGCGGTGCGCGAGTACGAGAAGGAGCTGAAGACCTTCTCCAACGGCAAGGTCAGCGACGCGGAGCTGGCGGCGGCGAAGGAGGCGCTGGTGCGCGGGCTTCCCGCGGCGCTGGAGACCAACGACGCCGTCTCCGGAGCGATGGGGAACCTCGTCTCCCTGCGGCTGCCGCTCGACTACTACCGGACGTTCCCGGCCAGGGTGGGCAAGGTCACGCGGAAGGACGTGCAGCGGGTGGTCACGAAGTGGATCAAGCCGGACCGCTGGCCGGTGGTCATCGTGGGGCCGGTGGCGCAGAGCAAGGAAGCGCTGGAGAAGCTCGACCTCGGACCGGTCACCATCGCGCCCGCCGTCCCCACGCCCAAGCCGTCCGCGGCGCGCCCGTAGGGTCCGGGACCGCTTCTTGCATTCCAGTTCGTCGAGACGGCCGGGGGGCCGAGATGATGACGTTTCTGTCGCGATGGTTTGCCAGAGGTGCCGGTGCCGATCGAGATCGCGCCGGGAATCCAAGGGGTTTGCGCATCGTCCGGCGCGGCGACAGCGATGTCGCGGTCCGGCGCGCCTCCGCCGCGTTCGTCGCCGGACAGGGCGCGCGAATCTACAGCCTCGACGCGTTCCGTCGCGCGCCACCCGGCCCTCCCCACCCTCGCGCTGCCTGATCGGGACGCCGATTCAGAGCGCGCGACGAACCGTGTAGACGGCGATCTCGCGCAGGTCTGCCGCGACTCGCGCGGGGATCGCAGGTGACTCCAGCGCCCGCAGCGACTGCTCGCAGAGCCGCTCGGCGTCGGCGCGCGCGGAAGCCTCGGCGCCGCAGCGCCGGAGGATGCCGCGCAGTTCCTCCACGTCGGCGTCGGGGTTCCCCAGCCCCGCACGCAGCCGCGCGGCATCGGCAGGGCCGGCGCTCTGCAGGGCGCGGGCGACCAGCAGGGTGCGCTTGCCTTCCCGCAGGTCGCTGGCGTTGGGTTTTCCCGTCTGCTCCGGCGAGCCGAAGGTGCCGAGCAGGTCGTCGGCGATCTGGAAGGCCACGCCGAGCGGACGCGCGTAGGCGCTGAGCGCGTCCAGCACCGGTGCGGGAGCGCCGGCCAGCGTGGCTCCCAGGTGCAGCGGCAGCTCGAAGGTATAGGTGCCGGTCTTGGCGCGCTCCACGGCGAGGATCTCCTCCGCGGACAGCTCCCGCCCGCGGGGCGCGCGCAGGTCTGCCATCTGCCCGAGAATGACCTGCTCCACCGTGCGCGCCACCAGCGGCGAGGCGCTGGAGAAGAGCTGTCCGGCCCACGACTCGCAGAGATCGCCGCAGAGCACGGCGAGGCTCGTTCCCAGGTGATCTCCGCCCAGCGCGCGGTGCAGCGTGGGACCGCCGCGGCGCACGTCGTCCTGGTCCATGAAGTCGTCGTGGATCAGGAGATAGGCGTGGAGAAGCTCCACACCCAGCGAAGCGTCGATGGCCGCCTCGCGCGTTCCGCCGGCAGCCTCGCCGCCCAGCAGCACCAGCGCCCCGCGCAGGCGCTTGCCGCCGCGCAGCAGGTAGTCGCGCAGCGCCGCCGCGACGTCCCGCAGGTCCACCGGCAATCCGGCAAAGGCTTTCAGCTTGTCGTCGAGAAACGCGCGCAGCCGCGGCTCGCACAGCCGCGCATATTCCGTGAGGCAGGCCGGAGTCATGCGGCCCACCCTAACCCCAAACGCGAACCCGAGCGCAAACCCGGGCCGCGGGACCGAGGCGTCAGGTCGCTTCTGCGGAGGATCCCCGCGCGACCATCTTGGCGAGGATCTCCTGCGCGCGGTGCAGCTTGATCTCTCCTGCCGCGATCAGCGCCCGCGCCACCTCTTCCACCGCCGTCCCCCTGGCTCCCGCGCTCACCGCCAGGTTGCGCGCGTGCAGCGCCATGTGGCCCTTCTGGATGCCCACCGTGCCGAGCGCCCGCAGCGCCGCCATGTTCTGCGCCAGCCCCACCGCCGCCATCACGCAGGCGAGCTTCTGGGCGGGAGGATTGCCGAGCATGCGCAGCAGCACCGGGATGAGCGGGTTGGCCTTGACCGCGCCGCCCACCGTCCCGACCTGGATGGGCAGCTCGATGCTGCCGTGGAGCGCGCCGTCCTGCACCCACCAGCGGGTCAAGGGCTCGTAGCGGCCGTTGCGGGCGCAGTACGCGTGCGCGCCCGCCTCGATGGCGCGCCAGTCGTTGCCGGTCGCCAGCGCCACCGCGTCGACGCCGTTCATCACGCCCTTGTTGTGGGTGCAGGCGCGATAGGGGTCGGCGTCGGCGAACCGCGACGCCTCGGCGATGCCGTGCGCCACCTCTGCGCCGGAAAAGCCGAAGTCCGCCAGCGCGTCGAAGGGGATGCGGCAGGAGGCGCGGGCGAGCCGCAGGTCGGCCAGGTTGGAGAGGATGCGCAGGCGCACGCGGCCTCCGGTGAGCCGCTCGATCATCGGCGCCACGCCCTCGCACATGGTGTTGATGAGGTTGGCGCCCATCGCTTCCTGCGTGTCGACGATCAGGTGGACGATGACGTGCGTCTCGCTGCCCACCTGCACCAGCCGCACCTGCACGTCCTTGGCGCCGCCTCCCCGCGCCTTCATCGCCGGGTGCAGCGCGTTGGCGGTGGCGAGGATGGCGGCCTTCTCGCGCAGCACCGCCGCCTTCGCGGCCTCGGGATTGGCGATCTCGGTCACCTGCACCTGGCCGATCATCCGCGGCGCGTCCGCATCGGCGGTGAAGCCGCCGCCCTCTCGAGTGATCTTCGCCGCCAGGGAGACCGCGGCGATGACCGACGGCTCCTCCACCGCCATGGGGATGAGCAGGTCCTCGCCGTTGATGACGAAGTTCAGCCCCACGCCGACCGGCAGGCCGAGCACGCCCACCGCGTTCTCGATCATGGCGTCGGCGTTCGCGAGGGGCAGAGTGGCGCTCTCTCCCAGGCTCTCCAGCTCGTCCGGCGACAGCTCGAGCTGATCCGCCAGGCGGCGGAGGCGCTCTGCCATCTTCATCTTGTAGAAGCCCGGCAGCCTGCTTGAGCTCATTCCCGTGGACCTCCTCGGCGGGCCGTAGTCTGGCGCGCTCCCGGTTGGCGCGCACCTTAAAAACGCTCGAAACGACCACGGCTACGCTGCCTGAACGATGCACGAGGTACATGAAAGGCGCGTGCGACGCGGATGAAGTTTTCGGGAAGTCGTGCCGCGTCGATCAGGGCGGCTCGGGCGCCAGGCGCGGTTCCGCCCGGGCGGTAGCGGCGGCATCGCGCCGCAGCCCGAAGAAGAGCGCCTTTCCGCCCCTGCGAACGTACAGGCGCGAGACAGGCGGCAGGCTGGAAAGGACCTTCTGGTACGCGGGCTTGTCGCCCAGGGGCTGCCCGTTGAGCGAGAGGAGGAGGTCGCCCTCGCGGACACCGGCCCGGTAGGCGTTGCTGCGCAGGTCGACGCTGGTCACCCGCAAGCCGCGGCCCCGGTCCACGTCTCCGCGCGGCGGCTCCTCCACCGCGAATCCGAACGGCTCCTGCTCCCGCCGCAGCGCAGGCGCGGGAGGCGGCACGTCGTAGCCGGCGCCCGGCTTCTCCAGCAGCATCACCGCGACCCGGTGCTCCTTGCCGGAGCGCCAGATGCGCAGGTTCACCGTGTGCCCCGGCTGCGCGCGGGCCGTGAGCCAGCGAAGCCGGTAGCTCTCCACCACGGGCTCGCCCTCGAAGGCGGTGACCACGTCGCCCGGGCGCAGGCCGGCGCGCGCGGCGGGTCCGCCTTCGGCCACTTCGGTGACCAGCACGCCCTTGCCGCCGGGCACGCCGAAGCTCTCGGCCAGGTCGGCCGACATGGACTCCTGCACGGAGATGCCCATGTAGCTGCGCACCACGTGCCCCTGCCCGGCGAGCTGGGGGCCGATCTCGCGAAGCTGCTCGATGGGAATGGCGAAGCCGATGCCCTGGCCGGAAGGGTTCACCGCGGCGTTGATGCCGATGACCGCCCCGCGCGCGTCGAGCAGGGGGCCGCCCGAGTTGCCGGGGTTGATGGCGGCGTCGGTCTGGATGAAGTCGTAATAGCCTGGCCGGCCGCTCGGGTTCACGTCGCGCCGCCCCTTGAAGCTGACGATGCCGGTGGTGACCGACCGCGAGAGCCCGAAGGGATTGCCGATGGCGATGACCCACTCGCCCACCTCGAGTCGCTCGCTGTCGCCCAGGGAGAGCACCGCGAATGGCTTGTCGCCGTCCACCTTGAGCAGCGCCAGGTCGGTGGCCTCGTCCTCGCCCACCAGCGCGGCCCGGTAGACGCGCTCGTCCTCGCCCACCTGCACGGTGATGTCGGTTGCGCCCTCGATGACGTGGCGGTTGGTGGCGATGAGCCCGTCCGGGCGGATGAAGAAGCCCGTGCCGATGCCGCGCACCGGGGTTTCGCTGGGAGCGGTGCCGCCCGAGCCGTACATCCGCTCGAGGAAATCGTGGAACGGGTCGTTGCCGCCCGAGCGCGCGGTGGTCGCGATGATGCCCACCACCGCCGGCATGGCGCCCTTGACCACCGCCGCGATGGAGGCGGGCGGGGCGGTCTGGCGCTCCCGTGGAGCGGGAGCGTCGATCCAGAGCGGCCTTGCGGCGAGCAGGAGGGCGAGCAGGGGCGTCATGCGGGCAAGGGTGGGGACGCCCGCCCGCCGCCGCCACTGGCGTCTACTTGTGGACCATCCCCTGGACGAGCTCCTCGGCCGGCGCGTTGGCCGCCCGTGGCGGGCGCCTGGCGTCGAGCAGGATGCGGAACTCGTATTCGACCTGCGGATTCCCCGGCGTGGAGCAGCGCACCGCCACGTCGCCGAGAAGCTGCGAGACCACCTTTCCGCTGCACTGCGGGTCGCCTTCGCCCCGCGCGGCGAGCGCGTCGAACACGGTCGCGGTGCCCGCCGGCTTCCAGGCCATGGCCGCCGCGATCGCCTTCTTTGCGTCGCTGGCGTCGAAGCGGCCCTGCAGCCAGGAGAGGGTGAAGGCGAGGAGCAGCACCATGGCCACCGCCAGCGGCCATCGCTGTCTCGGAATCCCGAAAGGCTCCGCCACGCCCAGACCCTACACCGGAATCCGCGGCTCGCGTCCTCGCGGCCCGGGGCCTACCGGCTCCTCTCCAGCAGATCGTCGAGCGCGGCCCGATCGGAGGGGGCCAGGTTCTCCCGGGGAGGCTGCAGGAGGATCCCCTCGCGTCCCGCCCGGCGCTGCGGCGGAGCGGCGGCTTGCGCCTTTCGCGAGCGCCGTTGCGGCCGTGCCGCCGGATCGCCCGCGGGTTCGTTGCCCAGCGAGGAGAGCCACTGCCAGGTGGAGCGAAGGCCCCGCGCCGTCATCCGGGCGGCGGTCCTGGGCGGCACGAACGTCGCGGCGAACGCGACCGCGCCCACCAGCATCAACCCGAGGAGCCACTTCATGCGCGCAAGGGTGACATGGGCGCACCCGGGCGGCCATTTTTCGTCTTGCTTGACGCCGCCGCACCTCGCCCGCATGGTACGTGCCGATGGCTGACCAGGCCCTCAGCGGGCGCAAGAGCGACGTCTGGATCTGGGCGCTGGTGATCGCCGCCACCGCCAGCGTGGTCGCGCTCGCGATGGTGCAGGGCAACCGCGGTGCCGCAGCTCCCGTGGCGAAGGCCGCTCCCCACCTGATGCTCCCGCGGCTGGGCGGTGGCAACTCCGCGCTTCCACAGGGGAAAGTCACCGTGGTGGACTTCTGGGCCACCTGGTGCGGCCCCTGCCGGTTCTCCATGCCGCGGGTGCAGAGGCTGTGGCAGGAGTACCGGACCCGGGGCATGGAGCTCTATTCAGTAGATACCGACGACGAGGCGCCGACCCGCGACGCCGAGGTCCGCGAATTCCTGCTCGCGAACCATCTCACCTTCCCGGTGGTCTACGACGACGGCAGCGCCTCGCAGGCGTTCGCGGTGAACAACCTGCCCACCATGCTGCTGCTCGACCGCAACGGCTCGGTGGTCTGGACGCACGTCGGCACGCTCACCGAGAGCCACGAGCGCGACCTGCGCGCGGCCCTCGATCGCGCGCTGCGCTGAAGCCTCGGGAGGGTGTCTCCGTATTCACGGAGACCCCAGGGTCACGCTCTCGTGTGGAGACGCAAAGCCCGCCTTCGGCGGGCAGCGGCTATCCGCCGACCATCCGGCCCAGCGTGTGGTAGCCCTTGTCCACGTACACGGTGGTGCCGGTGATGCCGCTCGCCAGCGGGCTGCAGAGGAAGGCGGCGACGGTGCCCACCTCGCTTGCCGCCAGCTCCTCGGGCAGCGGGGTGTTCTGCTTGTAGTACTTCACCATCTCCTCGATGAACCCGATGGCGCTGGCGGCGCGCGAGGCGAGCGGCCCCGCGGAGATGGTGTTGACCCGCAGTCCGTGCTTGCGCCCCGCCTCGAAGGCGAGCGTGCGCGTGTCGCTCTCCAACGCCGCCTTTGCCGACGACATGCCGCCGCCGTAGCCCGGCACGGCACGCTCGCCGGCGAGATAGGTGAGCGACACCGCGCTGCCGCCGGGCCGCATCAGCGGTGCGAGCCTCTGCAGCATTCCCACCAGCGAGTAGGCGCTCACGCTGATGGCCGCGAGGTAGCCGGCGCGCGAGGTCTCCAGCAGCGGCTTCTTCACCTCGGGGCCGTTGGCGAGCGAGTGCACCACGATGTCGAGGCACTTGTCGCCGAAGTCGCGCCGGAGCGCGTCGGCGAGGCCCTGGATGGAGAAGTCGCCGCGCTCGCTGTACCGCTTGCTCGTGCGCACGTCCTCCGGCGCATCGGCCAGGGTGTCGTAGGCCGCGTCGAGGGGGTAGATGCGCTCGAACTCGAGCATGGCGCCGCTCCGCAGCTTGCGCGACTCGTCGATCTTTCCACGGCGGATCAGCGTCTCGAAGATGTTGAGCGCCGGCGGCCAGGTGCCGACGCAGACCGTCGCGCCCGCCTCGGCCATCGCCTTGGCGATGGCGAATCCGAAGCCGGCGTCGTCGGCGACGCCTGCAACCAGCGCGCGCTTTCCCGTGAGGTCGATTGAAAGCATCCGGGCGGTATCGCCCAACCGCAACGGTCCCGCAAGCGAGAGGTGACGGCGCCTTCGGCATTTGCTGCATTTGCGCGCGGGAGCTTGCCGGCGCCCGCCTGCTCCACCGGGGGCGGCCTGCCCCGGGAGCCGGGAGCGGGATAAGATTGCGCCATGGCACGGATCGAGCGCGAGCGGACGATGGCGGAAGCGGAGCAGGACGCGAACGAGGCCAGGGACGGCACCCGCTGCGCCTGCGGCTCGCAGCACTTCGTGCTCGAGGCGTACCTGGAGGTGGACGCCGGCCGCATCACGCCCGAGCCCATCGAGGTGGAGACGCTCACCTGCCCGGAGTGCGGGCGCGAGTACGAGCCGGTGCTCACCGCGGACGGCGGCGTGACGCGGGGAGAGTTCCGCGGGTATTTCGAGGAGGACGACAGCTGATACGGTGGGGGCCGTGCGCTTCCTGCCCTGCCTGGCGATGGCCGCCTGTGCCCACGCGGCCGCCGCGGGGCCGCCGGGATTCGCCCGCTCCCGGGAACGCGCCGCCGAGGTGTGCCTTCCGCCCGGAGAGAAGGCCTACCTGACCGGGTTGCGTTGCCCCGGCGGCGAGGCGGCGTACGTGAAGCGCATCGGCGCGGCGGGCAGCCGCAACGAGCCGGTCGACCCGAACGACCCGCGCATCCTCCTGCAGATG
This sequence comes from Myxococcales bacterium, assembly GCA_035702105.1. GTDB lineage: Bacteria > Myxococcota > Myxococcia > Myxococcales > 40CM-4-68-19 > 40CM-4-68-19. The sequence goes on along the minus strand of DASSQZ010000091.1, from coordinate 9,952 downwards.
GATCCGGAGCGGCCGCTGCAGCCCGGCGAGCCGGACCTGCACATCGTCGACGCCTTCGAGGCGCGCTGCTCCGGCGCCGTCTACACGCTCTTCGTCGACATGTACCACTGCCCCTCGCCGCCCCAGCCCGCGCCCGACGGCTTCACCCGCTGAGGAGCGGGGACTACTCGGTCCGCCACTGGCCGAAGGGGGCCGGCGGGGGAGGGATGTCCTGCTCGCGGGTGCGGCCGAGGTTGAGGGCCTCGGCCGAGAGGCCAATCAGCGTGACGAGCTCGTGGTCGCGCCAGCCCTTGGCGGCCTCGCCGTGCAGGAAGGCGACGGCGCTCGCCCGCGTGCGCGCCCGGTGGTAGGGCCGGTCGGTGGTGATGGCGTCGTAGATGTCGGCGAGCTGGAGGATCTGCGCCGGCACCGGGAAGGCGCTGCCCTTGAGGCCGTCGGGATACCCGCTGCCGTCGAGCTTCTCGTGGTGCCAGCGGATGATGGGGAGCAGATGGCGCAGGCTCTTGAGCGGCTCGCAGATGCGCTCGCCGATGATCGGATGCTTGTTCATCACGATCCGCTCCTTCGGCGTGAGCAGCCCGGCCTTGTTGATGATCTCGTTGGGGATGCCGATCTTCCCGATGTCGTGGAGCACGCCGCCCTGGCGCAGCGCCTCGCGCGTCTCCTCGTCGAGGCCGGCCATGCGCCCGGCCTCCACCGCCAGCGCGCCCACCCGTTCGGTATGGCCCTCGGTATAGGCGTCCTTGGCCTCGACCGCGTTGGCGAGGGCGAAGATCACCTGCGAGGTGTCTTCGAGCCGATCGGTCGCGAGCCGCGTCCGCAGCGCCGCCCGCACCCTCGCGTGAAGCTCGGCGCGGGGAGGCGGGAACATCATCACCTGGTCGGCCCCGGCGTCGAGCGCCGAGACGGTGGCTTCCTCTCCGGCGTCGCAGCAGGCCACCACCGGCAGGAGGCGGGTCTGGGCGGCGCCCTTGATGCGCCTGCAGACGGCGCCGCCGACCCTCGAGCCATTTCTCAGATCGACGAACGCGATGGTGGGCCGGGAAGCGAGCAGCGCCCCGGCTGCCGCCATGACCGATTCCGCTTCCACGATGGCGTATTCGCTGCCCAGCGCCGCCGCCAGCGCGCTGCGGAAGGACACGTCGCCAGCCACCAGGACGGAAATCGCCATGCAGGCTGCAAGCGTAGCACGATGGGGAGGGGCTACAGAAAGCCACAGCCGCGCATGTCGCAGCCGGTGGGGGGGCGTGGGTCAGGATCCGAGTCCCACCCAACTCGAGCCGTCGGGATAGACCTCGCGCTTCCAGATGGGCGCGTCCTTCTTCAGCGCCTCGATGGCGTGGCGGCAGGCCTCGAAGGCATCGGCGCGGTGGGGCGCGGCGGCGGCGATGACCACCGACAGCTCGCCGGGCTCCAGCGCGCCGGTGCGGTGGTGGATGGCGAGACGGGCGCCCCATCTCTCGCGCGCCTCGGCGGCGATGAGCGAGAAGATGCGCAAGGCCATGTCCGGATACGCCTCGTACTCGAGGCGCACCACGGGCTTGCCGTGGTTGCTGTTGCGCACCGTGCCGGTGAAGCTGACCACGGCGCCGCAGTCGGCGCCCGTCACGTCCCGGACCGGCGCCTCGGTGGTGACCGGTTCGGGGCCGATGCGGTGCGGCCCGGCGCCTCCGGAGACCGGCGGGATCAGGGCCAGCTCGCTGCCCTCGCGCAGCTTGCGGTCGGATCCCGCGAACTCCTGGTCGACGGCAAGGCGGAGCTTGCCGGCCACGGCCTGCAGGCCGGGATGGCGCTCGCATGCCGCCGCCAGCGCCTCGCCGGCGGTGGCGCCTTCGGGCAGATCGAGGGCGTCGGAGGAGGCGCCCGCCCGCTCCCGCGCCGCGGCGAAGTAGAGGACCGTCACGCGCATGCCGGGCCCAATCTAGCAGCGTTGACGCCCGGAGGGGGCCTCTCTATTGTGCGCCCCCCTATGGCTGACGCGCACAACCTGACCATCGACGAGTGCCTCGCGCTGCTCAAGGACGCGTCGCTGCAGCCTGCCAGCATCGCGGAGGAGATGGAGTGCGCCGGCGTTGTCCGCCCGCTGCCGGCGCAGGTGGAAGCCGCGCGCGCCACGCTCTCCAAGCTGCAGACCGAGGCGGTCGCGCAGACCGCGGGGCTTTCGGGGCCGGACGGCCGCGAGGTCGCGGCGGAGATCGCCGCCCTGCCTCCGATGCTCTCGCTCGCGCTGGTGCACGCGGCGGGGCGGGCGTCGCGGCAGGAGGTGCTGCGCGAGCTGGCCACCGGCCGCGACCGGACGCTCGCCAAGGAGGCGAAGCGCGAGCTGCAGAAGCTGAAGCAGCGGGGGGTGCAGGTGCAGGAGGTCCCGCCCCAGGGCGCGTCCGTCCTGCGGCCGCTGCCGGAGGGTGAAGCGCCCTCCTGCTACGTCAGCAGCATCGACGCCTGGGGAGAGCGGGCGGTGTGGTGGACGCGTCCTGCCCGCCAGGGCGTGGAGCTGGTCCAGGTGGTGGTCTCCGACCAGAAGGGCATCGTGGCCGCCGAGGCGCTGGCGCTCTCGCGGCGCGGCTGGCGCGAATTCGAGAAGAAGCTGCCCCGGCAGGGCGTGGTGGCGAGCGCGGAGGTGTCGCGGGATCATGCGCGGCAACTGATCGCGGACGCCGAGGCGGTGGGAGCCCGCAACGGCTTCTCCCCGCCGCCGAACTACTCCGAGGCGCTGCGCGTCCTCGGACCCGCGCCGGACGCGCCGCCGCCGCCGCCCGGGCTCTCCGTCGAGGTGGTGGATGAGCCGGCGCGCGCCCGGGCAGGAGAATCGCTCTTCGACGATCCGCTCTTCGCCTCGTGGATTCCGGAGGAGGACGACCTGCGGCACTTCGGGCTGCGGGTGGACGAGGTGTCCACCAGCCAGCTCTACATCGACGACGCGCAGAGGCGGCAGGGGTTCGAGCACGCCGCCGAGGAAGCGGCCTCCGCGTACTTCACTCCGCAGCGCCGGGCGCTCTATGCCCGCAGGCTCCTGGAGATGGCCCACATCCTCGCCTCGCTGGGCCGCGGGGACGCCGCGCAGGTCGCGGTGGCCGTCTCGCGGTCGCTGGAGAAGGACGGCACGAACCCGTTCTGCCGCGGCCTCTTCACCCACGCCATCCGCGGCCGCTACGCCGCCGACAAGAGGGCACAGCAGCCGCAGGCTGCGCCCTCGCGGCTGGTCACCCCCCCGTGAGCCCCGGGCAGCACAAGAACCCGCTGCCCACCACCGACGCGGTCATCGCGGGCCCCGACGGGCGGGTCGTGCTCATCCTGCGCAAGAACGAGCCCAGGGGGTGGGCGCTGCCGGGCGGCTTCGTCGATTGGGGCGAGGAGGTCGGGTCCGCCTGCAGGCGCGAGGCGAAGGAGGAGACCAACCTGGACGTGGAGCTGGTCGAGCAGCTCTTCACCTATTCCGACCCTCGCCGCGATCCGCGCAAGCACACCATCTCCACCGTCTATGCCTGCACCAGCAGGGGAGGGGCCCTCCAGGCCGGCGACGACGCCGTGGACGCGAAGTGGTTTGCCGAGGCAGAGGTGCCCTGGGCGGAGCTCTGCTTCGACCACGCGGAGATCCTGCACGACTACTTCGCCTGGGCGCGCACCGGGAAGAAGCGGAAACTTTGAGCCGTCCAGGTCCAACACCACCGGCGTAGTCGCAAGCCGCCTCCGGCGGGGACCCGTCCAGCCGCTCAGACGTTCGTTCCGAGATCAGGCCGCGCACGTGCGCGGCCCGGCCGGGAGTCGGGGAAGGCTCAGCGAGCGAGAGCGCATCTCATAACCTCTCCCGTCGCCGCGGACGCGGTTGCGCGATGCTCAACCGCTCGGCGGATCTGCGGCGCCGGGCGGCGTCGCTCCTCGTCAACGTACAGCTCGGTACGTTTCCTCGTCGCTCCTTGCGCGGCTTGCATCTCCGTCGCCTGGCTCGGTCCGAGGTTATGAGATGCGCTCTAGTGGGACGTCGGCTCCCCGGTGGTCGGGGGCGGGACGGGGAGGTTGGACGGGCGGGCGAGATTGCGGGAGCGTGCGTCCGCCTGCTGCCAGCGGTTGTAGAGGTTCACCGCGTTGGCGCGGCGCTTCGCGACTTCCTTCTGCAGCTCCGCCTCGCGCGATTCGGCCTGGGCCACCCGGCCGTCGATCTCGCCCGGGTTCGCCGAGGCGGCCTGCGGCACGTTGTTCTCCTTCATGGCCCGGTACTTGGCCTGCTCGGTGAGGGCCTGGGTGGTGAGCAGGTGCGCCTCCGCCACCTTCCGCTCCGCCTCGGCCACGCCGATCATCTGCTGGATGTACTGCAGCTTGAGATCCGCCGCCTTGATCCGATCCTGGGAAGCGGCGATGTCCTGCTCCACCGGCGCGAGCTGATCGGCGGACGCGTACTGCTTCTTGAGCAGGTCGCGCTCCGCCACCGCCCGCTTGAGCTGCGCGTCGGCCACGCTGCGATCGCTCTTCGCCACCTCCAGGCGCGCCCGCGCGTCGGCCTCGTTCGCCCTCGCCCGCGCCAGCGCGTCCTGGGCACGGCCCTGCTCGATGCGCGCGTCGTCCACCGGCTGCATCTGCTGCTCGTTGAGCCGCGCCAGGCCGGAGTCGTCGAGCCTGGCCTCCTGCTTGTTCGATGCGCAAGCCATCGCCAGCGCAGCGCCCGCGAGAATCAGAAGTCTTCGCATTGCCTTGCCCCCTGCTGTCCGGAACACAACCTAGTGACTGCGCGCGCGGCCGGCATCGGCTATGCTGCCGCCCCGCATGTCCATCGTCGTCGCAGTCGTCGGCCTCGGGCTCCTCATCGCAGCCCACGAAGCCGGGCACCTCCTGCTCGCCCGCCTGATGGGCATGCGCGTCGAGACGTACTCGCTCGGCTTCGGCCCCCGCATCTGGGGCTTCCGCCGCGGCGACACCGACTACCGGCTCAGCGCCCTGCCGCTCGGCGGGTACTGCAAGATCGCCGGCTTCACTCCGGACGATCCCGCCGCGCAGGACCCCGCCGACGCCGGCTCGTACGTGAACAAGCCCGCCTGGCGGCGCTTCCTGGTCATTGCAGCGGGGCCGGGGGTGAACTACTTCATCGCCTTCCTCATCATCGCGCTGCTCTACGCCTCGTCCGGCTTCATCGACCTGACCACCACCCGTCTCCAGGTGATTCCCGGAGGGCCTGCGGCCGCCGCCGGCCTGCAGACCGGCGACCAGGTGGTGGCGGTGGACGGCGCGAAGGTGGGCTCGTTCGACGACCTGCGGCACGAGCTGCAGAATCCGGGCGCGCCTGCGGAACGACGGGTGGACGTGCTCCGCGGCGGCGCGCTCCAGACGTTCGCGGTCCGTCCCGACAACGGCACCATCTCCGTGCGCGGCGACCCGACGCTGGTGCGCCTGCCGCTGGGCGAGGCGATTCCGCGCGCCGCAGCGGCGGTCTGGGAGCTCAACGCGCAACAGCTCTCCGGCCTGTGGGACCTGGTCCGGCGCCGCGGCGGCGCCTCGCTCTCGGGGCCCATCGCCATCGTCAAGCAGGCCTCCGCCGAGGTGAAGCGGGGCCTCGCCGACTTCGCGCAGGTGGTGGCCATCATCTCGGTGGGCCTCGCGCTCTTCAACTTCCTGCCGGTGCCCGCGCTCGACGGCGGCCGGCTGGTGTTCCTCGGCATCGAGCTGATCACGCGACGCAAGGTGAACGAACGCATCGAGTCCACCGTCCACGTCATCGGCATGCTGCTCCTGCTCGCCCTCTTCCTGGTGGTGGTCGTGTTCGGCGACCTGGGACTCGGCAAGCGCCTCTTTTCCCATGGCTGACTTGAACCATGCGCACCGGATCGAGGAGGATTGCAGCGTGCTGAGGGTCGCCGTCATCGACGATCACCCGGTCTATCGGGCCGGGCTGCGTGCGGTGCTCTCGACCCAGGGCGACGTGGAGATCGTCGCCGAGGCGGCGGACGCGCAGGCGGGATACGTGGCGGTGGACCAGACGCAGCCGGACCTGGTGCTGCTGGACGTGGCGCTCCCCGGCGCCGACGGCATCACCGTGGCGCGCGAGCTGCTGCGCAGGAACCCCGACCGGCGCGTGCTGATGATCAGCATGCGGGTCGAGGAGCACACGGTGGCGGACGCCCTCGCCGCCGGCGCCCTGGGCTATGCGGGCAAGGACCAGCCGCTGGAGGAGTTGCTGGTGGCGCTGCGGACGGTGGCGCAGGGCGAGACGTACCTGCCGCCGGGCATCTCGCCGCAGGGCGTGGAGAGCCGGCTCCGGCGTCGGCGGGAAGGGCCGCTGGGCATGCTCTCCTCCCGCGAGCGCGAGGTCTTCGAGCTTCTCGTCCAGGGACACACCAACGAGAGCGCCGCAGGGCAGCTCGGCATCAGCCGGCGCACCGTGGAGACGCACCGGTCGCGCATCCTCAAGAAGCTGCACGTGCACTCGGCGGTGGAGCTGATCCGCCTGGCCGCCCGGCACGGCCTGCTCGAGACCTGAGCGCTCCTTTACGCCGCGGGCGCCTCAGCCGACCGGAAGCCGCAGCGTGAACACCGCGCCTCCGGAGCGGCCGTTGGCGGCGGAGATGGAGCCGCCCAGGCGCTCCAGTTCGGCGCGGGCCAGCGGAAGTCCGAGCCCGCCGTGCGCGCCCTTGGTGCTGAAGCGCGGCTCGAAGACGTGCGGCAGGTGCGCGGCGGAGATGCCGCGCCCCGTATCGCTGACGGTCACGACCACGCTCCGGCCCTGCAGGCGAGCGGCGATGCGCGCGCGGCCGCCCGCGTCGCGCGCGTTCAGGAGCAGGTTGAGGAACACGTGCCCGAGCGCCGCCGGGGACCCCTTGACCCGCGGGAGCCCCGCCGGGAGCCGCAGCTCCACGGAAAGCAGCGCCAGCGACGCGGCGTGCTCCACCACCTCGCGCAGGTTGGAGGTGCGCGCCGCGCGCCTGGGCGTTCCCCGCGCGGTATCCTGAAGCCGCTCCAGGGTGGTGAGCGCATCGTCCAGCCCACGCTCGATCAGGCGCAGCTCGGGAAGCCGCGCTGGCCCGGAAGCCTGTTCCAGGAGCCGGACGCGGAGCGCCACGCCGCCCAGGATGTTGCGCACGTCGTGTGCCGTGGCTTCTGCGAGCTTGCCGATCCCATCCGGAGGCTGTCCTCCGGTCGCTATGACCTTGGTCTTACGCCGCACGTGTTCCGCATTATCGTTCGGGTGGAATGACGGCAATCGAAATCGACGCGGGGGTGCGTGCGCATGGTAGACAGAGCGACCCATGGCCAAGACCCGCAAGATCCTCGGCCGCAAGCCCAAGGCAGCGGCCAGGTCCGCAGCGCCGGCGAGGAAGGCGGCCCTGCAACTCGGCGACGACGACCTCGACCTGATCCGCCGCCTGGCGGAGCGCACCTCGCTGACGGCCCGGGAAGTGGTGGAGCGGGCGCTCGCCGGGTACGCCGCCGCGGTGGCGCCGGGCATGCCGCTGCACCCCAAGCCCCCGGTCAAGGGCAAGAAAGGCCAGCCGCCCCCGCAGAAGCTCTACCTGTCGGTGGACGGCAAGCCCGAGATCGAGGTGGACAAGGGCGAGTTCGTGCTCGGCAGCGGCGAGAACACCGACCTGCGCCTCGACCTGCCGCTCATCTCGCCCCGGCACGCGCGCATCCTCTGGAAGGAAGGGCGCCATGTTTTCGAGGACTTGCACTCCGCCCGCGGGTCGTTCCGGCTGGGGCAGCCGGTGGACGTGCGCCTGATCGAGACGGGGGACGAGATCGACCTGGGCGGCTTCCTGCCCATCCGCTTCCGCCTCGGAGAAGTGCAATTGTAACCTTTTCCGCGCTGCCGGTTCCGCCCTGATGGAGGAGGCATGGCGCACGTCACCGACAGGCTGCAGGCGCTCCTGGCGGGCGCACTCTCCGGAGAGGACCGGAAGGAGGCGGAAGCGCACCTTGCCGCCTGCGCCGGCTGCCGGGAAGAGCGCGATCTGGTGGCTTCCGCGCGGGAGCTCCTCCTGCCGCTGCCCGACCTGGAGCCGCGCGCTGGCTTCGCGGCGCGGGTGGCGCTCAGCGCCCGCGACCAGCGGCGCTCGCCGTTCCAGAGCTGGCTGCGCTGGACCGCGGGTGGAGTGGCCACGGCCGCGGCCGCGGCGGTGCTGGTGGCGGTGCTGCCCGGACCGCGGGCGGGCGGAGGCGACGAGCTGAAGATGGCCCAGCGCCTGGACCTCTACGAGGACCTGGCGGTCGTCCAGAACCAGCAGGCGCTGGAGGACCTGGAGGTCGTCTCGGTCCTCCACACCCTCGAGGCGCGGCCATGAGGCGCGCGCTCCTGCTCGCCGCGGCGGTCCTTCTCGCCACGCCGCTTCGCGCCCAGACCTCTGCCGAAGAGCGCTTCCGCAGCCTGCCTCCGGAGAAGCAGGAGGAGCTGCGGCAGCGCTACCGCGAGCTGCAGTCCTTGCCGCCGGAGGAGCGCGCCGAGCTGCAGCAGAACCTCCACCGGCTGGAGACGATGACGCCGGCGGAGCGCCAGTCGGTGCTGGAGAGCTACCGCCGCTTCCAGCAGATGAGCCCCGCCGAGCGGCAGCAGATCCTCGAGCGGTGGCAGGAGTTCCGCAGGCTGCCTCCCGACCGCCGCGCGGCGCTGCGGCAGGAGCTGCGCCGGGTGATGGAGCGCGACCCCGCGGAACGCAGGCAGCTTCTCGAGAACATGCGCCGCTGGGAGCAGATGAGTCCCGAGCAGCGCGAGGAGATGCGCCAGCGCTTCCGCGACCGCCGCGACGATCGCAAGGAACAGCGGCAGGAGCGCAGGCAGGAGCAGCAGGAGCGCAGGCAGGAGCGGCGCGGCGAGCGTCACGGCGGATAGCGATGCCGGTCCTGGCGACGCTCCTCACGCTGCTCTGCGCCGCGCCCCCCGCGGCGCAACCAGCGCCACCGCCGCCTCCTTCCCACCACGAAGAGGCCTCGCCGCCGCTGTCGAAAGACGACGCCGAGCTGGTCAAGCACCTGGCCCTGCTCGAGCAGCTCGAGCTCGTCCGCAACCTCGACCTGTTCGACGCCGGATCCGACCAGCCGCCCCGGCAAGAACCCCAGCGCCAACCCTAGCGGCGGGAGCTAGGCGGCGCGGCCGCGGGTGAGGACCTTGCCCAGGTACTGGCCGGTGTAGCTGGCCTTGGACTGGGCCACCTGCTCCGGCGTGCCGGTGGCGACGATCCTGCCGCCCTTGTCGCCGCCTTCCGGACCCACGTCGATGATCCAGTCCGCGCACTTGATCACGTCGAGGTTGTGCTCGATCACTGCCACGGTGTTGCCCGCGTCCACCAACCGGTTGAGCACGCTGAGCAGCCGCTTGATGTCCTCGAAGTGGAGGCCGGTGGTGGGCTCGTCGAGCACGTAGAGCGTGCGGCCGGTGTCGGTGCGGGCCAGCTCGCGCGACAGCTTGATCCGCTGCGCCTCGCCGCCCGAGAGCGTGGGCGAGGGCTGGCCGATCTTGATGTAGCCGAGCCCCACGTCGTCCAGCGTCTTGAGGATGCGGATGATCTCCTTGTGCACGGAGAAGTGCTCCATCGCCTCGCGCACGCTCATGTCGAGCACCTCGGCGATGTTCTTGCCCTTGAACCCGACCCGCAGGGTGGCGTCGTTGAAGCGCTTGCCGTGGCACACCTCGCAGGGCACGAAGACGTCGGCGAGGAAGTGCATCTCCACCACCTTGAGCCCGTCGCCCTCGCACGCCTCGCAGCGCCCGCCCTTCACGTTGAAGGAGAAGCGCCCGGGCTCGTAGCCGTAGGCGCGCGCCTCCGGCGTACGGGCAAAGACGTCGCGGATGCAGTCGAAGACCTTGGTGTAGGTGGCCGGATTGGAGCGCGGCGTGCGGCCGATGGGCTTCTGGTCGATCTCGATGACCTTGTCGAGGTGCTCGATTCCCGAGAGCGCCTTGTAGGCGCCGGGCGCCTCGCGCGAGCCGTAGAGGGCCCGGGCCAGCGCCGGATAGAGGATGCGGTTCACC
>DASSQZ010000090.1:0-16357 GCA_035702105.1 Myxococcales bacterium | reverse complement strand
AACTCGTCGAAGACCTGCTCCACCGTCTCTGGTGTCGGCAGCGCCGTGAGGATGACCTCTGCGCGCTGGGCCGCCTCTGCAGCGGAGGACGCCGGCTGCGCGCCCTGTTTTGCCAGCGCGTCCATGGGAGCGCGCGAGCGGTTGAAGACGTGCACCGCGTGGCCGGCCTGCAGGAGCCGCGCCGACATCGGCATTCCCATCTTTCCAATCCCGATGAACGCGATCTGTGCCATGTGCCGCGCCATATCACGACGGCCGCCGCCCTGTCCGGCTCCGCGGAGGAGGCAGGGTCACCTGCGGCGGCGCGGCTTCCAGCTCCCCAGCTTCTGCGGAGCGCGAGCCGCCGCGTGGCCGTGCGGCTGCGCAGGGGCGTTCCCGCCCGCGCGGTGGTGCTGCTGCGCTCCCTGGCGGCGGGGGCGCTGCGGGTGACGGGCGGCCGGCGACTCGGCGCGGCGCTGCACCTCGCTGCGGAAGGCCTCGTTCTCCCGAGGGACGGCGGCGCGCTCCACCGCCTTGCGGGTGAACTTCTCGATGCCGCGCAAGAGGTCGTGCTCCTCCGGCGCGGCGAAGCTGGAGGCGCGCCCGCGGGCCTCTGCCCGCGCGGTGCGGCCGATGCGGTGCACGTAGTCCTCCGGCACTTGCGGCAGGTCGAAGTTCACCACGTGCCCGATCTCCGCCACGTCGATGCCCCGCGCGGCGATGTCGGTGGCCACCAGCACGCGGTGCTCTCCGGAGCGGAACCCTTCCAGCGCGGCGCGCCGCTGGCCCTGCGAGCGGTCGGCGTGGATCACCGCCACGTCGTGGCCGGCGCGCCGCAGCGACTTCGCCAGCCGGTCCGCGCGCCGCTTGGTCCGCGTGAAGACCAGCGTGGAGAGCGAGTCCTCTTCCAGCAAGGCGAGGAGCAGCGCGGTCTTCTCCTCCTGCCCGACGAGGAAGACCTGCTGCACCGCGCGCTCGGCGGTGACGCCGCTGCGCGCCACCTCCACCCGCACCGGATCGCGCAGGCTCTCGCGCGCGAACTGCGCCACCTCCCCGGCCATGGTGGCGGAGAAGAGCAGCGACTGCCGCTCGCGAGGCAGGTGCCTGAGGACGCGGCGGATCTGCGGGAGGAAGCCCATGTCGAGCATCCGGTCCGCCTCGTCGAGCACCACGATCTCCACCGCGCCCAGCCGCGCGCTGCCGGAGTCGAGATGGTCGTTGAGCCGCCCGGGCGTGGCCACGATGATCTCCACGCCCTTCTGGAACGCCTGCGTCTGCGGCGACATCCCCACGCCGCCGATCACGGCGGCGCTGCGCAGGTGGTAGCCGTTGCGGAAGCGCTCCACCTGCTCCTCGATCTGCAGGGCCAGCTCGCGCGTCGGCGCCAGCACCAGGCCGCGGGTGGTGCCGTGCTTTCCGAAGAGCCGCTCCAGCATGGGCAGCACGAAGGCCAGCGTCTTGCCGGTGCCGGTGGCGGCCGAGCCCACCACGTCGCGGCCCTGCAGCGCAGGGGGAATGGCCTGCGCCTGGATGGGCGTGGGCGCCTCGAAGCCCGCGTGCTCCAGCGCGGAGAGCGCCTTCTTCGACAACCCCAGCTCGGCGAACGTCACGCGGCGCCCCGCTTGCGCGCGCCTTCGGACTCGACGAACCGAGCCAGCACCCCGTAGGGCTGGCAGCCCACCACGCCCTGGTCGCCGATCACGAAGGTGGGGATGCCGGTCACGCCCGCCTCCTCCGCCTCGGCGCGCTTGCGATCGATGCGCTCGAGGTACTCGCCGGAGCGCGAGGCCGCGAGCGCCGCGCCGGGATCGAGGCCCGCCTCCACCGCGAGCTGCCGCAGGTCGGCGTCGGCCTCCAGATCCATCCCGCGCCGCCAGTGCGCGTCCATCGCCAGGTGGCGGAAGCCCTCCAGCTTTCCCTGGTCGCGGGCGTACTCAGCCATGGCCAGCGCGCGCCGCGTGTTGGGGGAACGCTCGCGGAACTTCATGTCGGTGATCCCGAAGCCGCGAGCGAACTCGAGAAGGCGCGCCTGCATGGCGGCCACGCGCTCCTTGCCGCCGAACTTCTTCGAAAGCTCGATGCCGCCCGGCGGAGTGTCCGGGTGCAGCTCGTAGCCGTGCCAGTCGAGATCCAGATCGTATTCCTTTTGCAGCCTGACCAGGCTGCTCTGCTCCGCGACGAAGCAGAACGGTCAGACGAAGTCGGTGAAGAGCTTCAGCGTGAGGGGCATCGAGGGTGAATAGCGCCTTCGCCCCTCCGCGGCCACCTCAAGTGCCGCCGTCGGCCGGAGCGGGCTTGCGCACGGTGACGCGGTACAGGCCGCCGGGCACCTGGCCCTGCAGCCACACGCCGCAGAGCGTGGTGCCCGGCGCGTGCCCGCGGACCACGTAGCCCTCGCCGTCGTCGGTGAACTCCGAGGAGGCCACGGCCGGGTTGTCGCAGAGCACGGCGGCGCCGGGAGCGGCGCTGACCTTGGCGGTCTTCCCCACCTCCAGTTGCAGCGGCACCGTGCCGGGCGGGTCGGGGTCGCCCGCGCGCGCGGAGGCCGCCAGCAGGACGGCGATGAAAAAGCTGCGCGCCATGCCGGGAGTGTAACGGAATGTCCGGCAACCCGGGGGGCGGCACGGCATCCAAACCCGTCCCATGGTTCCCTTTTCCGTGCTCGACCTGGCGCCGGTGGTGGAGGGCGGCGACGCCGCCCGGGCGCTCCGCTGCTCGCTCGACCTCGCGCGCCACGCCGAGCGCTGGGGCTACCGCCGTTACTGGTTCGCGGAGCACCACGGAATGCCCGGCGTGGCCAGCGCCGCCACCGCCGTGGTGATCGGCCACGTCGCTGCAGGCACCTCCACCCTCCGGGTGGGCGCGGGCGGCATCATGCTGCCGAACCACGCCCCGCTGGTGGTGGCCGAGCAGTTCGGCACGCTCGAGTCGCTCTTTCCCGGCCGCATCGATCTGGGCCTCGGCCGCGCCCCGGGCACCGACCCGCTCACCTCGCGCGCGCTGCGGCGCACGCTGGACAGCGACGCCGACGCGTTTCCCGAGGACGTGCTGGAGCTGATGGAGTACTTCAAGCCGGCAGAGGGCCGCCGCGTCCTCGCGGTGCCCGGCGCAGGGCTTTCCGTCCCCATCTGGATCCTCGGCTCCAGCCTCTTCGGCGCGCGCCTCGCCGCCGCGCTGGGCCTGCCCTACGCCTTCGCCTCGCACTTCGCCCCCGCTCAGCTCATGGCTGCCCTGGAGATCTACCGCGCGGAGTTCCGCCCTTCGCCGCAGCTCGCGAAGCCCTACGCGATGGCCGGCGTCAACGTGGTGGCCGCCGACACCGACGAGGAGGCGGCGGTGCTCGCCACCTCGCACCAGCAGGCCTTCGTGAACCTGCGCAGCGGCCGGCCGGGACGGCTGCCGCCCCCGAAGCCCGGGCTCTCCTGGGGCGCGCAGGAGCGGGCGATGCTCTCGCAGGTGCTCACCTGCTCCGCCGTCGGCTCGCCCAGGACGGTGCAGAAATGGCTCGGCGGCTTTCTCGCCGAGACGCGCGCCGACGAGGTCATCATCGCGGGGCAGATCTACGATCACGCCGCGCGCCTGCGCTCGTACGAGCTGGCCGCGGACGCCCTGCGCGGCCTTCAGTAGAGTCGCGCCCGCACGCCGGCGCGGACGAAGAGCGGCTGGCCAACGCTGGCGAGGCCGCCCTGCAGGCCCACCAGATATCTGCGGTCGAGCAGGTTTTCCGCCGCCACGAAGACGTCCAGCCGATCGCCCACCGCCCGCGAGACCGCGGCGTCGACCACCGCAGAGCCGGGCAGCCGGAGCGTGTTCCGGTCGTCCTCGAACTGGTCGGAGGTCCAGCGCAGGGCGACGTCCAGCGTGGCCCAGCGCGGCTCGTCCAGGCGGACCGCGGCGACCATGCGATGGCGCGGATCCTGCGGCAGCGCGCGCCCCGGCAGATCGGCGGAGGTCACCACCGCGTCGGTGAAGGTGTACGCGAGCGACAGGCGCAGCGCCCTCAGCGGCGCCCAGCGCGCCTCGGCGCTGACGCCGCGGATGCGCGCGGAGCCCAGGTTCTGGCGCATCTGGTGGCCGGGCTCCAGCGTCGCGTTGGCGATGGGATCGCGCAGTCCGGCCGCGAAGGCGGTGGCGCGCAGCCAGCGCGTGTCGAAGCCCGCCTCGGCGCCGATCAGCGTCTCCGGCCCCAGCTCCGGATTGGCGTCGGTGCGCACCGAGCCCACCTGGAAGGGACGGTACAGCTCGTTCAGCGTGGGCGCGCGGAAGGACCGGTACGCTGCCGCGCGCAGCGCCAGCCAGGGCAGCGCCTGGGCGCGCAAGGCGAGGCGCGGGCTCAGCGCCGTGTCGCTGCGGTCGGGAAGGTCGGTCTGCGAGGACCCGCCGGAGGAGAGCCCCTCCTGCCGGATGCCGCCCAGGTTGCGCCAGGAGTCGAAGCGCAGCGCCGCCTGCACCCGCAGGAACGGGAGCGGCTGGAGGATCCCCTGCGCGAACGCGCCCAGGAGCCTCTGCTCGCCGGGGGTGCGCCGCGAGGCCACCGGCCCGGTCTCCAGCGCCTCGATGGAGCGGCCGAAGACGCGCCGCGCATCCGCGCCCAGGAGCAGCCCGCCGCGCGACCACTGCAGCGAGGCGCCCTCGTCGTCCGCAGGCGCGCTCTGGGTGCCGGCGAGATCCTCGGAGCTGCGGTCGGGCTGGACCCGGGCGCGCTGCTGATCGAAGCGCGACCAGCGCGCAAAGGCGTGCGCCTCCACGTCCCCTGCGGCGATGCGCAGGGCGGCCAGCGCCTCTCGCGCGGAGGCGGTGGTGTAGCGGGTGCCTCCGTCCTGGTCCTCGGCAAAGCCGGAGATGCGCGCGCCGAGCGTCACGTCCTGCGAGGGGCGAGCCTCGAATCGGGCGCGCGCAGCGGCATGCCGCGACGAGGCCGGATGATCCACCGCCCCGGGGGCCGCGAGCACGCCGTAACCGTCGGTGCGCAGCCCCTCGGCGTCCAGCGCCGCGCCGATCCTCCCGCCGCGGCGGGCAACCGAGAGCGCGCCCTGCGCGGTGCCGAAGCGCGCCCCCTGCAGCTCCAGCTCGGCCCGGTCCTCGATGGGCCGCGAGATCACCTGCACCACTCCGCCCAGCGCCGAGGAGCCGTAGAGAGCCGACGATGCGCCCGGCGCGATCTCCACGCGCTCGACGCCCAGCCGCGGCACCGAGCCCCAGTACACCCAGCCGCCGAAGCCGTCGTTCAGGGGAACTCCGTCCTCCAGCACCAGCGCGCGCGAGACGCCGGAGGGGCCGATGCCGCGCAGGTTCACCCCCTGCGAGGAGGGATCGGCGACCAGGCTGGAGTTGCGCCGGAAGGTCGCAAACGCAGGGTCAGCCCGCAGGGATTCGTCGAGCGCCTTCGCGCCCTGGATCTGCGCCTTTGGCAGCACCGCGATCTGCGCGGGCGCCGTGGACTCCGGCTGCGGCCCGCGGGTGGCGGTGACCACGATGTCCTCGCCCATCTCCTGCGCACGCGCAGGCGCCGCCAGCGCCAGGAGGGCTGCGACCACGGCTTTCATGGCGCGATGGCCACGCCCCAGGGCAGCTTCCCCACCGGAACGCGGCGCACCACCCTGCCGGACTTCACGTCCACGATCGACACGTCGTCGGAGGGGCCGTTGGCGGTGTAGAGGCGGTCTTCCGCGGGCGAGAGCGCGAGCCCCCACGGCCGCGCCCCGACTCCCTCGATGGTGCGCACCACCCGCGCGCCCGCCACGTCGATGCAGGCCACGCTGCCGCCGCGCCCGGTGCTCACATAGAGACGGGCGCCGTCGCGCGAGAGGGCAAGGCCCATGGGCTTTGCGCCCGTTCCCGCGATGTGGATGGTCCCGGCGGCCTTTCTCGCCCGCGCGTCGATCACCGCCACCGCCGCGCCCTGCTCGGCGGTGACGAAGGCGCGCGCGCCATCCGGCGTGAAGACCACCGCGCGAGGGCGCGGAGGCACCGGAATCCGGAGCACCGCGAAGGTCCGCGCATCCACCACGTCCACGGCGCCGTCCTCCTCGCTGGTGACGTAGATGGCGCTCCCGTCCGGGCTCACCGTCACTCCCTCGGGCTGCGCGCCCACCTTCACGCTGCGCAGCACCTTGCCGGCGGCGACGTCCACCACGCTGAGCGCGGAGGCATCCTCGTTGGAGACGAAGAGCAGCTTGCCGTCGGCGCTGAGATCGAACGACTCCGGATCGGGTCCGCCCGGCAGCCGCGCCACCACCGCGCGCCGCTCCACGTCCACCACCGCGATGCCGTCCTGGGCACGGTCGGGCGGGGGCAGGTCCTGGTCGCGCCGGTCGGGGCCGCCGCGGGGCGAGCCGCTCACCGCGACGTAGAGCTTGCCGCCGCGCAGCTTGATGCCGCGCGGCCGCCTCCCCACCGGGATGCGCGCCACCACGGCGTCGCCCTCGATCACCGCCACGTCCCCCGAGCCCTCGTTGCTGACGTAGGCCCGCACTGGCGCGGCCACGAGGAGCATCGCGAGAAGGAACATGCTCCCTTGTCGGCCGGCGCCGCGGCGCTCGTCAAACCGCTGAACCGGGGTATGTTCGGGCGCATGCTGACGCTTCTTGCCGCCCTCGTGGCCGCCGCCTCCCCGGTGGAGGGGCTCGATCGCATCTACCCCCAGCTCGACGCGCTCTATCTCGACCTCCACCAGCATCCCGAGCTGTCGATGAAGGAGCAGCGCACCTCCGCGCGGATGGGTGAAGAGCTGAAGAAGCTCGGGTACGAGGTGACCACCGGCGTGGGGGGAACCGGCGTGGTGGGCGTGCTTCGCAACGGCAAGGGTCCCACCGTGCTCCTGCGCACCGAGCTGGACGCGCTGCCGGTGGAGGAGAAGACGGGCCTTCCCTACGCGAGCAAGGCCACCGGCGTGAACCAGGCCGGCCAGACGGTCTCGGTGATGCACGCCTGCGGCCACGACGCGCACATGGCCGGCTGGACCGGCGCCGCGGCGCTGCTTGCCCGCATGAAGGATCGCTGGCGCGGCACCGTGCTCATGGTGGGCCAGCCCGGAGAGGAGACGGTGCAGGGGGCGCGCGCGATGATCGCCGACGGCCTCTTCAAGCGCTTCCCCAGGCCCGACTTCTCCCTCGCAGTGCACGACAGCTCGGACCTGCCGGCGGGCAAGGTGTACTTCGTGCCGGGCTACGGCATGGCCGCGGTAGATTCGGTGGACGTCACCATCTTCGGCCGCGGCGGCCACGGCGCCATGCCCCACACCACCGTCGACCCGGTGGTGATCGCCGCCCGCACCGTCCTCTCCATCCAGACGCTGGTCTCGCGGGAGAAGGATCCGCTCGAGCCCGCGGTGGTGACGGTGGGCTCGATCCACGGCGGCACCAAGTACAACATCATTCCCGACGAGGTGAAGCTGCAGATCACCGTGCGCTCCTTCAGCCCCGAGGTGCGCAAGCTGCTCAAGGACGGCATCGAGCGCATCGCCAAGGCCGAGGCGGCGGCGGCGCGCGCCCCGAAGGAGCCGGTGGTGAAGTTCAGCGAGCCGCAGGACGCGACCTACAACGATCCGGCCATCACCCGGCGCGTGGCCGCCGCCATCGCCAGGCAGATCGGCCCGGAGAACGTCGGCGAGGCGAAGCCGGCGATGGTGGCGGAGGACTTCGGCGAGTTCGGCAAGGCCGCGGGCGCCCCTTCCGTGTTGCTCCGGGTCGGCGCGGTCGAGCCGGCGAAGTACGAGGCGGCGGTGAAGTCGGGAGCGCCCCTTCCTTCGCTGCACTCGTCGGGGTTCGCCCCCGATCGCGAACGTACCATCAAGACGGCGGCCACCGCCCTCACCGTCTCGGCGCTGGAGCTGCTGGGAAAGCCCTAGCCTTCAGTCGGCCTCGAGCCGCACCAGCACCACGGTGGAGTTGTCCACGCCGCCGTTGGCGTTGGCCGCATCGATCAGCTTCCTCGCGCACGCCTCCAGCCGCGCGGAGTGCTTCTCCAGGATCGACTCCAGCGCACGGTCGTCCACCATGCCGGAGAGGCCGTCGGAGCAGAGCAGGAAGAGATCGCCCGCCTGCGGATCGTGGGAGCGGATCTCCACCTCCAGTTGCCGCTGCTGCCCGAGCGCGCGCAGGATGATGTTCCGTTGCGGGAAGACCCTCGCCTCGTCCTCGGTGATCTTGCCGAGGCGCAGGTACTCCTCCACCAGCGAGTGGTCCACGGTGAGGCGGCGCAGCTTGCCTTCGCGGAAGAGATACGCGCGGCTGTCCCCGGCGTGGGCCACCAGCGCGCGCACCTGCCCTTCCCGCTCCACCAGGTTCAGCGCCACGCAGGTGGTGCCCATGTTCTTCATCGCGCTGTCCCGCTCGCTGGCCTCGATGATGCGGGCGTTGCAGAGCTTGATGGCGGTGACCAGCCGGTTCTCGTCGTAGCTGCGGGCGCGCTCGTCCTTGAAGGGCCAGGTGGTCTCCGGGTCCTTGCCGGTCAGCTCGAAGAACTCCTTCATCTCGCGCGCGGCGATGCTGCTCGCCACCTCGCCGGCGGCGTGGCCGCCCATGCCGTCGAACACCGCGAACAGGCGCTGCTCGGGGAACACGAGGAGATTGTCCTCGTTGTTGTCCCGCCTCATGCCGACGTCGGTCCTCGACGCGTGGCTGATGCGCACGATTCGAGGGAAGTACAGTACGGGTCCGGTACGCGTCAAATGCGCCGGTGCCACGCGGGAACGCAGTGTGGCACCGGCGCCGCTCGGCTTGCGTTCTAGAACTTCTGCGAGAGCAAATGGTAGGAGCTGCCGAATCCCACCGGCGCGCGGTCCGAATACGACGCCGCGTCGAGCGCGCCGAAGATGCCGCCGGCCACGAGGCCCACGCCCGCGCCGATGGCCAGGTCGCGCCCCCAGTTCCCGTCGTTGCTGATCAGCGCGACGCCGGCGCCGATGGCGAGACCGGCGATGCCGCCGTAGAGGGCGTCCTGGGCGATGGTCGCGCCGGGACTGCGGTGTCCGGAAACCTCGACCACCTCCGCGGCCAGCTGGTCGCGGGTCTGCGCGTGCTCGCGCAACGTCAGGGTTTGCAGCGGCGATGCGTGGGCGGCGGACGCGCACAGCGCTGCCGCGAGTGGTGCGACGAGGACTGTCTTGAGCATGGGTGACCCCTGGTGTTGGAAGGTTACGTGCGCCTTCCAGCAAGGTGGAGACCCGATAGATCCACCGGCAACCGGACGGCGCGGCGCAGAGGCCCCCGCCGAGCCGCGGCCCGTCCGGGCGGGCAGGCGGCTACTTCTTCTTCACCGTCACGCTGCCGGAGAAAGCGTCGGCCTCGATGATGCCTTCGCCGCGGCCGTAGGTGGCCTCGAGGAAGCCGCTGCTCATCATCCCGCCGTGCCGGCGGGGCGCGTGCTTCACCGCCAGGTTCATCTCGTCGCGCAGCTCGCCGCTGTGCGAGCTGTAGCTCAACTCGAACGAGCTCCTGGGATCGACCAGCAGCCGCAGCTCGCCGGAGACCGTCTCCGCGCTGAGGTGGCAGTCCTTGGCGCAGAGGCCCGACCAATCCAGGCTGCCGGAGGCGGACTGGAACTCGACCTGCGGCGCGTTTCCGGAGGTGGAGACCACCGCCTTGCCCGACACCGTGTGCAGCCGCACCGGGCCGGTCGAATCGTCGATGCGCGCGTCGCCGGAGATGGTCTGCACGTCGGCCTTCCCCACGCCCGAGAGCTTCACCTGGCCGGACATGGTGCGGATGCGCACCTCCCCGAGCCGCTGCGCGGTGACGTCGCCGGACATCGAGGAGAGGTCGAGCCGGCTGCCGCGGGGCAGCTCCACCCGCAGCTTCCCGCGGCGCAGCGTGCGGCGGCCGCGGAACGAGGGCTCGACCCGATCGCCGTAGGCATAGAGGGCGATCTCCTCCGCCGGCGCCCCGGTGAGCGTGACCGAGACCTGCTGCCGATCGCTCGCCACCACCTCGATCTCGCCCGACTGGGCGCGCACCTGGAAGGTGACCGGCCCGCGGACCTCGAGCGTGGCGCTGCCGCTTCCCCGGGCGCGCCCGGTGGCCTCGCGGTCGCGGTCGCGGGAGTCGTCGTCGCCGAGATGCACGCGCGGCAGGCGGATCGAGGGCTGCGGGTTGAGCTTGTAGACCTTGACGCGGTTCCCGTCGGCGTCGCGCTCTTCCCCGTCCTGGTCGCGGCGGCCGCGGTCGCGGCGCTGCGTCTCCGAGTCGCGGGAGTCCGCGTCGTCGTCGTCGTCGAGGTCGAAGTCGTTCTGCGCCATCAGCCCGGGCAGGTCCACGTCCACGTCGATGTCGGGAAAGTCGATCTCCGGCACCATCGGCAATCCCCTCAGGTCCGGGAACTTCAGCGTCAGGCCGTGCCTGCGGGAGCGCGGCTCCTGCTGCGGATTCGCCTGCGCGACCGCCGGCAAGAGTGAAAGAGCCACGACGAGGGCAGCGCGAGTCACGGGATTGCCTCCTCGGATTGCTGGACCAGGTTGCGCAGCGACCGCAGGTAGCCGGCGTAGCCGTCGAGCACCCGCATGCGCGCGTTCACGTCGTTGCTGGCCACGCTGCGCGACTCGCCGAGCTGCGCGCGCGCGCGGGTGAGCGTCTCGTCCCAGCGCTGCGCCAGCGCGGGATCGAGCTGGGGCCGCACCCGCTCGTATTCCGCCTCGAGGATCCTGGCGGCGTCGCGGTAGTCGGCCTCGGCGCGGTCCAGCGCCGCCAGCGTCTTCGGGTCGACGGCCGGGCGCGCCCGCTGGGCGGTCTTCACCGTCTGGGTGGCCACCGGCTGCACCGGGTGGGGACGGACGGCGAAGAGCAGGACCGCCGCCGCGGCGACCGCCGCGACCAGGGCGACCCGCATGCGCGATGCCCAGTGGGGCAGCCGGCGGGGATGCCGCAGCCGCCCTTCGATGCCGGCCCAGAGATGCGCGGTGGGCGGCGAGGGCCTGCGCGCGAAGAGCGCCCGCTCGGCGCGCACCCAGGACAGCTCGCGCCCGCATTCCTCGCAGTGGGCGGCATGGTCCTCGGTCTCCACCGCCTGCGGATCCGGCAGCTCGCCCGCCGCCAGGGCCTCCAGGTCCTCGAGCGCGGCGTGGTTCATTGCGCGCCCTCCCCGAGGTAGCCGGCGAGCCGTTCCCGGAGCTGCAGCCGCGCGCGGTGGATCTCGTTCTTCACCTTCTGCAGCGGCCAGCCCATGGCCGAGGCGATGTCGCCGTAGCCGAGACCGTGATCGAGCCGCATCAGCAGCGCGGTGCGGCGCTCGTGCGAGAGATCCTCCAGCGCGCCGGCCAGCACGCGGTCGGCCTCGCCGGAGAGCAGCATCGCCTCCGGCGTGGGACCGCAATCGACCTGCAGCGGCTCGCCCTCGGGCTCGGGAGAAGAGCCGTCGCGGCGCCTGCGCCGGAGCTGCTCGAGGAAGACCATCCGCGCGATGCCGAGGAGCCAGCCCTGGAGCTTGCCCGCCTGCTGGAGCGTCGAGAGCCGGTGCCAGGCGCGCACGAAGGTCTCCTGCGTGGCCTCGTCCGCCGCCGAATCCTGGCGCAGCAGGTCGCCCAGGAACCTGCGCACCCCGGGGCTCTCTCGATCGAAGATCACGCGAAACGCCTCCGCATCGCCCGCCTGCGCGCGCGACAGCAACTCCTCCTCGGAACCACTGTCGCGGGCGCGGAGCACCTCGACCCGTAGTGACGCGGCGCGCACGCTGGTTTCAACGTCCGGGAAGCGCTGCTATGTCAGGCGCATGGACGTGCGGGCCGCGAGCGGAGAAGGGGGTCGGGTCAGCCCAGCTTCTCGCGCAGCCTCCTGAGCCCGAGCTCCGTCTTCATGTCGCGGATCTCGCCCCGCTGGCACCTTGCCAGGGCTTCTTCCAGCGGCACCCACTCGAGCCGCGCCCCCTCCTCGAACGGCGAGCCGTCGCCGGACGGCCTGGCCTCCGGAGCTCCGCGGGCCACCTCGCACGAGACGAAATGGAACACCTCGGCGCACATGCCCGGCGTGGGAAAGAGCGGCGGCCCGAGCAGCTCCACGCTCCGGGCCTCGACGCGAACTCCGGCCTCCTCCTCCGCCTCGGCGGCGGCGCGCCGGCGCAGGTCGTCGCCCGGCTCCACGATGCCCGCCACCAGCTCGGGAAAGAGCATCGCCTGCGGCTGCTCCGGCCGCCCGAACTGCACCGCCACCCGGACGCCATGCCGCAACAGCACCTCGACGCCGGCGAAGGTCCTGCGAAAGAGCGCCAGCACCACCGCGTCGAGCCCCATGGGCCGCTCGACGTAATCCCAGCCGCCCTCGGCGGTGCGCGAGCCGTCGGAGAGGAGAAGCCGCATCCGCATGCGGCGCAGCCGCAGGAAGCCGCCCTCGCCCACGCGCGCGTCGGAGGTCACCTCGAACCCCGTCACCTCCGGCGCGCTCACCGCTCCCTCTCGCGGCGCAGGTCGGCCATCATGGCGACGAGCGCGCAGGCGATGGCGAGGCGCGGCTCGATGGGATCGTCCACGTCGAGGATGTGGAGCACGAACTCGCGCCGCCACCAGTGGAAGACCTGGCGGATGCGCGCCACCTCCCTGCCGCCCAGGTCGACGTGGTGCCGCCCGGGCAAAAAGCGCACCAGCCTGCGCCAGAAGGCCGGGCCGTCCTCGATCATCTCGCCGGCGAGGCGCTCGTCGGCATCGAGGATCTCCCAGCTGTCCCGGAACATGGAGCGCAGGCCGCGGTCGCGGATCACCCCGAGCCGCTGCCCGCTCTCCGCGTCGAAGAGGTCGTGCTCCATGTTCACCGCGGCGATGCGCCGGTTCTTCAGCACCAGGAGGGGCCGGAGTTGCTGCTCGTCGGCATACATGACGAGCTCGGAGCGCAGCCGGAACCAGGGCTGCTCCACGAACGCCGCGAGCGCCCCGCCGGGGCCGTAGACCCGGTACACGCGGTTCCAGGAAAACAGAGGCCTTACGAGCGTATAGCTCTCGCGGACCCCGGCATCGAGCGACGCGGGAGGCATCCGCTGCAGCGCGCTGGGCATGGCGCATGCGACCGCCATCCGCGGCCGTCGTCAATGGAAAACTGGAAATGCGCGATCCCGCTTCGTTAAACTGCAAAAAACGGGAGTCGAGATGGCCGACGCGTTCGAGCTCGAGATGATCGTCCCCGCCGAGCCGCAGCGCGTCTTCTCCGCGTGGCTGGACGCGAAGGAGCACGCCGCGTTCACCGGCGGCGGCGAGGCGGTGGTGGAGCCGTGGACCGGCGGCCGGTTCATCGCCTGGGACGGCTACATCCACGGCATCCTGCTCGGCGTGGATCCGGCGCGGCGCCTGGTGCAGACCTGGCGCACCTCGGAGTTTCCACCCGAGGCGCGCGACTCGCGGCTGGTGGTGGAGTTCGAGGCGGCGCGGGGCGGGACGCGGGTGGTGGTCCGCCACAGCGACGTGCCGCCCAGCCAGGCGAAGCGCTACGAGAAGGGCTGGATGGAGCATTACCTCAAGCCCCTGGCCAGGTATTTCGCCAAGGGCGGACGCGGGCCCAAGACGCCTGCGCCGCGGGCAGGCCAGGGCGCCTGGGGACGCAGGCCGGAGCGCAAGGCGCGCCGCGCGGCCATTCCCGGCGCGGGCGCGGCGACGCGAGCCGCGACGGCAGGAAAGCCGGCCGCGCCCAGGTCCGCGCCGCGCAAGGCAGCGCCGCGGAAGGCGGCGGCGCGCAAGACGCCGGTGCGCAAGCTGCACGCTCCTGCGCGCCCCGCGCCGGCGGCTCGCAAGAAGTCCGCCTCGCGCCGTCCTAGAAGGTGAGCACCAGCCGCGCGGGAACCTGAAGCCGCTCCAGCTGCGCGAAGGCCTCGTTCACCTGCTCCAGCGGCCGCGTCTGGTAGATGACCCGCGTCCTGCCGCGCTTGTGCAGCTCGAACACCTCGGCGAGGTCCGCGCGGTTGCCCACCGTGCTGCCGACCACCGAGATGCCGTTCATCACCGTCTCGTAGATGGGGAACTGCACCCGGTCCTCGGAGGGCAGCGCCACGAACACCAGCCGGCCGCCGCGGCGCAGGGAGCGGAACGCCTGCTCGAACGCCTGCTGCGCCACCGCCACCGCGATGGCCTGATCGGCGCCGCCCAGCTTGTGGATGAAGGCCGCCGGATCCTGCTGCCGCGGATTGACCACGTACTCGGCGCCCAGGTCCTTGGCCAGCTCCAGCTTCTCGTCGGTCACGTCCACCGCCACCACCGTGGCGCCGGCGATGCGCGCATACTGGATGGCGAGGTGGCCGAGGCCGCCTACCCCGTAGACCGCGACCACGTCGGAGGGACGGGTGCCCGCCACCTTGATCGCCTTGTAGGTGGTGAGCCCGGCGCAGGTGAGCGGCGCCGCCTCGCGCGGATCGAGCCCGTAGGGCACGCGGCCCACGTAGCGGGCGTCCGCCTTCACGTACTCGGCGTAGCCGCCGGCCACCGAGAAGCCGGTGTTCTTCTGCGACTGGCAGAGGGTCTCCCAGCCGCCCGCGCAGAAGCGGCAGCAGCCGCAGGCGGAGTGCAGCCAGGGAACCGCCACGCGGTCGCCCTCCTTGAGCATGCGCACGCCGGCGCCCACGCTCGCGACCACGCCCACCGCCTCGTGGCCGAGCACCAGCGGCAAGGGCGGCTTGTGGCTCCACTCGCCGCGCGCAGTATGGATGTCGGTGTGGCAGATGCCGCTGGCCTCGACCTTGACCACCACCTCGCACAGGCCCGGCTCGGGCCTGGGCAGCTCGACGATGCGAAGCGGCTTGTTGAAGTCGGTCAACAGGGCGGCCTTCATTCGGTGAGGGTTCAGCAAGGAGCATGCCCCGAGGGAGCGCCGGAGGCGGACCGGGCCGCGTCAGGCGAATATCCTGCGCGCTAGCCCAAACCGTCCCGAAAGCTTTGCGCGAGACGTTCGGCCCGGCTCCCGGTTCCGGGCGGCCGCGCTCTCTGGCATGCCCGACGGGTGGACGTCGTCGTCATCGGCGCCGGGGTCGCCGGCCTTGCCGCGGCTCGCGAGCTGCGCTTGCGCGGGCTCTCCGTCGCGGTGCTGGAAGCGCGCGACCGCATCGGCGGCCGGGTGCACACGCTGCGGCCGGAAGGCTGGCCCTTGCCGGTGGAAGCCGGCGCCGAGTTCGTCCATGGCCGGCCGCCGTCGCTGCTGCCGCTGGCGAAGGAGGCGCGCGAGCTGCGCGGCGGCCATTTCCTGACCGGGCTTCTGCGCCGCGACGAGCTCTGGCGCTCGACGATGGAGAAGCTGGGCTCGCTGCCGGCGTCGCGCGAGAAGTCGGTGCAGGCGGCGCTGCGATCGCTGCGGTTTCGCCTGCGCACCAGCGCGGAGGAGCGGAAGCTCGCCGCCGAGTTCCTCGAGGGGTTCAACGCGGCCCGTCTCGACAAGGCGAGCGCAAAGGCCATCGCGCAGCAGGCCGAGGCCGCGGAGCGCATCGGCGGCGACCGCATCGCGCGACTCCCGCGCGGCTACGACGTGGTCCCGCGGCGCCTCGCCCGCGGCACGCCCGTCCTCCTGGGCGCGCAGGTCCGCGAGGTTCGCTGGACGAGCGCAGGGGTCACGGCGGTGGGCCGCGGCGCAGTCTGGCAAGCGCGGCGGGCTGTCGTCACGCTGCCCCTCGGCGTGCTCCAGGCGCGCGCCGTGCGCTTCGAGCCGCCCTTGCCGCCGTGGAAGGAGCGCGCCATCGACGCTCTGGCCATGGGGCCGGTGGTGAAGGTGGTGCTGCTCTTCGACCGGCCGCGCTGGCCGGAGGACCTGGTCTTCCTGCACGCGCGCGGGGAGGCGGTGCCCACGTTCTGGCGGCCGCTTCCTTCGCGCGCGCCGGCGCTGGTGGGCTGGGCGGCGAGCCGCGACGCGCAGGCGCTGGGACGGCGGGACAAGGTGGCTGCGGCCGTGCGCTCGCTCTCGGCCGCGCTGGGCGAGCGGGTGCGGCCGAGGCGCGCGCTGGTCTTCGACTGGCAGGAGGACGCGCTCGCCCGCGGCGCCTATAGCTGGGTGCCGGTGGGCGCCATGAAGGCGCAGCGCGATCTGGCGAGACGGGTGGGGCCGCTGCACTTCGCCGGCGAGGCCACCCATTTCGAAGGCGCCTGCGGCACCGTGCACGGCGCCATCGAGACGGGCCTTCGCGCCGCGGGCGAGATCGCCCGCTGAAAGCTGGCGGCTGGGGCGCCTGCGCCGTAGCATCGTCGCCGATGGACGTGCTCGAGCGCATCCAGGCCTGGTACAAGGCGCAGGCGGAGCGCGGACGCGACCCTTCGCTCGGCGTCCGCATCCAGACGCTGATCGAGAAGCCGGGCTGGAGCGTGCAGATCGATCTCGCCGGCACGCCGCTGTCCGGCCTCAAGCTCGCTCCCTACCGGGAGGGCGCGACCGCGCGCGACTGGCTCGCCTATCGCATCCGCGACGACCGGTTCGAAGGGATCGGCGATCCC
>DASSQZ010000089.1:0-9804 GCA_035702105.1 Myxococcales bacterium | reverse complement strand
TTCGCCAGGCCGTGCTGATGAACGACCGCAACCCGGAAGGCCTCTATTTCCTCGGCCGGGCGCTCGCCGGCCGCAAGAAGCAGGCGGAGGCCATCGACGTGATGAAGAGGGCGGTGGAGATCGAGCCGGACAACGCCGAGTACCTCTACCAACTCGGGCTCATCTACGAGCGCGGCCAGCAGGTCCAGGACGCGATCGACGCGTTCACGAAATCGATCGACCGCAACAAGAAGAACGCCGATGCGTACGAGCACCTGGGCCTGAGCCTGATGGTCGAGAACCGCTTCCAGGAGGCGGCCACCGCGTTCGGCAAGGCGGCGGAGCTGGACCCGAAGCGGGCGCGCGCGTGGGGCGAGAAGGGCGACGCCGAGCAGCAGGGCGGAGACGTGGACGCCGCCATCCGCGACTTCCAGAAGGCGCTCTCGATGGACCCGAGCCTGCCCTCGGTCTGGACGCGGCTGGGAATCGCCTACAAGGACAAGGACTGCAAGGGCTGCCGCGCCCGGGCGGTGGACGCGCTCAAGCGCGCCACGCACGTCGATCCGGCCGATGTCGTGGCCCACCACGAGCTCGGCTACATGTACAAGGACGACGGGCGCCGCAAGGAAGCCATCGCCGAGTTCCACCGCTATCTCGCCCTCAAGCCGGACGCGGGCGACGCCTCCACGGTGAAGGACGACATCTACTACCTGGAGGAGGAGTCGCGGCGCGCGCCGTGAGGCAACCGGCCCGCGGCGCGAGCGGCGCATGCTCTTCTCCGTCTCGGTAGACCTGGACGGCCTGGGCTGCTACGCCGCCATCCACGGGCTCGCTGCTCCGCTCGACGACCGCGCGCAGCGGGCGGTGCCGGAGGTGGCGGTGCAGCGCTTCTGCGAGCTGTTTGCCTCGCTGCGCCTGCCCGCCACGTTCTTCGTCATCGGGCGCGAGGCGCAGATTGCCCCGCAGGCGCTGCGCCGGGCCGCAGCGGAGGGGCACGAGATCGGCTCGCACTCCTTCGCCCACGACTATGCGCTCTCGCGGCTGCCGCGCGCCGCCATCTCCGGCGACCTGTTCGCGGCGGAGCGCGCCATCGAGGAGGCGGTCGGGCGCAGGCCGCGCGGCTTCCGTGCGCCCGGGTACACGCTCTCGCCCGCGCTGCTCGACGCCATCCGGGAGCGCGGATACGCGTACGACTCGTCGCTCTTGCCGAGCCCGCCCTACTACCTCGCCAAGGCCGCCGCGCTGGGTCTCTATGCGCTCCGGCGGCGGAAGAGCGGGAGCATCCTCGGCGGCGTGGGCCAGCTCTTCGCGCGCCGCCCGCCGCACCGCAGGGCGGGCGTGCGCGAGCTGCCGGTGGCGACGCTGCCGCTCCTGCGCGCGCCGGTGATCGGCACCTCGGTGCTGCTCTTCCCCTGGCTGGCGCGCGCCGGTTTTGCCGGCGGCCACCTGAACCTGGAACTGCACGGCATCGATGCCCTGGACGACGGCGACGTGCCCGAGGCCATCGCGCGCGCGCAGCCCGGCGTCCGGGTCAAGGCGGCGCAGAAGCTGCGCCGGCTGCGCGAAGTGCTCGGGTCTCTGCCCGGTGAGGCCTGCACGCTGGAGCAGGCGGCGCTGCGGCTCTTGCCCTGACCTGCCGCGCGGGTTAGAGCGACCGCCGTGTCCACCGCCCTGGTCCGCTACGACCGCGACAAGCCGCGCGGCATCCTCGGCCGCCTGCGCGGCGCCATGGAGAAGTGGACGTTGGCGCAGGGCGGGCCCGATCTGGAGGCGCGCCTCTCGCGGCTGGTCGCGCCGCAGAACGAGTACGGGGTCGATCCCTTCGGGCTGGAGCTGGAGTTCGCCCGCGCCGCCATCGCGCCGGCGCTCTGGCTCTACCGCAACTACTTTCGCGTGCAGACGCACGGCATCGAGCGCGTTCCCGCCGGCCGCGCCATGCTGGTGGCCAACCACTCCGGGCAGCTTCCGCTGGACGGCGCGATGATCGGCATGGCGCTGCTCCTCGAGGCGGAGCCGCCGCGGCTCGCCCGCGCCATGGTGGAGAAGTGGGCGCCCACGCTGCCCTTCGTGGCGCCGTTCTTCGCGCGCATCGGGCAGGTGGTGGGCACGCCGGAGAACTGCAAGCGGCTGCTCGCTGCGGGCGAGACCATCATGGTCTTTCCCGAAGGCGTGCGCGGGCTCAACAAGACCTGGGACAAGCGCTACCAGCTCCAGGAATTCGGCACCGGGTTCATGCGCATCGCCCTGGAGACCCGGACGCCGGTCATCCCGGTGGGTGTGGTGGGGGCCGAGGAGCAGGCGCCCTCGTTCTTCGATTTCAAGGCGGCGGCGAAGCTGCTCGGGTTGCCCGCGCTGCCCCTGACCCTGACCGGCATCCCGCTGCCCATGCCGGTGAAGTACCACCTCTGGTTCGGCGAGCCGCTGCGGCTCGAGGGCAGCCCGGACGACGACGACGCCGAGCTGGAGCGGAAGGTGAGCGAGGTGAAGGGCAGCATCCGCGCGCTGGTTGCGGAGGGGCTGGAGCAGCGCCGCAGCATCTTCTGACCGCGCCGCGTCCGCGCCGGGCCTATACTCCGCGGCCCCATGCCTCGCGACGCGGTCCTGATCACCGGCATCAGCGGCAACCTCGGGCGTACGCTCGCCAAGCTGCTGCACAAGACCGGCCCGGTGGTCGGCCTGGACCGCCGTGCCTTTCCCGGCGCGCCCAAGGACCTGACCGTCCACCATCTCGACATCCGCAAGCGCAAGGTGGAGGAGATCTTCCGTGCCGGCACCGTGGACGCCATGGTCCACATGGCCATCATCCACGACCCGCGCCTGCCCCAGCGCGAGCACCACAGCTTCAACGTGCTCGGCACCAAGGCGGTTCTGGAGTTCGCCGCGCGGCACGGGGTGCGCAAGGTGGTGCTGCTCAGCTCGGCCAACGTCTACGGGCCGCAGCCCGGCAACGACAACTTCCTCACCGAGGAGTCGCCGCTGCTGGGCTCGCAGCGCTTCCCCGACATCCGCGACCTGGTGGAAGTGGACATGTACGCGCAGCAGTACATGTGGAAGCACCCCGAGGTGGAGACGGTGATCCTCCGGCCGGTGCACGTGGTCGGGCCGACGGTGAAGAACGCCGCCGCCAATTACCTGCGCCTGCCGCGGCCGTGGACGCTGGCGGGGTTCGATCCCATGGTGCAGCTCATCCACCAGGACGACGTGGCCCACGCCGTCTCGCTGGCGCTCAGGCCAGGCGCGCGCGGCGTGTACAACGTGAGCGGCCCCGGCGAGCTGCCGCTGAGCGCGGTGCTGCGCGAGCTGGGCCGCCCGGCGCTGCCGGTTCCCCACCTGATCGCCCGGCCGCTGCTCGACAAGCTGTTCCAGTACCGGCTCGCGGGTTTTCCCGCCGCCGAGCTCGATCACCTGCAGTTCCTCTGCACGGTGGACGGCACGCGCGCCGAGCGCGAGCTCGGGTTCCGGCCGCGCTACACGCTGCGGGAGACCATCCGCAGCGTCCTCGGCGAGGAGCCGCTGCGCGACGCGGGGGACGCCGCGGGCGGGGCGGTGCGGGCGGGCCAGGAGGGGTAGGGCAGGGCTCGCAGCCCCGGGGCTCGATCCTCTCCGCGTAGCCCCTGGGTCGGGGCCGGGGCTAGATTCCTTTCATGGGCGACCGCATCCTCATCTTCGAGGCGAAGGAGGCGGGCCTGCGCCTCTCTGTCTGCACTGTTGCCGGCGTCGCGCGCGACGCGGCGGCCCGGCACGGTCTCGCTTCCGGCAGCGCCTGCGCGCTCTCGCTGGGGCTGACCGGCGCGCTGCTGCTCTCGGCGCACGAGCAGGCGCGGGTGGACCTGCAGCTCGAATGCAACGGGCCGCTCAAGGGAATGCTGGTGGACGCCGACGAGACCGGGGCGGTGCGCGGCCTGGTGCGCGCGGGAGGGCTGCGGGCGCAGCCAGCTCCTGCCGGGCTGTCCCGCTTCGATCCCCGGCCGCTGCTCGCCTCGGCGCACGACGAGCGCGCCGGCATGCTCTCGGTGCTGCGTGCGCCCGCGCGGGGAGCCAGCGCGCACCGGGCGGCATTTCCGTTCGCCGGCGCGGACCTCGGCGCCGCTCTCACGCTCTTCCTGCGCGGCGAGCGCGCCGCGGGCGGCGAGCTGGCGCTGGAGGCGCTCACGGGAGCGGATGACCCGGTGGGCGCGGCCGGCGGCGCGCTGATCGCGCCGTTGCAGGAGGAGGACAGCGAGCGGGCGCGGGTGCTGGGCAAGCCACTGCGGCAGGGCGGGCTGCGCGACGCCCTCCTCACGGCGCAGGAGGCGGAGGACCTTGCGCTGGCGCTCGCGCGCAGCCTCTCCCTGGGCGTCCTTCGCAAGACCGGGGAAGTGGAGCCCCACTTCGCCTGCCGCTGCTCGCGCGAGCGGGTGGCTCGGGCCCTGCGGTCGCTGGGCGCGGCGGAGCTGCGGGACATGGCGGAAAAGGACGGCGGCGCCGCGCTCACCTGCGACTTCTGCAATGCGGCGTACCGGTTTCCCAGGGAGGAGCTTCTCGCCCTCGCTCAGGGCTGAACCAGCTTCTTGAGATTTCGCACGGCGTGGTGGAAGTTCACCTTCGCGTTCACCTCGCTGGTGCCCAGGGTCTTCGCGATCTCGGCGAACGGCAGATCGCCGTCGATGCGCAGCAGCAGCACCTCGCGCTGCCGCCGCGGAAGGCGCGCCACCGCCTCGCGCATCGCCCGCTGCTGCTGCGCGGATTCGAGCCGCGCATCCGCCCCGGCATCCGCCGCCGGCGTCTCGCGGTCCTGCGCCTCCTCGGTGCGGTCGAAGCGCGCGGTGTCGCGCAGGTGGTTCTTGGCCAGGTTGACGACGATGCGGAAGAGCCACGACTTGAACGATCCGCCCCGCCATCCGCCCGCCCGCTGGCTGGCGTTGATGAAGGCCCGCTGCGCCAGGTCCTCGGCGTCGTCGGCGTCGCGGGCAAAGCGCCGGGCGATGGCCAGGACCGGCCGCTGGTACCTGCGCACCAGCGTCTCGAACGCCCGCACGTCGCCGGCGCGGAACGCGTCGAGAAGCTCGGCGTCGCTCAGGTCGCCCATCGGACGCGCCCACCCTTAGCGATTGACGGCCAAAAAAGCTATGGCTACATGCGGGGGCGATGCTCGATCTGAAGTGGGTAGTGGCGAATCTCGACGAGGCTCGCAGGCGGCTTTCGACCCGCGGGCCGCAGGCCGCCGAGGCGCTGGCGCCGATCGAGACCCTGGCCTCCGAGCGCCGCCAGCTCATCCAGTCCTCCGAGACGGAGCGGGCCGAGCAGCGCAAGGCCAGCGAGCAGATGCGCACGCTCAAGGGCGAGGAGCAGGCGAAGCTCCGCGCGCGGCTCAAGGCGCTCTCCGACGGAGTGAAGGAGAAGGACGCGCGTCTCAAGGAGGTGGAGGAGCAGATCGAGCGGGCGCTGCTCGGCGTGCCGAACCTCCCGCACGAGACCGTGCCCGCCGGGACCTCGGAGCGCGACAACCAGGTGGTGCGCGCCTGGGGCGAAAAGCCGGAGATCGCGGGGGCCAGGGAGCACACCGAGATCGGCGAGACGCTCGGCCTGCTCGACTTCGGCCGGGCCGCCAAGGTGTCCGGCGCGCGCTTCGTCTTCTACCGCGGCGCGCTGGCGCGGCTGGAGCTCGCGCTGGTGCAGTTCTTCCTCGACTCGGCGCGCGAGCGCGGCTACCTCGAGCTCCTGCCGCCCTACCTGGTCAACGCCGACTCGATGCGCGGCACCGGGCAGCTCCCCAAGTTCGAGGACGACCTCTTCAAGACCACCGCCGGCCACTACCTGATCCCCACCGCGGAAGTGCCGGTGACCAACTACCACCGCGACGAGATCCTCGAGGGCGCCGCGCTGCCCCTGCGCTACTGCGCCTTTTCGCCCTGCTTCCGCAGCGAGGCGGGCAGCTACGGCAAGGACACCAAGGGCATCATCCGCCAGCACCAGTTCCACAAGGTGGAGCTGGTCCGGTTCGAAAAACCGGAAAACGCGCAGGCGGCGCTGGAGCAGCTGGTCCAGGACGCGCAGGCGCCGCTGCAGCGGCTGGGGCTGCACCACCGGGTCGTGCTGCTCTGCACCGCCGACACCGGCTTCTCGTCGGAGAAGACCTACGACCTGGAGGTCTGGCTGCCGGGCCAGGGCGCCTACCGGGAGATCAGCTCCTGCTCCAGCTTCGGCGAGTTCCAGGCGCGGAGGGCGCAGATCCGTTTCCGCCCCGCGCCGGGGGAAAAGCCGCGCTTTGCCGCCACCCTCAACGGCAGCGGGCTTGCGGTGGGGCGCACGCTGGTGGCAATCCTGGAAAACGGTCAACAGCCCGACGGCACTGTCGTCCTGCCGGAGGCGATTCGCCCCTACATGGGCGGAATGGAGCGGCTCCAGCCATGATCCTCGCGGTCCTCGTGGTCATCAGCACGAACATGGGCAACATCAAGGTGCAGCTCGACGAGAAGCATGCGCCGGTGACGGTCGCCAACTTCCTCAAGTACGTGAAGGACCACCACTACGACGGCACGGTGTTCCATCGCGTCATCAAGGGCTTCATGATCCAGGGCGGCGGCATGGACGAGAAGCTGCACGAGAAGGGCAACACCTATCCGCCGATCAAGAACGAGTCCGGCAACGGGCTCAAGAACGCGCCCGGGGCCATCGCCATGGCCCGCACCAACGACCCGAACAGCGCCACCGACCAGTTCTTCATCGACACGCACGACAACGGTTTCCTCGACCGTCCGCCCGGATATGCCGTGTTCGGCAAGGTGGTCTCGGGAATGGACGTGGTGCGGAAGATCGAATCGGTGAAGACCGGATCGAAGCCCAGCGCCGACGGCGCGCCGATGAGCGACGTGCCCATGCAGAATGTCGTGATCAAGACGATCCGGATCGCCAAGTAGGTAGTCCGGCGGCTTGTCCGCGGTGCCCGCCGTGCGAACCCTCGTGCGCATGGGGGAACCTTCCGGGCGGATGTCGGGTGGCGGGCGTTCCGCCGGGGCGGTGGCGGTTGCGCTGCCGCGGCCGCTGGCCCTGCCCCAGGAGCTGATCTGGCCGCTTCTCCTCGCCCTCGCCACCGCGGCGGCGATCGTGCCGTTCTGGTCGAGCGAGCTGCTTCCCTACCAGGACGCTCCCCAGCACATCGCGGCGGTCCGCGTCCTCGCCGACTACCACGCGCCCGGGCTCGCCTTCGACCGCTGGTTCCAGCCGGATCTGGGACGGCTCGAGTACCTGGGCTTCTACCTTCCCGCCGCGCTGATCGCGCGGGTGAGCTCTGCAGAGGCCGCGGTGCGGGTGGTGCTCTCGCTGGTCGCGGTCGCGTGGGTGGCGGCGTTCTGGATGTTCCTCGGAGCGATGGGCCGCGACCGGCGCCTGGCGGTGTTCGCCCCAGTGGTGTTCCACACCGCGCCGCTCTACCTGGGATTCTTCAACTTCGTCGAGTCGGTTCCGCTGGCGGTGGCGCTGGTGGCGCTGACCGAGCGCGAGCTGCGCAACCCCACCTGGCGCCGCGCGGCCGTGCTGGCGCCAGGCGCGGCGGTGCTGCTCTGGCTGCACCCGAGCGCGCTCGCCTTCGCGCTGGCCGCGGCGGCGGTGCTGGCCCTCACCTCCGGCCGCACGCCGCGGCAGATGGCGCGGGCGCTGGCCGCTTACCTTCCTTCGCTGCTCCTCCTCGCCGCCTGGGCGATGCGCGCGCTGGCGGAGCGCGATGGTCCGGGCGCGCAGGCGCGGACGCCGCCGCACTGGCTCGGGCTCAAGCTCCAGGTCCTCGATCTGCTCCGCTTCGGCAACGTGCTGGCGGGCACCTGGGACGAGGTCTTCGTGCTCGGGCTCGCGGCGCTCTTCGCGGCGGCGGTGGCCGTGCCCGGGCGCCCGCGCTTGCAGCGCGGTTACCGGCTGCCGCTGCTCGCGCTGCTCACCCTCGCCGCGTACATGGTGGCGCCCTTCGACATGGGCTACATGGGCTACATCCACCTGCGCGCGCTGCCGTTCCTGATGCTCCTGATCATCGCCTCGCCCTCCATCGCGCCGGGCCGCGTGACGGGCTTCATTCTCGGAGCGGCGGCTGCGCTGACGGTCGCGTACTCGCTCGAGCTCTCCGCCTGCTATCGCGCCTTCGACCGCGAGGCCCAGGTGGGCGAGCTCTCGCAGGTGCTCCGCGCGGCCCAGCCCGGCAAGCGGCTGATCGCGATCATCGAGGCCACCCAGAGCCGGGTGATGCAGTTCCAGGCCTACCTGCACTTCGCCGCGTACTACGAAGTGCAGCGCGGCGGCAGGGCCCGCTACAACTTCGCCGAGACGCCCTGGACACCGGTGCGCTTCCGCAAAGGCACCGAGCCCGTGCCGCTGCCGCGGAGCTGGGAGCTCAAGCCGCGAAAGCTCGATCTTCCCTACGCGACTTCCGACGAGGACTACGTGCTCGTGCGCGCTCCGGGCCCGGAGCCGGATGGCTTCGACCTCGTCTCGCACGCCGGGCGCTGGTCGCTCTACGCTCCCACCGCGCGCCGCTGAACCGCCGGCACCGCCAGCCGCTCCGGCGACGCCCAGCTGAAGATCTTGTTCATCCAGAAGTTCCAGCCGGTGGTGGCGGCGATGGCGATGGCGTTGGCCAGGTACGGGTTCAGCTTGAACACCGTCACCTGCATGGTGAGCAGGCCCACGCTGAGGGCCAGGCCGGCGAGGCAGATGAGGTTGAACCTGGCGAGGCGTCTGAGCCGCGCGACGCCGTAGCCCTGCTGCTCGGCCAGATCGCCGAACGTCCAGACGTCGTTCCAGAGGAAGTTGTTGACGATGGCCAGCTCTGCCGCCAGCAGCTTGGCCGGCGTCAGCGCCCAGCCCAGGCGGTCCTTGAGCAGCCAGAGGCAGAGCATGTCCACCAGCACGCCGGAGAGGCCCACGGCGGCGAACTTGGGAAAGCGCGCGGGCAGGAGCGCGAGCCGCAGCCGGAAGAGGTGCCGCAGGTACTCGAAGTAGAGCTTCCCGGTGACCTTGCTCTCGCCGGCGCTGCGCTCGCGGAAGACGTAGCCCACCTCGGCGATGCGGGCGACCCGGCCGCGTCCCAGCACCTCGACGAGGATCTTGTAGCCGAGCGGCGAGAGCGTCGTGCCCTCGATGGCGCTGCGGCGCACCATGAAGTAGCCGCTCATCGGATCGGAGACGCGGCCCACCACCGAGGGCAGGACGCAGAGGCCCAGGAGCTGGGCGCCCCGGGACAGGGCGCGGCGCGCGGCGCTCC
Organism: Myxococcales bacterium; assembly: GCA_035702105.1. Classification (GTDB taxonomy): domain Bacteria; phylum Myxococcota; class Myxococcia; order Myxococcales; family 40CM-4-68-19; genus 40CM-4-68-19. The sequence goes on along the minus strand of DASSQZ010000089.1, from coordinate 596 downwards.
AGTCGCTCACGCCTCCGCCGCCGGTGTGGCGGCTGGCCACGGCCAGGTCGGCGCCCGCGGCCATCCGGTCCCAGAGCTGCTGGACGATCTCCGGCGGGTGCTGCAGGTCCGCGTCGATCACCGCCAGCACCTCGCCTCGCGCCGCCTGCCAGCCGCGGACCACCGCGGTGGAGAGGCCCTTCTCGCCGCGCCGGCGCATCACCCGCACGGCCGGATGTTTCTCCGCGAGCCGCAGCGCCAGCGCCCAGGTCTGGTCGGGGCTGTCGTCGTCCACCACGATGAGCTCGTAGCTGCCGGGCAGGCGGGCGTCGAGGATGGAGGTCAGGCGGGCGAGCAGCTCGGCGAGGTTCCGCGACTCGTCGTAGGTCGGGATCACCAGGGAGAGCTTGAGCGGCGCCTTCGGGACGCCTCCCACGCGCAGCTCGCCTCGCGGCGGCTCCACCACAGCGGGGTGTCGGCCGCCCTCGATGACGTGCATGGAACTCACGGGCCCCTCCCTGGTTGCAGAAAACCTTGGTCAGGGCCGGCCTGTCGGCAATGCGACTTTCTACGCGCTCAGGCGTGCGGGCGTGCGCAGAGCGGGCCGGCCGGGTCGC
>DASSQZ010000088.1:0-74273 GCA_035702105.1 Myxococcales bacterium | reverse complement strand
CGCTGAATCAAGCCCGGTTCAACCGGATGAACTCTTTGTCAGCCAATGAATGCCGAGCTGCGACGACTCCTACCGGCTCACCGCCGCGAGCACGCGCTTGCGCGAGTAATCGCCCAGCTTCCCCGCCGCCGACTCGTATTCGCGCTGCGCGTCCTGCGTCAGCCGCGTGCTGCGGGACAGCGCGAGCAGCGTCTCGGCCGCCTCGTAGTCTCCCAGCCGCTGCGCCTGCTGGATGAAGGCGATCTGCGAGGGGCCGTCCAGCTTCCGGCCGGAGACCAGCGCCTTGAGCGCGCGGGAATGCTCGTAGTCGCCGTGCACCGTGGCGGCCGCTCTCAGGTAGTCCGCGGGCTCGACGGGATGCTGCTGGGCCAGCGCCGTCAGCACCCTGGACTTCTCGTAGTCGCCGCTCATGTCCGCCGCCGCCTCGAGGACGCTGCGGGTCAATTCGGGCGAGAGGCGCGGCTGCGCGACCAGCTCGTGGAGGACCCGGCCGCGCTCGTAGTCGCCGTGGATGCCTGCGCAGGCATCGAGGAACGCCTTCCGCTTCGCGTCGCCGTCGAGGCGCGACCTGGCGGCAACCGCCTTCAGCACCTCGGCGCGGTCGTAGTCTCCGCCCATCCTGCCCACCATGCGGAAGATGGCGATCGCGGTGGACTCGTCCAGCGGATCGCGCTCGATCAGCAAGGCCAGGTACCGCCGCTTCGCGTAGTCGCCCTCCACCTTCGCCGCGTAGTCGAGCACGGCGCGTGCGCCGCCCTCGCGGTAGAGCCTGGGAAAGCGGACGTCGGCGGCGAAGGCGGTGTGCCGGTCGAGATCCTGCAGGGCGCGCGCGAACCACTGCGCGTCCCAGGGGCGCGGCGATCCGTCGACGAGGAGCGTGCGGGTGAGGCCGGAGCCGGAGGGCAGCACCTCGACGTGCCAGTGGTGCTGGCCGTCGTCCACGGTCATGTCGAACGAGCCGCCCGAAGAGATGGAAGCCACGTCGGTGGCGTCGTCGTTCCAGCGGATCTGGCCGCGGGCATGGACCGACGAGGACCGGTGGTCGTCCGACCAGGTGGAGGTCCAGTTGCTGCCGGCGTCGCCGTGCAGGCTCATGTGGATGCCGCCGGTCGGAGCCGAGGGAGGCGCCGGCGGAGTCGGAGGCGTGGGCGGAGTGGGAGGCGTGGGCGGAGTGGGAAGCGTGGCCTGCGCGAGCGCTGCCGATACGGCGCTGCGCACGCGGAGCGCGATGGCCGCCCTCGGGACGGGCTCGGGACGCGGCTCGGCGGCCGGATGCGCGCCTGCCGGGGCCACCCGTTCCGCGCGCACGGCGGCGAGCGGCAGCGCGAAGCAGGCGGCAGCGAGCGCCGCGCCGGCGGCGCCGGATCGGCTCACCGCACGGCGATCGACCCGCGGATCCAGGACCGAGATGACCCGGCCCTCCAGCTGCGAGCGGCGGGCCATGGCGAGGGCCGTGCGACCCTGCCCCGGCGCGAGCGCCGATCGCGCCACGTCCACCAGGCTCGCGGCGTACTCGGTGGGCGGCGCTCCGTCCTCGAGCACGCGGTCGTCGCAGGCCCGCTCGCGCTCGGCGCGCATGGCGGCAGCAGCGGCCCATGCCAGGGGGTTGAACCAGTGCACCGCGCAGCAGAGCCGGCCCAGGCGCTGCGTGAAGGCGTCGTGACGCTGCACGTGCGCAAGCTCGTGCACCAGCACCGCGCGCTTCTGGCTGCGCGTCCAGCGCCCGGCGGCCGCGGGCAGCACGATGCGCGGGTGCAATGAACCCCAGGTGATGGGCACGCCGGTGTCGGCGCTCTCGAGCAGCGCGACCTCGCGGCGCAGGCCCAGCCGCGCCGTGCTCTGGCCGAGAAGCTCCAGCCACTCGCCGTCCTCCACCCGGCGCGCGCGCCGCGCCACCGAGCGAAGCTGCAGGTCGCCGGCCACCACGCGGGCCGAGAGCGCCAGCGCAACCGCTGCCCAGAGCAGCCGGGCGAACTGGCCCCAGTCGAGGTGCAGCAGGGCGACCCAGAGCGCGCGGAGCACTGCGAACGGTACCCTGAGCGAGCGCGGCAGGCGATCGGACCAGGGATGGACGCTCTCTGCCACCACCCGCTGCGCCCCGTGCGCCTGCGGCCGCAGCCACCCGAACGTCCCACGCCGCGCGCCATCGGCAAAGGCGTCGAATCCGCGGGCAGCGGGAAGCGGGACGAACGCAGGCGCGGCGTCGCCCTCCACCTCGGCGGCCGGCAACGCGGCCACGCGCACCCGCGGCACCACCATCGATGCGAGCGGCAGGAGCAGCGCGCCGGTGAGCGCGGTCCCCCAGATCAGGTGCCGCGTCGCCGCCGACGAACGCCGCGCCAGCGCCGCCGCCGCCGCGCCGGCGGCGAGGAGAAGCGACGCCTTGCAGGAGAGCTCGATCAGCCAGTCCATCAGCGCTCCTCCTTGCGGGCCTTGTCGATCAACGCCTGCAGCCGGTCCAGGTCCGCGCTCTCGAGGCCCGCCTCCTCGATCAGGGCGGCAACCGCCTCGCGCGTGGAGCCGCCGAAGAAGGTGTGCACCAGCTTCTGCAACGCCGACCTGCGCGCCCGGGCCGGAGCGACGGTGGGCAGGTACACGTAGCGGACGCCCTCCTGCACGTGCCGGAGCTGGCCCTTGTCCTCGAGGAACCGCATCATCCCGCGGACGGCCGAGTAGCTGGGCGGGTCGGGAATCTCCGCGCGCACCTCGGCCACGGTGGCGCGGCCCAGCCGGTACACCGCGTCCATGATCTGCCGCTCCCGCTTGCCCAGCTCCATGCGCCACCTCGCCGAGGACGTGCTAACTGGTTAGCAGGTCGTGTGCTAACCGATTAGCACACCTACGTCAAGGCCCGCCGGCCTATTTCAGCCGGAGATTCGCGGCAGGTCGCGCAGCCTTCGCCAGAAGGCCAGCGTGGCATCGGCGGCGCGCTGCGTCGTGAACTGGACCGCCCGCTCTCGCGCCGCGGCCCCCAGCTCTCGCGCCAGGGCCTCGTGGTCGAGAAGCTCTCCCAGCGCCGTGGCGATGGCTGCCGGCTCCCCGGGGGCGACCACCCTGCCCGTCCCGCCCACCAGCTCCGGCGGAGCGCCGACGTCGCCCGCCACCACCGGAACGCCGCAGGCCATGGCCTCGAGCACGCCGCGGCAGGCGCCGTCGTTGCCCTCGCGCAGCCACACCGCCACGTCCAGCGCCCGGTACGCCTGCAAGAGCGCCGGCCCGCGCTGGTAGCCGCCGAACACCAGCCGCCCGAGGCCCAGCTCCCGCGCCAGGGCCCGCAACCGGCCTTCCTCCTCGCCGCGGCCCACCAGCACGAGCCACGCCCGCGGCACGACGCGCTCCACCTCCGCCCAGGCGCGCAGCAGCGCACGGTGCCCGCGCTCCGGCTTCATCCGCGCCACGATTCCGGCGAGCCGCGCGCCCGCAGGCACGCCCCACCGCGCCCGCAGCCCGGCCGCCTGTCCGGGCGAGAACCAGCCCGCGTCCACGCCGCCGGGCACGTGCTCCACCCGGCGCTCGTCGAGGCCCAGCCCGAGCAGCGCCTGCCGATACTGCGCCGCGTGGACGATCACGCCGTCGCTCCTGCGCAGCGCCCGCAGGCGGAGCCGCAGCGACCCGGGCCTCACGTCGATCTCGCGCTGCGCCGCCCGCACCAGCCGCAGCTCCGGATTGCGCGCCCGCCGCGCCGCCCACGCCGCCAGCGCATGGTCGTGCGCAAACGCGGCATGAAAGACGTCGTACCTGCCCTCGCGCGCCCACGCCGTGAGGCGCGAGACGTCGTGGAGCACGTCGCCGAGGCGCACCTTGCGCGAGAGCCGCAGCTCCGTCTCCCAGGGCACGCCCGCGCGCGCGAGGTGCTCGTCCAGGTTCTCGCCTTCGCGCACCGTGTCCCCGGCGAAGCGCGCGTCGATCCCCCGCCCGCGCAGCTCGCGCGCGAGCGAGATGAGCCCCTCCGCCGGCCCCGTGCGCGAGGAGCTGGAGACCATCAGCAATGGCGCCTTCGGCCAGCTCACGCCGAGAGCAGCGGCAGCCGGCCTGCCGAGAGCAGCGGCGAGAGCGCGGCCCAGGCCCGCTCCTCGGTGAGGTCGAGCATGCAGCGGAAATGCCCGCGCGGGCAGCGCCGCCTGCCGAAGAACGAGCACGGCGCGCAGGGAACCCCGGCGAAGAGCACCTCGTGCCCGCGGAAGTCGAACATGGTGGGATCGGTGGACCCGAAGAACGCCAGCGTGGGCACGCCGAGCGCGCGCGCCATGTGCATGGGCCCGCTGTCGTTGGCCACGAAGGCCGAGCAGCGCGAGATGAACCCGCCCATCGCGCGCAGGTCGAGCTTGCCGCAGAGATCGACGGCTCCCGGTGCTTGCCGCGCCACCAGCGCCCCGAGCTCCGCCTCCGCCGCGCTGCCCTGCACGGCCACCTGGAGGCCGCGCGCGAGCGCCCGGCGCGCCAGCCCGGCGAAGCGCTCCGCCGGCCAGCGCTTCGTCTCCCAGTTGGCTCCCGGCGACAGGCCCAGGAGCGGCATGCCGGGCTTCAGTCCCGCGGCCCGGAGCGCCGCATCCGCCGCGGCGACGTCGTCGGGCCCGAGGAAGTACTCGAGGCGCCCGCGGGGAAGCTTCCTTCCCACCAGCTCCTCCACCGCCGCGTGGTAGCGGTCGGCGAACAGCATCGAGGCGCGGTACGGCCGCAGCGCCAGCTTGACCGGCAGCGTGTCGCGGAAGTCGCGCTTGGTCCACACCACCTTGCGCACGCCGGGGATCAGCGCCCGCAGGATCCGGCTGCGGATCTTGCCGTGGAGATCGAGCACCGCGGTGGGCCTGGCGGCGCGCAGGCGCCTCGAATACGAGAGCGGCCCTTCCCCGGCGCGCAGGGCAATCACCTCGTCCACGTTGGGGTTGTGCTCGAGCAGGTGCGCGAGCCGCTCCTTGACCGCGTAGACGATGCGCGCGTCGGGCCACGCCGTCCGCAGCGCGGCGAGGGCGGGGGCGGTCAGGACCACGTCGCCCACCGCGCTGAAGCGCAGGACGAGGACGGTGCGCGTCACGCCGCCCCGGCGAGCAGGTGCCATGGCGAAGGCAGTCGCGTGTTGCGCAGCGGAACCAGGAAGGTGTCCACCAGCGCGTGCTGCCCCGAGACGCAGGCGTGCGAGACGCCGTCGGTCAGCACCATCCACGCCGAGAACGGCGCGAAGGAGAAGCGCTGGTGCGGCGGCGCCTGGAAGGCGGGCGTGTCCTTCATCCAGTTGTGGAAGCGGCGCATGCGCCGGTCGTACGGGGAGGTGTCGAGCACGCGCGCCATGGGGAAGGCGCGGCCCAGCAGCGAAAGCGCGCCGCTCAGGGCGCGCTCGGGCAGCGCAGCCTCCAGCGCGCCGGTGCGAATCCCCGCTTCCGCGCCGTGCTTGCGGAAGAGCTCCTCGAAGGTGCCCTTGCTGATCCACACCCGCTCGCGCGAGGGGTTCAGGTTGACGAAGAAGCGGAGGATGCGGTCGCCGCGGGTCGCTCCATACGCACCCGCGTCCACGTGGATGAGCTCGTTGGAGGCGTGCGGCGAAAGGCCGCGACCCCGCTCCTCCAGGGGCCGGAAGCTGGAGGTGCCCACCGTCCATCCGCGGGTGAGCCCGGGCATCGCGGATTCGAGGAGCTCCCGGACCCGCCGCGAGTGGGCCTCGAGGATGCCTCGGGCGCGGGCGAGCACGGGAGCAGGCGCCTGCAAGCCCGAAAGCCTGCCGGCATCGGGGTAGAAGCTCACGTTCTTGCTCTGGAGGAAGGGCGAGAGGCCCTCGCGCAGGAAGTCCTGCTCCTCGGCGCCGGGCAGGGCGATCGGGCACCTGGGGAAGTGGACGATGCGGCCGCGCTCGAGCGCTTCCGCCCAGCCGCCGTCTGCGGCGTCATGGAGCATGAAGGGCGCGGAATCTAGCACAGGCCGCGGCGCCGCGCGTCGAGATGCATTCAGTATATTGCCTGCGATTTTGTTCGTGGGACTGGCCCCTTGCCCTGCGGGCGGCGTAGCATTCGCGACATGAACATCCGGACGATCCTCATCGCCGTCGGCATCCTCGCTCTCGGCGGGTATGCCTTCTACGACTACTACAGCCCCGAGTCGAAGCTCGCGCGCGAGCTCAAGGAGATCGAGCAGCTCGAGCCGGACGTCAAGGCGCCCGAGTGCTTCCCCAAGGGCCTCAACTCGAAGCTCTTCATGGTGGCGATCACGCGCGACCTGCGGCCGAAGTCCGAGCTGGAGAACGACGTGACCCGCCGCTCGGCCATCAAGCACGACTGCATCCGCGGCAACGGTCCCAAGACCATCCCGCGGCTGGTCAAGGCGCTGGGCGCCCAGGGCGTGCCGCTCTACGCCGAGGTGCTGGAGAAGTGTCCGGTGGTGAAGGACGAGTACCCCGTGTACTCGTGCTTCGCGCTCGACGCGCTCGCGGCCGAGGGCAGCAAGGCGTCGGTGGCCGTGATGGAGAAGGAGCTCAGCGACCACGAGAAGACGCGCAAGAACGTCTACCTCGGCGCGCTCTTCCGCCTGCTCAACACGCCCGGCTGGCGCACCAACGCCCAGATCGCCGGCATGCTCGCAACCGAGAGCGAGTGGGAGGGCAAGGAGCTGATGCTCGAGTACGTGCGCCACCACAAGGACCTCTCGGCGAAGCCGGATCTGGAGAAGGCGTACGCCGTGGAGCAGGACCAGCAGGAGAAGGGCCTGATCAAGGCGGCGCTGCTCGAGCTCGACAATCCCGGCAAGTGCGTGATGACCGACGAGGGCCGCGCCGAGAGCGGCGTCTGCCGGTACACCTGCATCGACATCAACCGCTGGTTCAGCACGCCCAAGCCGAAGACGGGCTGCCCGCTGGTGGTGGATCCGCCCGCGCAGACCGACGCCGCCCCGCCGGTGAACGCGGCCACGCCGGTGCAGGCCGCGCCCGCGGCGCAGAAGTAGGCTTCAGCGCCGGTAGGTACCGGTGAGCAGTCCCAGGCCGATCACGCGGTGGCCCAGTGCCTCCACCACCGCGGATCGGCCTGCGTGCGTGCGGAGCTGGAGGGCGCGGTCCAGCGCGAAGAGCTGGAAGACGTAGCGATGCGCGCGGTCGCCCCTGGGCGGCGCGCAACCGGCCCAGCTCGCGCGCATCATCGAGTTGCGGCCCGCGTGCGCGCCCCGCGCCAGGGCGGCGCCGGCGCTGTCCGCCGAGGGCGGGATGCCGTAGACGATCCAGTGCACGAAGGGATTGGGCGTGGGCGCGTCCGGATCCTCGACCAGCAGGGCGAGCGAGCGGGCGTCCTTCGGCACGCCCGTCCAGCTCAGCGGAGGAGCGAACCCTCCTCCGTCCGCCGAGTGGGCGAAGGGGATGGGCTCGCCGTCGGCGAAGTCGGAGAAGAGCTGGATGCGCGAGGGCTGGAGCCCCAGGCGCCGCCAGGCCAGCCGCTCCTCTCCGGCGCGCTCCACCGGGACGCCGCCGAGCGCGATGCGCGGAACGCCGCGGATGAGGGATCGCATGGTGTGCTGGAGATCCATGGCGGTGAACTTGGGGCGTTGGCCCGGCGATGCAACCTGCGCAGTAGAGTACGCAGCATGCGCGTCGCGGTGATCGGACACGTGGAGCACGTCACGCTGGGCCGGGTGCCGGCGGTGCCGCGGGCGGGCGAGATCGCGCACCTGGACGCGCCCCGCTTCTTTCCCGGCGGGGGCGGGGGCGTGGCGTTCTTCCAGCTCGCGCGTTCCGGGGCCGAGGTGGTGCTCTTCACCGCGCTGGGCAACGACGAGGGCGCGCGGCAGGTCGAGGAGCGTCTCGCGCGGACGCGGGCGCCGGTGCACGCCGCGCGCAGGGACGCGCCGCACACGCGGGACGTGGTGATGATCACGCCCGACGGCGAGCGCACCATCGTGGTGGTGGGCGAGCCGCTGCATCCGGAGCGCGCCGATGCGCTGCCCTGGGAGTCGCTGGCGGAGTGCGACGCGGCGTATTTCACCGCACAGGATCCCGCGGCGATCGTCGCGGCGCGGGCTGCGCGGGTGCTGCTGGTCACCGCCCGCAGGCGCCCTGCCCTGCTCCGCTCCGGCGTGCGGCCGGACGTGGTGGTCGGGAGCGCTGTAGACCCGCGCGAGGCGTGCACGCTGGCGGATTTCCCGCCGGAGCAGCGGCCGGCGGCGCTGGTCCTGACCGAAGGCGCCGCGGGAGGGGTGGTGCACACGGCGGCAGGAGTGCAGCGCTTCGCGGCCCCGGCAGCGGCTGGACGCGCGGGCGGCGCGTACGGAGCGGGCGACAGCTTCGCGGGCGCGCTCACGTACTTCGTCGCCTCGCGGGTGCCGGTGATCGAGGCGTGCGTGCGGGCAGGACGGTTCGGAGCGGCGGTGCTCGGCTCGCTCGACCCGCTGGAAGCGCAGGCGCGGCTCGACTGAGGGTCCCTCTTTCACGTGCAAGCGGTCAACAAACCCGGCGCCTCCGCTGCCGCTCACGTGTAGCAGGGTCCGAGCTCGCGCACCTCCACCGTGGCCCACTCGGCGGCGGGGCACTCGGCGGCGATGGCGATGGCCTGCTCGCGCGAGTCGCAGTCGAGGAGGAAGAAGCCGCCCACCATCTCCTTCGCCTCGGTGAAGGGGCCGTCCACCACCTTGCGCTTGCCGCCGCGCACCTGCACCCGGGCGCCATCCGCGTCCGAGCGCAACGACTGGGTCATGGTGAGGAGCCCGCGCTCCTTCAGGCGGGACGCGAACCGCAGCATCCGGTCGTAGACCGCGCGGCCCTCCTCTTCCGACCGCTCGCGGCGCTGCCCGGGCGGCTCGACGATCAACAGCATGTAGCTCATGCCACCTCCGTTGAGACCGCCGCGCCTCGAGCAGGTGCGGGCCTAGAGCGCCGGCGCCGCCGCCACCCCTTCCTTCCGGCCGAACCGCTCCCGCAGGCCTTCCATGAACGTGTAGAACACCGGCGTCACGTAGAGGGTGAGCATCTGCGAGAAGACCAGGCCGCCCACCACCGCAAGGCCCAGCGGCCTGCGCGACTCGGCGCCGGCCCCGAAGCCCAGCGCGATGGGCAGCGTGCCCATCAGGGCCGCGAACGTCGTCATCATGATCGGCCGGAACCGCACCACGCAGGCCTCGTAGATGGCCTCGGACGGCGTCTTGCGGATGTCCGCGCGCTGCGTCTCCAGCGCGAAGTCGATCATCATGATGCCGTTCTTCTTCACCAGGCCCACCAGCATGATGATTCCCACGAAGGCGTAGATGGACATCTCGGTGCGGAAGACCAGCAGCGTGAGCAGGGCGCCGAATCCGGCGAAGGGCAGCGCCGAGAGGATCGTCAATGGATGGATGAAGCTCTCGTAGAGAATGCCGAGCACGAGATAGATGACCGCGATGGCCAGCACCAGCAGCACCCCGAGTCCCTGCAAGGAGGACTGGAACGCCTGGGCCGTGCCCTGGAAGCTGGTGCTCACCGTCGCGGGCAGGGTCTGCAGCGCCAGCCGGTTCACCTGCTCCACCGCCTCGCCGATGGAACGGCCCGGCCGCAGGTTGAAGGAGATGGTCACCGACGGCAGTTGCCCCGCGTGCTGGATGGTGAGGGGCCCGAGGTCCTGCGTGAGCGTGGCCACCGCCGAGAGCGGGACCAGCGCCCCGCTGCTCGAGCGCACGTAGACGAGCGGCAGCGCAGAAGGATCGCTCTGGTATTCCGGCAAGAGCTCCATGATGACCTGGTATTCATTGGTGGGCGCATAGATGGTGCTGATCTGCCGCGACCCGTAAGCGGTATAGAGCGCCGTCTCCACCGCATTGGGCGTCACTCCCAGCGCGGCCGCCTTGTCGCGATCGATGGTGACCTGAACTTGGGGATTCTTGAGCTGCAGGTCGCTGTTCACGTCCTGCAGCGACTGCAGCGCCCGCATCTTCTGCTCCAGTTGCGGCGCCACCCGGTACAGCTCCTTGGTGTCCGGGTCCTGCAGCGTGAACTGGTACTGCGCCTTGGTGAGCTGCCCGCCGATGCGGATGGGGGGCGGGTTTTGGAGATACACGCGCAAGCCGGGAATGCCGGCGAGCTTGGGGCGCAGCTCGTTCATCACCTCGTCCGCGGAGAGCGCCCGCTCGTTGCGCGGCTTGAGGTGCATGAAGATGATGCCCTGGTTGGACCCGGTGGCCCCGCGGGCGCCGGCGCTGGACATGAACTCCTGCACGTTGGGGTCCTGGCGGATGATCTCCGCCGCCTGCTTCTGGTTCTTCACCAGCGCGTCGAAGGAGATTCCCTCCTTCGCCTCGGTGAAGGCGATGAGCATGTTCACGTCTTCGCTGGGCAGGAAGCCCTTGGGCACCGCGATGAAGAGCGGCACCATCGCCACCAGCACCAGCGCCGAGAACCCCAGCACCAGCACGCGGTGGGCGAGCGACCACTTCAGCCCGCGCTCGTAGACGCGCAGCATCCAGTCGAAGCCGCGCTCGGAGAGGTCGTAGAGCTTGCCGTGGTGGACCTCTTCGTGCGGCTTGAGGAAGCGGCTGCAGAGCATGGGCGTGAGCGAGAGCGAGATGAAGCCCGACACCAGGATGGAGGCGCCGATGGCCACCGCGAACTCGTGGAAGAGCCGCCCCACGATGCCGCCCATGAAGAGCACCGGGATGAACACCGCGGCGAGCGAGATGGTCATGGAGACGATGGTGAAGCCGATCTCGCGCGAGCCCTTGAGCGAGGCCTCCATCACCCCTTCGCCCATCTCGATGTGGCGGACGATGTTCTCCAGCATGACGATGGCGTCGTCCACCACGAACCCCACGCTCAGGGTCAGCGCCATCAGGGAGAGATTGTCGAGGCTGTAGCCGAAGAAGTAGAGCACGATGAAGGTGCCCACCAGCGACATGGGCAGGGCCAGGCTGGGGATCACCGTCGCGCGCACGTTGCGCAGGAAGAGGAAGATGACCAGCACCACCAGCGCCAGCGTGAGCCCGAGCGTGAACTTCACGTCACTGACCGACTCGCGGATCGACTGGCTGCGGTCGTAGAGCACGTGCAGCGACACCGAGGCGGGAAGCTGTTGCTGCACCTGCGGCATCATGTTCTTCACCGCCTGCGCCACCCCCACCGTGTTGGTGCCCGGCTGCCGCTGGATGGCGAGGATGACGGAGCGGTCGCCCACGTACCAGGCGGCGGTCTTGTTGTTCTCCACGCTGTCGGTGACCCGCCCGAGCTGATCGAGCCGGACCGGGTTGCCGTTGCGGTAGGCCACGATCAGGTTGCGGTAGTTCTTCGCCTCGGTGAGCTGGCCGTTGGCCTGGACGGTGTAGGCGGTGTGCGGCCCGTAGAGCGTGCCGGTGGGCAGGTTGACGTTCTGGTTGCTGACCGCGTTCGCGACTTCGTCGAGGCCGATGCCGCGGGTGGCCAGCGCCTTGGGATCCATCTGCAGGCGCACCGCGTACTTCTGCGACCCGTACACCAGCACCTGCGCCACGCCGGAGATGGTGGAGATGCGCTGCGCCAGCATGGTCTCGCCGTACTCGTCCAGCTCGCTCAGGGGCAACGTGGCCGAGGTGAGCGCGAGGTAGAGGATGGGCTGATCGGCGGGATTGACCTTCTGGTAGCTGGGCGGAGAGGGCAGGTTGGGAGGGAGCTGCCGCGCCGCCGCCGCGATGGCCGCCTGCGTGTCCTGCGCCGCGGCGTCGAGGCTGCGGGAGAGGTTGAACTGCAGGGTGATGGACGTGGTCCCCTGCGCGTTCTGCGAGGTCATCGAGTCGAGGCCGGCGATGGTGGTGAACTGCCGCTCCAGCGGCGTGGCCACCGAGGACGCCATCGTCTCCGGGCTTGCGCCGGGCAGCGCGGCCGAGACCTGGATGGTGGGGAAGTCCACGTTGGGCAGGTCGCTGACCGGCAGCCCCACGTAGGCGACGATGCCGAAGATGAACAGGCCGATCATGACCAGGGTCGTCATCACCGGCCGCTTGATGAAGAGCTCGCTCATGATCCTGCCTCCCCTTTGATCTGGACCTTCACGCCCTGCTGGAGCCGGAGCTGGCCGTCGGTGACCACCGTCTCGCCCGGCGCAAGGCCCTTCTCGATGATCGCGTCGTGCTGGTCGGCGCGCGACACCACCACCTCGCGCGACTCCACCGTGCCGTCCTGCTTGACCACGAAGACGTACTCGCCGTTCTGCCCGCGCTGCACCGCCTCCACGGGCGCGACCACTGCCCCCTGCTGCTCGGCGAGGGTGAGCTGCACGTCGACGAACTGGCCGGGCCAGAGCGCCTCGTCCTCGTTGGCGAAGGTGGCCTTGAGGCGGATCTGACCGGTGGTCTGGTCCACCGCGTTGTCCACGAAGGTGAGCACGCCGGTGTGCCGCTCGCCGCCGATGGCCCCGCCCGCCTTCTGCTCGGGCGCGCCGCTGTTGTCCTGGAGCGCGGGCGCGGCCGTCACCGCCAGCCGGGAAGCGCCGGCGCGGGCGCGGATCTGCGTGAGCATCTGCTCGGGCACCGAGAAGCTCACGTAGATGGGCTGCACCTGGTCGATGACCACCAGCTTGTCGTCGGTGGCCTTGACCACGTTGCCGGCGTGCACGAGCAGGCTGCCCGTCCGCCCGGACACCGGCGCGCGGATCTGCGCGTAGGCGAGGTTGAGCCGCGCCTGCTGCACCGCCGCCTGGTCGGCCGCCAGCGCCGCCTTGAGCGCCTGCGCCTGGGCCTCGGCGTTGTCGGCCTGCTGCTGGGTCACGTACTCCTTCTTCACCAGCGCCGCGTACCTGCGCGCGGTGGCCGCCGCGTCCCTGGCGTTGGCCTCGTCGCGCGCCAGCATGGCCTGCGCCTGCAGCAGCTGCGCCTGCAGCGGCCGCTGGTCGATCTCGAAGAGCAGGTCGCCCTTCTTCACTTCCTGTCCCTCCTTGAAGTTCACCTTGAGGAGGACGCCGCCCACCTGGGGCCGCACCGTGACGCTGGTGATGGGCTCCACGTTGCCGATGGCGCGCACGTTGAGCGGCACGTTCTTCTGCTGCACCTTGGCCACGGTGACCGGGACGCCGCCGCCACCGCCCTGCGCGCTGGCCTCGCCCTTGTGGCAGGCGAGCGCGAAGAGCGCCACCAGACAAACCCTCCTCATCGCTGCTCTCCTTGGGCCGGTCCGAGCGAACCGGTGTCGTGCGCGAGGCTCGCCAGGGCGAGCAGCCAGTCGGCGCGCGCCTGGACCTCCTGCGCGCGAGCGCTGGACAGTGCGGACTGCGCGATGAGCAGGTCGAGGATGCTCCCCACGCCTTCCTTGTAACGCCCCTGCGCCACCTGCGCCGACTGCTCCGCGCTCGCGAGCAGGTCGCGCGAGGTGCGCACGCGCTGGGCTGCGGTCTGCACGTTCTGGTAGCTGGTCCAGACCGCGAGCACCGCCTGCTGCTCCACGCTCTCGGCGCGCGCCGCGGCAGCATTCGCCTGCTCGCGTGCCTGCGCCGCATCGTAGCTGTCCTTGAACCCGGTGAAGATCGGGAAGCGCAGCGTCAGCGCCGCCCCGTAGTTGTCGCCTTGCGGATATCCCGGCGTCGCGAACCAGAGGCGGGAGGCATTCCCCGTGACCACCAGTTGCGGCCAGCCGCGCCAGCGCACCGCGTCAGCGTGGCTCTGCGCCGCGAGCGCGGTGGCGCGCGCCTGCGCGAGGTCCGGGCGCTCCTTCTGGGCCTGCGCGATCAACTCCTCCACCTTGCCGACCTGCCGCTCCACGTCGATCTCCGGCAGGTCCACCGGCTCGATGGGCACCGTGGCGGGCACCCCGATGGCGGTGGCCACCGAGCCGCGGAGCACGGCCACCTGCCCTTCCGCCTGGGTGAGGTTGAGCTGGGCCTGCGAGAGCGCGGTCTTCGCCTGCAGCACGTCGGCCACGGTGGCGAGGCCGTGGCTGCGCAGCGCTTCCGCCGCCTCGTAAGCCACCCGCGCCTCGTCCACCGAGGCCTTCAGCGACGTGCTGAGCGCGCGCGCGGCCTGATACTGCGTGTACGCCTGCTGCACCTGGAGGATCAGGTCCTGCACCGCCTGGTCGTGCGCGCTGTTGGACGCGGCGAGCAGCGCCCGGGCCTCGGCGATGTCCGACGAGCGGCCGCCCGCGTCGAGGACCAGCCAGGTGAGCTGCGCGCCGGCGTTGAAGTCCTTGGAGGTGAAGGTGGCGCTCTGGGAGAGAAAGCGGTGCGAATACTCGTATCCGCCGAGAACGTCGATCTCGGGATACCAGGCCGACTGCCGCGACCCCACCAGCGCGGCGGCCGCGCGCGCGTCGCTCCAGGTGGCGCGGGTGGCCGGGCTGGTGCGCAGCGCGAAGTCGATCAACTGCGCCAGCGAGACGCGTCCGCCCTTCTGCAGCTGCGCCATCACCTCCGGCGGCGTCGGGGACGAAGGCGGGCCCTGGACCGGCACCCGGGCCTGCAGCGCCGGCGTCTTCGGCACGTCGGCATCGATGCGGCTCTCGGCGAACCCGGTGCAGCCCGAGACGAGGGCCGCCGCGGCGAGCAGGCGCAGCGTCATTCGTTCACCATCGCGTCCAGGTTGAGGACGATCTTCCGCAGCAGCACCCGCAGCGTCTCCTCCTCGTTGCGCGTCAGCCCGTGGACGGTGCCGCCGCGAAGCTCCGCCGCCAGCGCGCGCAGGTCGCCGATCTTCGCCTTGCCCGCGGGCGTGAGCCACAGGCGCAGGCGCCGCCGGTCGCCGCGATCGCCCTGCGTCTTCACCAGCTTGCTGCGCAGGAGCTTGGCAACGGCGCGGGAAGCGGAGGGCGCGTCCATGCGCAATCGATGCGCCATCTCGCCCAGCGATGGCCCCTCGGCCTCGTCGATGTTGACCAGGAGCCAGAACTGCTGCGGCGTGAGGCCATGCGGCCGCACGCGCTCTTCCACCGCCCGTTTCATCTGCCGCCGCGCAGCCGCGATCAACAACCCCACCGGTTCCTTCACCCCTTGCGGCGTACACCAGAATCGTTGCGGTTACAACGACTTCCAGAACGCCTCCAGGGCGCGGTTGAGGGCGTCCGGCTCCTCCAGCGACGAGCTGTGGCCGGCGCGGGGAAGGGAGACGAACTTCGCGCCGGCAATCCGCTCGGCGGTGCGCCGCGAGCGGGCGGACACCACCGCGGCGTCCTCTTCCCCCGAGATCACGAGGGTTGGAGCCCGGATGCGCGCGAGCTCGGCCGCAGGCACCGGCCTGCGCCAGATCACGCCGCCCACCGCCCGCCGCGTGCCCGAGGTGTCGTTGGCCACCAGCTCCTCGACGAGCCCCTCGCGCAGCGCGGCGCGGCCGGGGTCGTTCAGGAACGACTTGCCGAACATGATCGACATCACCTTGGGGACGAAGGGGCGCATGCCCACCACCTGCGCCATCGCCGCCATCGCCGCGTACCTGGGCCGGTTGAGCAGCGGCTCCTCGTCGCTCGCGGTCTCCACCAGCGCCAGCGAGCGCACCAGCTCGGGGCGCCGGGCGGCGAGCCGCATGCCCACGAACCCTCCCATCGAGAGCCCGACGAAGTGGGCGGGCGCCGCGCCGAGCTGGTCGATGAGCGCCGCTGCGTCCTCGGTGAGCGTGTCCATGTCGTAGCCGGAGGCGGTGACCTCGCTCTTGCCCTGGCCGCGGTGATCGTAGGCGATGCAGCGGTAGCGGTCGCGGAAGGCGGCCACCTGGAAGCGCCACATCGCCGCGCTCCAGAGGAGCCCGTGGGAGAAGACCAGCGCCGGCCCGGTTCCGGTGTCCTCGACGTGCAGCTCGACGCCGTTGACCTTCACGCCTCGCCGCCGCGGAGCACGAAGCGCTGGATCTTGCCGGTGGCGGTCTTGGGAAGCTCGGCGATGAAGACGACCTCGCGCGGAACCATGTAGCCGGGCAGGCGCGAGCGGACGTGGTTGCGCAGCTCCTCCGCCAGCTCGGGCGAACCCTCCTGCCCCTGGGCGAGCACCACGTGCGCCTGGGGGCGCAAGAGCCCGTCCGATTTCCTCGGCGTCACCGCGCACTCGAGCACGGCGGCATGGGCGATCAGCACCGACTCCACGTCGGTGGGAGAGATCCATTCGCCGCCCGCCTTGAACATGTCGTCGGAGCGGCCGACGTAGTGGAACTCGCCGTCCTCGGTCTGGCGGAACTTGTCGCCGGTGAAGAACCACTCGCCGCGCATCTTGGCGCGGGTCTGCTCGCGCCGGTTGAAGTACCCGATGGCGGTGCTGGGGCCGCGCACGATCAGGTCGCCGGTCTCGCCGCGGGGCACGTCGGCGCCTGTCTCGTCGATGATGCGCACCTGGTAGCCGTCCACCGGAAGCCCGGTGCTGCCGGGGCGGGCCTGGCCGCGCCGGGTGGAGACGTAGATGTGCAGCACCTCGGTGCTGCCGATGCCGTCGAGGATCTCGGTGCCGAAGCGCGCCTTCCAGCGGGTGAAGAGCTCGCCGGGAAGCGGCTCGCCGGCGGAGATGCAGAGGCGCAGCGAGGAGAGGTCGGCGGTCACGTCCTTCTGGGCGAGCATCGAGGCGTAGAGCGTGGGAACGCCGAAGAAGAGCGTGGGCTTCGCCTCGTGGATGTGCCGGTAGACGACCTCGGGCGAGGGGCGATCGGCGGAGAGCACCGTGCAGGCGCCCACCCACAGGGGAAAGGCGAGCGCGTTGCCGAGGCCGTAGGCATGGAAGAGCTTGCTGGCGGAGAAGCAGCGGTCTTTCGGACCGATGTCGAGCACGCGCCGCGCGTACAGCTCGCAGCAGTGGGGCCAGTCCTGGTGGGCGTGGACGGCCGCCTTCGGCTTGCCGGTGGAGCCGCTGGTCCAGAGCCAGAACGCGGGCTCGTCGCCGCGGGTGGCGGCGGTCTCCACCGTCCGCGCCGGCGTCTCCTCCACGAACCGTTCGAAGCTTCGCAGTTGGCCGCGCTCGGCGGCGAGACCGGTGACGAGCACCTGCCGGAGATGGCGCTGCGACGGCAGCACCGGCTCGAGCTTGTCGAGCACGCCCTGCGCCGTCACCAGCACCGCCGCGCGCGACTCCTCGAGGAAGTAGGCGTAGTCGGCTGAGCGGAGGAGCGAGTTGCAGGGGACGGCCACGGCGCCGATCTTCATGGCGGCGAGGTACCCGGCGAGGAGCTCGGGGCAGTCGGGCAGGATGAAGAGGACCCGCTGCTCCGGCAGCACCCCTGCGCGCAGCAGGGCGGCGGCGATGCGGTTGGTGAGCGCCGCCACGTCGTCGTAGCTGAACGTCTTTCCCGCGAACCAGAGCGCGGGCGAGCTGCCGCGCCCCTCGCGCAGGTTGCGCTCGATCAACTCCGCCCCGACGTTGAACCTCTGCGGGATGTCCATGCGCGCATTCTAGCTTCCAGAGGCACCACGAAATCAAACCCCGCGGTGCGCGCTCAATCGACGCGGGCCGGGCCCGCGCTCGCGGCATCGGATGCGGGCGCCCCTTCACCCCGCCTCGGTGGCCCTCCTCCACGCCTCGAAGATGCTCTCCCGGGTCACCACCCCGAGGGTATTTCCCTGCGCATCGACCACCAGCGCTTCCGACATCCCGGCGTCGCCCATCCTCTGCAGCGCCTCACCGAGATCGTCGTCCGGCAGGAGCGTGCGCGCGGGCCGCGCGAAGGACCGCGCCGTCACCCCGCGGTCGACCGCCGGATCGAGCAGCGCCCGCCGCGCCTCGCGCACCGAGAGGACGCCCGCGACCACCTTGCCGTCGGCCACCGGGAAGGCGACGTGCTCGGTGGGGCCGAGAATCCGCAACAGCTCGCCGTAGGGCAGCTCCGCCGGCAGCGGCTCCACCTTGTCGAGCGCCTGCTCCACCGAGAGATCTCCCAGCGACGCCTCCGCGCTGCGCAGGCGCACGCCGCGCCGGCGCGCGCCGATGGTGTAGATGGAGCCGCCCAGCATTCCCTGGACCACGGCCGCCGCCGCCCCGCAAGAAACGAGGAGCGGCAGCACGATCTGGTAGCTGCTGGTCAGCTCGAAGACCATCAGCACGCCGGTGAGCGGCGCCAGCGTGGCCCCCGCCACCACCGCGCCCATGCCCACCGCCGCGTACGCTTCCGCGGACGAGGCGATTCCCGGCAGCGCCGCCCCCGCCACGCGCCCGAAGGCGCCGCCGAGCATGGCGCCGATGAACACCGCCGGAAAGAAGCTTCCACCCGGCGAGCCGGACCCCAGCGTCACCGCCGTGGCCAGCAGCTTGAAGGCCAGCGCCAGCACCAGCACCCCGAACGTGAGCTGGCCCGCCAGGGCCGCGTTCATCGATTCGATGCCGGTGCCCAGAACCCGCGGCGCCAAGAGGCCGATGAGCCCCACCAGGAGGCCCCCGAGCGCGGCGCGGACCTCGGGCCGCAACTTCATGTGTCCGAGCCGCTCCTCGGCGCCGTGGATGACGCGGACGTAGACCAGCCCACAGAGGCCGGCCAGGAGCCCGAGGAGGAGGTAGACCGCGATCTCGGAGGGGTGCGTGAGCGACCAGCTCACCATGCGCAGCTCGGTACCGCCGCCGAGCAGCGCCCGCGAGGTGGCCACCGCGGTGACGCAGGCGAGCACCACCGGCGCGAACCGCCGAACGTCGAAGTCGGCGAGGACGATCTCCAGCGCGAAGAGCGATCCGGCGAGCGGCGCCTGGAAGGACGCGGCGATGCCCGCCCCGGCCCCGGCGGCGAGCAACAGCGAGGTGTCGCTGCGCGGCAGCGCCAGGAAGCGCGACAGCGAAGAGGCCACCGCGCCGCCCAGGTGCACCACCGGACCTTCCCGCCCGGCGCTGCCTCCCGAGCCGATCACCAGGCCCGCCGCCAGCGACTTCCAGACCGCGACCCGGCCGCGGATGGGCGCGCCGCGCTTGTGCACTGCCTCGATCACCTCGACCACGCCGTGACCGCCGCTCTCCGGGCTGAAGCGCACGATCAGCGCCGCCAGCAGGGCGCCCAGCGCCGGAGCCGCCACCCAGGTCCAGCGCGGCGCATGGACGAGCAGCGCGTAGAGGCCGCCTTCGGTCTCGGTGAAGGTGCCGTTGAAGGTGCGGAGGAAGAGCAGCGGGTAGTAGAGGGCCAGGCCCAGCGATGCCGCCAGCGCCACCGAGCGGATGCGTTGCACTTCGAAGACGGGCAGCCGCTTGCTCCCCCACTGGCCCAGGGCGGCGGCCGCGGCCAGGATCAGCCCGGCGGTGATGGCGAACTCCAGGTGCCAGTGCGCCGCGGCCAGGCGCTCGCGCAGGAGGTTGAACCACATGTCGTGCATCACGCCGAAGAGCGCGTCGGCGACCTCGTTGCCGCGGAAGAGGATCAGCTGCACCGAGCGGATGGCGGTGGCGAAGAGCCCCGCGGCGATGCCGCCGTAGAGGCCCACCACCGCCGCCACCGCCATCACCAGGGCGCGCTCGAAGGGAAAGCGCCTCGCCTGCCTGCGGAACGGCTGGCTGGCGCGCTCCCAGAGCGCAGTGGGACCTGCGACCATCGCGCTCTTCTAGCACCAACCCTCTCTGTGACGGATTGTTTCGCGCGCGGCTTTGCGGTTGACGGGACGCCCGCCGGACAATTAATTGCCGCGGCAAATGTTGCCGGAGCAAGAACAGGTGGGGCTGCTGATCGGGGCGGCGCGCCGCAGCATCAAGCTGGCGGTGCAGGAGCGCGCCCGGGCGCTGCGCCTGACCGCGCAGCAGTTCTGGTTCCTCAACGCCGCCCGCGAGCTGCCCGGCGCCTCGCTGGGAGAGATTGCCCGGCGCCAGCGGATGGGCGCCCCCACCGCCTCGCGGCTGGCCGACGGGCTCGCCCGCCGCGGGCTCTTGCGCCTTGCCGCGGACGACCGCGACCGGCGCGCGGTGCGCGTGCTGCTCACGCCCGCCGGCGCGAAGCTGGCCGATCGGGTCCATCCCATCGCGCTCTCCCTGCGCGCCGCGGTGGTGCGCGGGATGTCGCGGCGCGAGCAGGCGGCGCTCTGCGCGGGCCTGCGCCGGGTGATGGCGAACGTGGAGACCTTCGCCGGAGGCGACGCCGGCGCCGAGGAGGCGCGCGCAGGAGGTGGAGCGTGACCGGACTCGCCGCGCTCGCGGCCGCCGTGCGCATCGTCACGCTCGATCAAGCGGTGCAATCCGCGCGCGAGCGCCAGCCGCAGCTCCGCGAGGCGCGCGCTTCCACGGAAGCGGCGAGCGCCCGGGCATCGCAGGCGCTCGCGCCCATGCTCCCCCAGGTGTCCGCCAACGCCAGCTACCTGCGCACGACCGTGAACAGCATCTCGCGCCCGGGCGCGCCGGTGACGCCGGGCCAGGGGAGCAGCAGCTTCCGCACCCTTCCCTCCCTCTCCGACAACGTCAGCGCCTCCCTCCTGCTCTTCGACTTCGGCGCCACGCCCAACCGCTTCCGCGCCGCCAGGGCGTTCTCCGAGTCGGCCCGCGACAGCGAGCGCTCCACGGCCTTGCAGGTCGACTTCAACGTCCGCGCCGCCTACTTCGACGCCCGCGCCAACAAGGCCCTCGCCAGGGTGGCGGAAGACACGCTCGCCAACCAGCAGCGCCACCTCGAGCAGACCGAAGGGTTCGTGCAGGCCGGCACCCACCCGGAGATCGACCTGGTCCAGGCCCGCACCGACACCGCCAATGCCCGCGTGCAGCTCATCAACGCGCAGAACGCCTACGAGCAGTCGAAAGTGACGCTCAACGCCGCCATGGGCGTCATCGGCCCCACCGACTACGAGGTCGGCGACGAGCCCATGCCCCAGCTCCAGGACGAGGACGACCCCGACGGCTCCCGCCTCTACGCCGAGGCCACCGCCGCGCGCCCGGACGTGGCGGCCCTGGTCGAGCAGGTGCGCGCGAACCAGCTCACCGCCTCGGCCCTGCGCGGCCAGTACGGCCCGGCCATCTCGGCGACCGCCGGCTTCACCCAGGCCGGCGAGTTCCTCGACCGGCTGGGCTGGAATGCCACCGCCGGCGTCACCTTGAACTGGCAGATCTTCCAGGGCGGCCTCACCCGCGCCGAGGTGCGCGAGGCGGAGGCGCAGGTGGCCACCTCGGTGGCGCAGCTCGACCTGCTGCGGCAGCAGATCCGCGGCGACGTGGATTCGGCGCGGCTGGCGGTGCGCGCGGCCAAGGCCAGCATCTCCGCCACCCAGGAGGCCCTGGCCAACGCGAAGGTGCGGCTGCAGCTCGCCGAGCAGCGCTACCAGGTGGGCGTGGGCAGCGCCATCGAGCTGGGCGACGCGCAGGTGGCGCTGACCCAGGCCGCGGCGCAGGCGGTGCAGGCGGACGATCGGCTGGCCACGGCGCGCGCGCAGCTCTTGCGCGCCCTCGGACGGCCCTAGGGAGAAGCGATGCGGGACCGCAGGGTCATCCTCTTTCTCGCCGGCATCCTCGCCGTGGTCGTGGTGGGGTTCCTCGTCCACCGGCGCACCTCGCAGGCCAACGCCGGCGCGCAGCGGCAGCAGGCTCAGTTCGCCAACCGCGCCGTGCCGGTGGTCGCCACCGCGGTGCAGAAGCGCGACGTGCCCATCTACCTGGACGGCCTCGGCAACGTGACCGCCTTCAAGACGGTCACCGTCCGCTCGCAGGTGGATGGCCGGCTCGAACAGGTGCTCTTCAAGGAAGGGCAACAAGTCCGCGCGGGAGAGCTGCTCGCCCGCATCGACCCGCGGCCGTTCCAGAACCAGCTCAAGCAGGCGCAGGGAGCGCTGGCCCGCGACAAGGCGCAGCTCGAGGCGGCGAAGGTGAACCTGGAGCGCTTCCGGCAGCTCGCGCAGAAGAAGCTCATCGCCGCCCAGCAGGCCGACGACCAGGCCGCGCTGGTGGGCCAGCTCACCGGCGCGGTGGAGGTGGACCAGGCCCAGATCGACGCCGCCAGGCTCAACCTCGACTACGCCAGCATCCGCTCGCCCATCGACGGCGTCACCGGCCTGCGCATCGTCGACGCCGGCAACCTGGTGCACGCCTCCGACCAGAACGGGCTGGTGCTGATCACCCAGCTCGATCCCATCGCCGTGGTCTTCAGCCTGCCCCAGGACGAGCTGCCCCACGTGATGCAGGAGCTCTCGCGCGGCCCGATGGCGGTGGAGGCCTGGAGCCGCGACGGCGCGCAGAAGCTCGCCACCGGAAACCTGGCGCTGGTGGACAACCAGATCAACGCCGCCACCGCCACGCTGCGGCTCAAGGCGGTGTTCCCCAACCCGCAGCGCCTGCTCTGGCCCAACCAGTTCGTCAAGGCCCGCCTCCTGCTCACCACCCGCAAGGACGCGCTGGTGGTGCCCGCCACCGTGCCGCAGCGCGGGCCGGAGGGCACCTTCGCCTACGTCGTCCAGCAGGACCAGACGGTGCAGCCGCGGCCGGTCGAGGTGGACGCGACCGAGGGCGGCATCGCCATCGTGGGCAAGGGCCTCTCCGAAGGCGAGCAGGTGGTGGTGGACGGGCAGAACCAGCTCCGCGCCGGCAGCAAGGTGATTCCCCGGCAGGCAGGAGCACCTCCGGCCCCGGCGCGCGAAGGGGAGCTGCAGCGGGGCCCGGGGGCACAGAAGGAGGGGCCCAGGGCCGACGCGCCGCACCAGCAGGCGCGGGGACCGCGGCAGTGAGCATCTCCGAGCCGTTCATCCGGCGGCCGGTGGCCACCTCGCTGCTCACCGCGGGCCTCCTGCTCGCGGGCCTGATCGGCTACCGGCAGCTCCCGGTCAGCGCGCTGCCCCAGGTGGACTACCCCACCATCGTCGTCTCGACGCTCCTGCCGGGAGCCAGCGCCGAGACCATCGCCTCCGCGGTCACCACGCCGCTCGAGCGCCAGTTCGGGCAGATGCCCGCGCTCGCGCAGATGACCTCGGTGTCGAGCTTCGGCACCTCGCAGATCACGCTGCAGTTCCAGCTCGAGCGCAACATCGACGCAGCCGAGCAGGACGTGCAGGCCGCCATCAACGCCGGCTCCAACCTCCTGCCCCGGACGCTGCCCGCGCCGCCCACCTATTCCAAGAGCAACCCTGCCGACCAGCCGGTGCTCACGCTCTCGGTCAGCTCGAAATCGCTGCCGCTCGATCAGGTCAACGACGCTGCCGACAGCATCCTGGCGCAGAAGATCTCGCAGGTCTCCGGCGTGGGCCTCGTCACCATCAACGGCGCGCAGAAGCCGGCGGTGCGCGTGCAGGTGGACCCGGGAGCGCTGGCCGGCGCGGGGCTGACCATCGAGGACGTGCGCCTGGCCATCGCGGCCAGCAACGTGAACCAGCCCAAGGGCAACCTCGACGGCGTCCGCCAGAACTTCATGCTCGCCACCAACGACCAGCTCGCGCGGGCCGAGTCGTTCCGGCCGCTGATCATCGCCTACAAGAACGGCGCGCCGGTGCGGCTCGAGGAAGTGGCCGAGGTGAAGGACGGAGTGGAGAACGCGCAGCTCGCCGGCTGGGCGGGCGGCCGCGGCTTCGCCGGCGAGGAGGGCGCGGCCCGGGGCGAGCCGGCCATGTCGCGCGCCATCATCCTCAACGTGCAGCGCCAGCCCGGCGCCAACGTCATCCAGACCGCCGAGAGGGTGAAGGCGCTGTTGCCGCAGCTCAGGGCCACGCTCTCGCAGGGCATCGACGTGCGCATCGTCGCCGACCGCACCGAGACGGTGCGCGCCTCGGTGGACGACGTCCAGTTCACCCTCGTCCTCACCATCCTCCTGGTGGTCGGGGTGATCTACGTCTTCCTCCGCTCGCTGCGGGCCACGCTCATCCCCGGCATCGCGGTGCCGCTCTCGCTGATCGGCACCTTCGGGGTCATGTACCTGTGCGGCTACTCGCTCAACAACCTCTCCTTGATGGCGCTCACCATCTCCACCGGCTTCGTGGTCGACGACGCCATCGTGATGATCGAGAACATCTCCCGCTTCATCGAGGAGGGCGACCCGCCCTTCGAGGCGGCGCTGAAGGGCGCAAAGCAGATCGGCTTCACCATCGTGTCGCTCACCGTCTCGCTGGTGGCGGTGCTCATCCCGCTGCTCTTCATGGGCGGCATCATCGGGCGCCTCTTCCGCGAGTTCGCCATGACGCTCGCCATCGCCATCGGCGTCTCGGCGGTGCTCTCGCTCACCCTGACCGCGATGATGTGCGCGCACCTGCTCAAGCCGCGCGGCGAGGAGAAGGAGACGCGCTTCAACCGCTTCACCGAGCGGCAGTGGGAGAAGCTGGCCCGCGTCTACGACCGCGGCCTGAACTGGGTGCTCGAGCACCAGCTCCTCACCCTGATCGTCACGGTCGGCACGCTCGCGCTCACGCTCCTGCTCGCGGTGGTCATCCCCAAGGGCTTCTTCCCCCAGCAGGACACCGGCCTGATCGTCGGCGTCTCCGAGGCGGCGGCGGACTCGTCCTTCACGCGGATGATGGACCGGCAGCGGGCGCTCGCCGACGTCATCCTCCAGGATCCGGACGTGGCCAGCCTGGCCTCGTTCATCGGCGCCGACGGCACCAACCCCACCACCAACAGCGGCCGCTTCAACATCACGCTCAAGCCGCGCAGCGAGCGCAGCGCCAGCGCGTCGGAGATCATCGAGCGGCTCGGGCCCGGGGTCTCGCACGTGGAAGGCGTGCAGCTCTTCCTCCAGCCGGTGCAGGACCTCACCATCGAGACGCGCACCAGCCGCACGCAGTTCCAGTACACGCTCGAGGACGCCGACCCCAAAGAGCTGGCCGAGTGGGGGCCGAAGGTGGTGCAGAAGCTGCGCACCTTGCCGGAGCTCCGCGACGTGACCAGCGACCTGCTCTCCTCGGGCCTGGAGGAGACGCTCACCATCGACCGCGACACCGCGGCGCGCCTGGGCATCGCCACCCAGACCATCGACGACACCCTCTACGACTCCTTCGGCCAGCGGCAGGTCTCCACCATCTTCACCCAGCTCAACCAGTACCGCGTCATCCTCGAGGTGCGGCCGGAGGACCAGCAGGATCCCTCGGCGCTGAGCCGCATCTACCTCAAGACGCAGTCGGGCCAGAGCGTGCCGCTCTCCGCCTTCGCCCACCTCGAGTCCGGCACCTCGCCGCTCTCCATCAACCACCAGGGCCAGTTCCCCGCAGCCACCATCTCCTTCAATCTCGCCCCCGGCGCCGCCCTCGGCGAGGCGGTGGACGCCATCCACGCCGCCGAGGCCGAGATCGGCCTGCCTCCCGGCGTGCGCGCCGACTTCAGCGGCACCGCGCAGGCCTTCCAGGAATCCCTCGCCTCCGAGCCGGTGCTGATCGTCGCCGCGCTGGTCACCGTCTACATCGTGCTGGGCGTGCTCTACGAGAGCTACATCCACCCGGTGACCATCCTCTCCACCCTGCCCTCGGCCGGGGTGGGCGCGCTGCTGGCGCTGATCGTCTGCCGCACCGACTTCTCCATCATCGCGCTGATCGGCATCATCCTGCTCATCGGCATCGTGAAGAAGAACGCGATCATGATGATCGACTTCGCGCTGGAGGCGGAGCGCGACAACGGAAGAACCCCGCGCGAGGCCATCCACCAGGCGTGCCTTTTGCGTTTCCGGCCCATCATGATGACCACCATGGCGGCCCTGCTCGGCGGCATTCCCCTCGCGCTCGGCACCGGCACCGGCAGCGAGCTGCGCCGGCCGCTCGGCATCTCCATCGTGGGCGGGCTGCTCATCTCGCAGGTGCTGACCCTCTACACGACGCCGGTCGTCTACCTCTACATGGGCCGCCTCGGCTCCTGGCTGCGCCGCGGCCGCGGATCGAAGCCGGCGGAGCCCATGCCCGCGGAGGCGCCCGCGTCGTGAACGTCTCCGCGCCCTTCATCAAGCGGCCCGTCGCCACCACGCTGCTCGCGGTGGCGGTGGTGCTGGCGGGAGGGGCCGCGTACACGCAGCTTCCGGTCGCGCCCCTGCCGCGGGTGGACAACCCCACCATCAACGTGGGCACCGGCCTGCCGGGCGGCAGCCCGGAGACGATGGCGTCGGCCGTCGCCACTCCTCTGGAGCGGAGGTTCGGGCGCATCGCCGGAGTGAACGAGATCACCTCCTCCAGCACGCTCGGCCAGACCTCGCTCACGCTCCAGTTCGACCTGGACCGCGACGTGGACTCCGCCGCCCGCGACGTCCAGGCGGCCATCAACGCGGCCGGCGGCGACCTGCCCGCGGGCCTTCCCAACCGGCCCAACTACCGCAAGGTCAATCCCGCCGACGCGCCCATCCTGATCGTGGCGCTGACCTCGAAGACGCTGCCGCTCAGCCAGATGTTCGACGTCGCCAACACCATCCTCGCGCAGAAGATCTCGCAGGTGGACGGCGTGGGACAGGTCTTCGTGGGCGGCGCGCAGCAGCCGGCGGTGCGCGTCTCGGTGGATCCCGGGGCGCTCGCGGGAGTGGGCCTCTCGCTCGAGGACGTGCGCGCCGCGCTTTCCCGCGCCACCGCCAATTCGCCCAAGGGCTCCTTTTCCGGCGCCCTGCAGACGCGCAGCATCGACGCCAACGACCAGCTCACCAGCGCCGCCGGCTATCGCCCGCTGGTGCTCGCCTGGCAGAACGGTTCACCGGTGCGCCTGGGCGACGTCGCCACCGTCATCGACGACGTGGAGAACCAGCGCGCCGCCGCCTGGTGCGACGGGGAGCGCGCGGTGCTGCTGATCATCCGGCGCCAGCCCGGAGCCAACATCATCGAGGTGATCGAGCGGGTCAAGGCGCTCCTCCCCGACCTTGCGCGCTCCATCTCCCCCGCCATCGACGTCAAGGTGGCCCTCGACCGCAGCACCACCATCCGCGCCTCGGTCCACGACGTGCAGATCTCGCTTCTCATCAGCGTGGCGCTGGTGGTGCTGGTGGTGTTCGTCTTCCTGCGCAGCGTCTGGGCCACCACCATCCCCACCGTGGCGGTGCCCCTCAGCCTGATCGGTACGTTTGGCGTCATGTACCTGTTCGGGTACAGCCTCGACAACCTCTCCTTGATGGCGCTCACCATCTCCACCGGGTTCGTGGTGGACGACGCCATCGTGGTCACCGAGAACGTCTCCCGCTACGTCGAGCAGGGCGACACGCCCCTGCAGGCGGCCTTCAAGGGCGCAAGGCAGATCGGCTTCACCATCGTCTCCATCACCGCGTCGCTGCTCGCGGTGTTCATCCCCATCCTGCTCATGGGCGGCGTGGTGGGCCGGCTCTTCCGCGAGTTCGCGGTGACGCTGAGCATCGCCATCGCCATGTCGGCCATCGTCTCGCTCACCCTGACGCCGATGATGGCCTCGCGGCTGCTCCGCGGCCGCGAGGAGAGGAAGCGGGGGCGCCTCGACCGCATCTCCGAGCGCGCGCTCGGGTGGATGCACGACACCTACGATCAGGCGCTGGGCTGGGTGCTCGATCACGAGAAGCTGATGCTGCTGGTGACCGTCGCCACCGTCGCCTTCACCCTCTACCTCTACGCGGTCATTCCCAAGGGCCTCTTCCCCCAGCAGGACACGGGCTCCCTGGCCGGCTTCTCCGAGGCGCCGCAAGACGTCTCCTTCCGCTCGCTCAAGAACCGGCAGGAGGCGCTGCTCAAGATCCTCGCCCAGGATCCGAACATCGATCACTTCGTCTCCTTCATCGGCCAGGGCAACACCGGCACCATCTTCGTCCAGCTCAAGCCCTGGGGCGTGCGCAAGCTGACCGCGGACCAGGTGATCGGGGAGCTGCGGCCCAAGGCGGCGCGGGTGCCCGGCATCCAGCTCTTCCTCCAGAACGTGCAGGACGTGCGCCTGGGCGGGCGCAGCTCGCGCACCCAGTACCAGTACACGGTGGTCGACGCGAACCTCGACGAGCTCAACGAGTGGGCCCCCAGGGTGCTGGCGAGGCTCAAGACCCTGCCCGAGCTCCGCGACGTGGCCACCGACCAGCAGACCCAGGGGCTGCGGCTCGACGTGGCGGTGGACCGCGACACCGCGGCGAAGCTCGGCGTCACCCAGCAGGCCATCGACGACACCCTCTACGACGCCTTCGGCCAGCGCCAGGTCGCCACCATCTACACGCAGCTCAACCAGTACCGGGTGGTGCTGGAGGTGAAGCCCGAGTTCCAGGCGCGGCCCGACCAGCTGGAGCAGCTCTACGTGCGCACCGCCTCGGGCGACCAGGTGCCGCTCGGCATCCTTGCGAAGATGTCGCAGTCGCAGACGGCGCTGAGCGTGAACCACCAGGGGCAGTTCCCGGCGGTGACGTTGTCGTTCAACCTGGCGGCCGGCGTCGCGCTGGGCACGGCGGTGAACGCGATCAACAAGGCGACCCTCGACATCGGGCTGCCGGCGGCCGCGCGGGGATCGTTCCAGGGAACGGCGCAGGCCTTCCAGCAGTCGCTGGCCAGCGAGCCCTTCCTCATCGCCTTCGCGCTCATCGCGGTCTACATCGTGCTCGGGGTGCTCTACGAGAGCTACGTGCACCCGGTCACCATCCTCTCCACGCTCCCTTCCGCCGGCGTGGGCGCGCTCCTGGCGCTGCTCGCGACCAGCACCGACTTCAGCATCATCGCGCTCATCGGCATCATCCTCCTCATCGGCATCGTGAAGAAGAACGCCATCATGATGATCGACTTCGCCATCGAGGCGGAGCGGGAGGAGGCGCTCACGCCCAAGCAGGCCATCCACAAGGCGTGCCTGCTCCGCTTCCGGCCCATCATGATGACCACGCTGGCGGCGCTGCTCGGCGGGGTGCCGCTGGCCATCGGCCGCGGCGCGGGAGCCGAGCTTCGCCAGCCGCTCGGCATCGCCATCGTGGGCGGCCTGCTCTTCTCCCAGATGCTGACCCTCTTCACCACCCCGGTGGTCTACGTGGCCCTGGACCGGCTCTCGCGAAGGAAGCGCGCCCACGCCATCCGCGCGGAGGCGGAGCTCGCCACGTAGAGCCCATGCGTGACCGGCGGAACCCGCCCCGCGGGCGGGCCTCGCGGGGCCCCGGATCCTACGCGACGGGCGTCGACACCTGCGCCGCTCCGATCCCCTCCGCCACCTCCGGCAGGATCCCCAGCCTCTGGTAGATGGGCCGGATGTGCGCGCGCAGCCTGGGGAGCTGCGTGGCGAAGTATCCCGCCGCCGCCGCGCAGACGAGACCGCCGCCCGCGATGGTCCAGGGCGCGCCGATGCGGTCCGCCAGCCCGCCGGCGATCAGGGCGCCGAACGGCGCCGTGCCCATCACCGCCATGGTGTAGAAGGCCATCACCCTGCCGCGCATGTGCTCTTCGAGGATGGTCTGGAGCACCGTGTTGGTGGCGGCGGTCTGCAGCATCATCGAGAAGCCCACCACCACCAGGAGCGGCAGCGAGAGCCAGATCTGCCGCGAGGCGGCGAACACCGCGAGCGAGACGCCGAAGAGCAGCGCCATGCTCACGATGGTGCGGCCCAGGCCCAGCACGCTGCGGCGCATGGCCAGCCGCACCGCGCCGCCCAGCGCTCCCAGGCCCACCGCGGCCATGAGGAACCCCAGCGTGTGCGCTCCCCCGTGCAGGCGGACGCTGGCGATGATCGGCATCAACACCGCGTAGGGCATCCCCACCAGCGAAACGATCCCGAGCAGGAGCAGCATCGAGCGGATGGGCGGCGAGCCCGACGCGTAGCGCCACCCGTCGCGCAGCTCGTGGAGCACGTGCTTCTGCTCCACCCGCGCCGCCGCCGGGCGCACCGTCATCGCCAGCAGCGAGGCGATCACCGCCAGGTAGCTGATCCCGTCGATGAGGAAGCACCCTCCCTCGCCCACCAGCGCGATCAGCACGCCGCCCACCGAGGGGCCGATCAGGCGGGCGCCGTTGAACATGCTCGAGTTCAGCGCGATGGCGTTGGAGAGATCGGCCCGGTCCTCCACCATCTCCACCACGAACGCCTGCCGGGCCGGCGTGTCGAAGGCGTTGATCACGCCCTGGAGCAGCTGGAGGGCGGCAATCTCCGCCACCGTGATCACGTGGGCGAGCGCCAGCGCGGCCAGCGCGAAGGACTGCAGCATCGAGAGCACCTGGGTGATGACGATGACCCGATGGCGCGAGTGCCGGTCCACGTAGACGCCGGCCAATGGCGCCAGCACGAAGGTGGGGACGAGGCCACAGAAGCCGATCAGGCCCAGCATCGAGGCCGAACCGGAGAGCCGGTAGACGAGCCAGCTGGTGGCGATGCGGGTGAGCCAGGTGCCGATCAGCGAGACGCTCTGCCCGGCGAAGAAGAGGCGGTAGTTGCGGTGCGACAGCGCCCGCAGCGCGAAGCGCAGGCCGCCTTCTTCCGGGGGCATGCGCCGCAAGCTAGTACGCGCCGCCCTGCTCCGCCACGCGCCGCCCCCGATTTCGCCGCGAGTGCGCGGTGGGCGACGCGCCGGGCGCCTCCGGTTCGTCCGCGCCAAGGGGGCGGCGACGGCCCCGTTCCCTCAACCCCGTTTCAATCGGGCCACGGCCTCCCGCAGCCTCCCGCGCGACTCGTCCGCGAACCAGGTATCCAGCCACCTCTCCGCCTCGCTCAGTTCCGCCGCCCGCGCCGCAGCAGCAGCCGGCCTGCGCAGCGAGGCCTTGACCATCCGCACTCCCGCGGGCGGCAGCGCCGCCAGCGCCGCGGCGCGCGCCACGGCTCGCTGGAGCAGCTCCGGCTCCGGCACCACCTCGTGCAGGACTCCGAGCTGCAGCGCCTCCCGGGGAGAGACCAGCCTGCCTTCCAGCGCAATCGTCGCGAGGGATGGGCCGGGCACCTGCGCCCGCAGCGTCTCCACCACCGCCGCGGGCAGGCCGATGCCGAGCTGGGTCTCGTTCAGGCCGATGCGCGCCTCGCGGTCCGCGCCGATGCGCACGTCGGCCTGCAGCGCCAGCACGCAGCCGCCGGCCACCGCGTGCCCGTTCACCGCCGCCACCAGCGGCAGCGGCAGCTCGAACAGGCGCAGCATCACCTCGTCGAAGCCGACGATGAAGGCCCGCATCGCCGCCCGGTCCAGCTCGATCAGCGAGGGCAGATCCAGGCCGGCGGAGAAGGCCGACCCCTGCCCGATCATCACCGCCGCGCGGGCATCGCCGATCTCGCCGATCAGCCGCTGCAGGCCCGCGAGAAACGAGGGGGAGATCGCGTTGGCCTTTCCGTTCTCCAGCCGCAGCACCGCGACCTGGCCGCTCCGCTCGATGCGCATCTCATCTCCCCACCGCGGAAGGCGGCTGCGCCAGCGACTCGTTGCCTGCGCCGTCCACCGTCGCCACCGCGAAGAACCAGTCGTCCGTCGTCACCGAGGGAAGCACCGCCTCGCTGGCCTTCCCCAGCGACACCACCCGCTCCCAGGCCACCGTCTCCGCGGGCCGGCGGTAGAGCACCACGTCGGCGATGCGCGGGTCGGAGGGCAGCTTCCAGCGCAGCTTCGCGTCGGGCGACACCGCCCCGAGGAGCGTCACCTCCTGCGGCGGCGCAGGGGCAAAGCCCAGCGAGGCGATGGCCGCGACCAGCGCCCTGCACATCCGCTGGGCGTAGTTGGCGTCGAACCGCCACGGCTCGTCGCCGTAACGCACGCCGTTCTCGGTGCGCGGCGTCTGGTGCTGGCCGCGGTAGTTCTCGCGCGCCTCGGAAAGACGGATGGCGGGGAAGCCCTGGTGCGAGAACGACATGTGGTCGCTGCCGCGCGCGATCCGGTCGCGCCGCAGCATCACCCGCAGGCGCAGTCCGGTGACGTACAGCTCACCCACCCGCTGCACGTAGCGCGCCCACTGCCGCGCGGGGCTGTCGTTTTCGCTGCCCATCGCCAGGCGCAGCTTCCTCTGCGCCTCGGTCTCCGCTTCCGGCGTTCCTTCCGAGAAGAGCCGCGCGGCGGTGGAGTCGCGCACTCCGTCCTGCCCTTCGCTGTTGCCGGCGATGTCCACGCTCACCATCGCGATCACGTCCACGCCCTCCGCCTTCAGCCGCTCGGCCAGGTGCTGCGAGCCGAAGAGCCCCTGCTCCTCGCCCGCCACCGCGACGAAATAGACCGAGATCGCCGGCGACTCCGCCCGCAGCGCGTTGGCCATCTCCAGCGCCATGGAGACGCCGCTGGCGTCGTCGATGGCCCCCGGCGCGTCGGTCTTCGGGTCCATCACGTCGCTGGGCATGGAGTCGTAATGGCCGGTCATGACGATGGCCTGCCGGGCCCGCGCGGGATCGGTGCCCGGCAGCACCGCGCCCACGTTGACGATCTCCACCGGCGCCGGGATGCGCTTGCCGTTGGGCTGCTGGATGAAGCGGTCCTCGAAGGGCTTGAGGCGCGATCCCTTGGCGAGGGCGGCGAACTGCGACGCGAGCCACTCGCGCGCAGGCACGATGCCGCGCCCCGGCCCCTGCGTGCCGGAGAGCGTGTGGCGGGTGCCGAACTCCGCCAGCCGCTTCACCGTGCCCTGCATGCGCGAGGCGTCGATGCGCTCCACCACCTTCTCGACGCGCGGATCGCGCCGCGCCTGGGCGAACGCCGGCATTGCCAGCAAAACCACCGCCGCGAACATCCTCATGTATTCCTCCCCCTCCAGAGCAGGTAGACCGGAAGTCCCGCGAGCGTCAATGCGAGGCCGATCAGCCCGCGCGCGGGATCGTGCACGAAGGTCGAGATCACCACCACCGCGCAAATGCCGATGAATGAAAGCGTAGTCAATGGGTGGCCAGGCATTCGACAGGGCTCGCCCCGGGCGCGGAACACGAAAAGACAGCCCGCCGTCAGCGCGAAGAAGATGAAGTCCATCGCCACCACGTAGCGGAGCAGCTCCTCGTAGGTGCCCCACAGCGAAAGGAGCGCGGCCAGCGCTCCCTGCAGCGCGATCGCCACCGCGGGCGCGCGGGAGCGGGCTCCCACCCGGGCCACGCTGCGGAAGAAGAGCCCGTCGTCCGCCATGGCGAAGTAGACGCGTGGCGCGGTGAGGATGCTCTGGCTGAGAAAGCCCAGCGAGGAGATCGCGATTCCGGCGGCGATCAGCGCCGCGCCGCGCGGACCGAGCGCGAGCATGGCCGCGTCGAGGGCGGGGGCGGCGCTGCGGCGCAGGTTGTCCATCCCCAGCACCCGGACGCAGGAGACCGCCACGCCCACGTAGAGCACCACCACCGCGAGGACGCCCAGCACCAGCGCGCGGGGCAGGTCGCGGCGCGGCTCGCGCAGCTCTTCCGCCACGAAGCAGGCGGTCTGGAACCCGCCGTAGGAGAAGAGCACCGGAATCAGCGCCGCGCCGAAGCTCGCCGGGACCGCGTGGCCTGCGTCCGCAACCGGCGCCCCCAGCCAGAGCCCGCACCCGATCAGCGCGGCGATGGCGGCGATCTTCAGCACCATCAGCGCGCTCTGCACCTTCGCCCCCGCCGAGACGCCCAGGCAATTCACCGCGGTCAGGACCGCGAGCGCCAGCGCCGCCAGCGCTCCCTCGGCCACGGGCAGGCCGGCGAGGTTCCGCAGGTACCGCGCGAAGGTCATGGCGCACACCGCCATCCCGCCGGTCTGGATCACGAGCAAGAGCGCCCAGCCGTAGAGGAAGGCGATCGCGGGGTGGTAGGCATCGCGCAGGTACACGTACTGGCCGCCGGCGAACGGCCTCTGCCGGGAGAGGTCGGCGTAGACGAAGGCGCCGATCAGCGCGGCGGCGCCGCCCACCACCCACGCGCCCAGCATCTGCGCGCGCGTCGCCGTCCACGCCGCGACGATGGCGGGAGTGACGAAGATGCCCGACCCCACGATGCCGCCCATCACCACCATGGTCGCATCGAAGACGCCGATGCGGTGGGCGAGGCGCTCTCCGGGCACGCCGGCGCTCTATCACGGAAGGGCCAGGCGAAAGGCGGAGCGGAACGACTGGCCCCGCCGCCCGCGCCCGGAGAGCACGAAGAATGCCTGCCCGCCCGTGGCCGCAACCGACTGGGGATAGGCGACGATGCCTTTCGGCGCCGGGGGCGGCTGGGCCTGCACCACCTGCCAGCTCGCGCCGCCGTCCTGCGTGCGCAGCACCTCGAAGGCGGCGCCCGAGGGAAAGTCGGGCAGCCCCGGCCCCAGCGAGATCTCGCCCTCCGCGCCGCTCTCCGCCGAGATGGCGGCCACCAGCGCGTCCCAGTAGGCGCGCGTCGGGGCGTAGGCCACCGGGCCCGCCACTCCGCCCAGCGGCACCCCCGAATTGAAGTGGGCGAGGAGCCGCGCAGGGTCGAGGAAGGAGAGCATGGTCTGCGCCGAGGCGACCTGCGGCCCGCCCCGCCCTCCTCCGCCCTGCGGAGCGCGCCCGCGCCTGCCGCCTCCTCGCGGCCCCTCCGGCGGCAGCGGCCGGGCCGCGGCGCGCTGGCGCTGCTGCGCCTGCGGGCTCTGCGGCGGCGCCCAGGAGGCGCGCTCCACCACCTGCCGCAGCGCGAGCAGGAGGGGCAAGGGCGGCTCGGCCACGCGCTGCCAGGTGGTGCCGCGGTCCCGGCTCTGGAAGACGGGGCTTCCGGCGATGGGCCCTTCGAGGATGGCCTCGCGTCCGGGAAAGGGCAGCGCGGAGCTGATCTCCGAGCCCACCGCGCGATCGCCGCGCATCTGCCGCTCCGCCGCGGTGGCCAATTCGGGATTGCGCCGGATCAGCCCCGCCGCCTGCAGCAGCGGATCGGCGGCCACCGCATAGAGCGCGCCGTCGCGCTCGGCAATCCAGGCATCGATCAGCAGGCCGGTCTTCGCGAAGGTGGCGCCCCCGTCGCGGGAGACGTACAGGCCGTCTCCCGGCGTGCCCCAGCGCACCGTCTGCGGACCGCCCTCGCGCGCATCGACGAGGGTGAGGGCGGAGACCGCCTCGTCGGAGGTGTACTCGAGCAGCGCCGCGAACCTCTGCCGCGGGTCGCCCGGCTCGACCGGCTCGCCATGGACGGAGACGAAGAGCGCGTCGCGCCCGGCGACGATGCTGCGCACCCGCCAGTTCTTCGCCGGAAGCGCGGGCGCGAGGGTGCGGAAGGTGGCGCCGCCGTCGGCGGAGACGAAGATGTGCCCGCGGCCGCCGGCCCAGAGCGTTCCCCCGGGGCCTTCGGCCAGCGTCTCCAGCTGCTCGCCTCCGGGCGCCACCGCTTCCCAGCCCCGCCCTCCGTCGCCGCTGCGCAGCACGCGCGATCCGGAGCGGGCGAAGATGCGGGGAGGCCGGAAGAGCACCTCGTCGAGCGGCGGCACGGCCGAGAAGGTCCAGGTGGCGCCCGCGTCGGAGGAGGCGAAGACGCCGCGCTCGGGCTCCGCCACCGTGGCGAGGACGTCGCCCTCCCCGGCGAAGACGCGGTCGAGCGCGCCGTCGTCCTCGAGCGAGTGGAACACGCCCAGGCGGGTGCGCTCGTAGCGCACCGGCATGGCGCCGGGCGCGCCCGGCAGCGGCATCATCCTGTAGCTGGCGCATGCGGCGCAGGCCGCGAGCGCGACCGCGGCGCCCCTCACGCCTGCAGGCGCGTGGACGGCCCGGTCACCTGGTCGCCGTGGATGGTCAGCGCGCCCGAGGCGTCGACGGTGACGACCAGGTGCGGCAGCGGCTGGTTCGCCGGCCCGCGCAGCACGTTTCCCTGCCCGTCGAAGATGCTCCCATGGCACCCGCAATCGATTCTCCCGAAGCTCACCGAGCCGTTCCGGGACATATCGCATCCCGCGTGCGTGCAGACGAGCGAGAGCGCGAAGATGCCGCCGCCGTCGCGGCCCACCGCCACCGCCGCGCCCGGGATGGGCCGGAGCGTCCCGGCCGCGATGCCCGCCGCGCTGCCGGCAGGAATCTGCGGCTGCAGCACCACCGGATCGGACGCTCCCGACCCGCAGCCCAGCGCTTCCGCGCACAGCACCCCTCCTCCCAGGACGAGCAGCCGCCTCCGGCCCAGAACCATGTCCACACCTCCGTGCCGGTAAGACCCGGCATCCGGGCGCCGATTCATTTCATTCGTGTTTCAGCAGCGCGGCCCGCGCGCGCGCCGCCAGATCCGCCGCTTCCTTCAGCACGCGGTGGCCCGCCTCCAGCGCCTGAGGAGTGGGCGCATCGTCGGTCGACTGCAGCAGATCGTAGACCGCGGCAAGGCGGGCGGCCCAGGGCACGAACGCGGGCGGCTGCTGTTTCGCCCACGGCCTCCGCTCTTCGGCGGATCCCTCCAGCGCCTCCAGCGCCTTGTCGCCGGGCCTCTTCTTGCGCGCCTCGCGGATCTGCTGCAGCAGCCCGAGATGCAGTCGCAAGGCGCCGGCAAGCTGCTGCGAGAGCTCGAACTGCTCCCGCAGCGCGGGCAGGGGCGTCTTCACCCGGGGGTCCATGCGCACGGTCAGCGTCCGCGTCGCGGTGGCGCCGCCGGCGATGAGCCGGACCGTGTACCTGCCCGGCATCGCCCAGGGCCCGCGCGGCTCCTTCGGGGTGTCGTGGGGAATGGCGGCGATGGAATAGCCCGGCTCCAGCGAGGGCGGCGGCGGCCAGTGCACGTCCCAGACGAAGCGGTGCAGGCCCGCCTCGCCCGAGGGCGGCTGCGGCGGCCGGATCCACCAGCGCGGCACGTTGCCTTCGTCCCTGGGCGCCGGCGCCGGATCCGCGCTCGAGAACCTGCGCACCAGCGCCCCGCTCGCATCGAGGATCTCGAGCGAGACCGGGGCTGGCTCGCGCAGGAAGTAATCGATCACCGCCCCGTCGGGCGGGTTCTTCCCCATCGGCTCGTCGGGCGGCAGGGGCGTGTCCGTGTTGGTGTTCCAGCGGATGCGCAGCGCCGCCTGCGGCGCGAAGAGGTGCACCGCCTCCCGCACCACCGCGTCGCTCACCTCGCGCAGCGGCTCGACGTCGTCGAGAATCCAGAACCCGCGCCCGTGGGTGGCCACCGCCAGGTCGTCGCCCTTGACGATCAGGTCGCGGATCGAGGTGGCCGGCATGTTCAGGCGCAGGGACTGCCAGCTCTCGCCGTCGTCGAAGCTCGCGTAGACCGCCTGCTCGGTGCCGCAGAAGAGCAGCCCGCGGCGCACCGGATCCTCGCGCACCACGTTGACGATGCCGCCCGCGGGCAGGCCGCGCACGATCTCCTGCCAGCTCTTCCCGCCATCGCGGGTGCGCAGGATGTGGGGGCGCAGGTCGTCGAGGCGCAGGGTGTTCACCGCCGCCCAGGCCTCCTGCGCGTCGAAGTGGCTCGCCTCGAGGATGCTGATCTTCGCCCACGGCACCAGGTCCTTCGGGGTGACGTCCTGCCAGTGGGCGCCGCCGTCGCGGGTCAGGTGGATGAGCCCGTCGTCGCTGCCCGCCCAGATGACGTTCCCGTCCCGGGGCGAGGGCGCGAGCGCGTAGACCACGCCGCGCTGCCCCGGCCTCGCCTCCTCCGTCCCGCGGTACTTGCCGACGTTGGGCGGCACCTCCCAGGTGCTGCGGGTCAGGTCGGGACTGATCTGCTGCCAGCTCCTGCCGCCGTCGCGCGTCTTCCACACCGTGTTGGAGGCGAAGTAGAGCGTGCGCGGGTCGGTGGGCGAAAAGAGCACGGGCTGGGTGCGGATCACCCGATAGTCCGGCGTGCGCAGCGCCACGGGCGCGATGTCCTGCACCTGCCCGGTGCGCCGATCCCAGCGCGAGATCTTGCCTCCGTAGACGACGTCGGGATCGCGCGGATCGGGCGCCGCGTAGCCGTACTCCTCCACCGCCGCCGGATGCCAGTCGCGGAAGGTGATGGCCCCGTCCTGCCCGCGCGAGAGCACGCAGGCCGAGCCGCTCTCTTGCTGGCCGCCGCAGAGGCGGTAGGGAAAGGCGTCGTCGGCGGTGACGTGGAACATCTGGGCGGTGGGCTGGTTGTACCAGCTGCTCCAGCTCTGCCCGCCGTTGACGGTGACGATGGCGCCCTGGTCGGAGGCGATGAGCAGCGTGGCGGGCCGCACCGGATCGATCCAGATGCGGTGGTAGTCGTCGCCCCCGGGAGCGCCGCGAAAGGCGGAGAAGGTCCTGCCGCCATCGGTGGAGCGCCAGGTCACCACGCTCGCCGTGTAGACGACGTCGGGGTTCACCGGGTCGACCTTCACCTCGGCGAAGTCGTCGGGCCGCTCGGCCACGCGGGGGTCGTCGCAGATGCGCACCCAGCTCTCGCCGGCGTCGTCGGACCGGTAGAGGTAGCCGTCCTGCCGGGTCTGAACGGTGGCGAAGAGCCGCGTCGGCAGCGACGGCGCGATGCCGATTCCGATCCGTCCCAGCCCGTCGTGCGCGAAATCGGGGAGGCCCCTGGTGAGCGGCTTCCAGGTGGTGCCGCCGTCGACCGACTTGTAGAGCCCGCTGCCCGGGCCGGAGAATTCGCCGTTCTCCCAGGGCGCCTGCCGCGCTTCCCAGAGCGCCGCATAGACGATGCGCGGGTCGGTGGGATCGATGAGCACGTCGGCGGCGCCGGTGTCCGCGTCCTTGTAGAGCACCCGCTGGAAGCTCTTGCCCCCGTCGAGGGAGCGGAAGATTCCCCGCTCCTCGCTGGGCCCGTAGGGATGCCCGAGCACCGCCACGAAGAGGCGCTCGGCATCCTTCGGGTCCACCGCGATCTGCGGGATCTGCTGGGCATCGCGCAGCCCCAGGTGCGTCCAGGTCTTGCCCGCGTCGATGGACTTGTAGACGCCGTCGCCGGTGGAGAGATCGGGCCGCTGCAGCCCTTCGCCGCTGCCGACGTAGATGACGTCGGGATTCGACGGCGCTACGGCCAGCGCGCCGATGCTCCCGGTGGGCTGGTCGTCGAAGATGGGCGTCCAGGTGCGGCCGTAGTCGTCCGAGCGGAAGACGCCGCCGTTCACCGCGCCGACGTAGAAGGTGCCGGGGCGCTGCGGCACGCCGGAGGCCGCCTTGGTGCGGCCGCCGCGATACGGACCGATGTCGCGCCAGTGCAGGTCGGAGAACAGCGACGTCGCCGCCAGAGCGAGAGCGAGGATCACGTGCGTCCCTCGTGTGGGTTGAAGGACGCCCCTTCTACCGCGCGGCGCGGCTGGCGCGCGCGAATCGGCTCCGCCGCCCTTTGCGCCCCGGGGGCCCGATGGCAACTATCCGACAGAACGCCGCGCAGCCCTTGCGCGCGCCGCGCGCACAAAAAGCGGCGGCGCACGCTCGGGTTTTCCCCGGCGGCGCCCCTGCCGGGCGGCGGTAAGCGCTCCTGCTACACGGCAGCGCTCCGGCCGATTTCTCCTCTAAAAACAAGCTCAAGGGACGCGGAAACCAACGTCTACGTCAGGGGGCCGATTCTCTTTTGCACCGTCCGCTCCTTGACGCCCAGTCGGGGATCGTGCAGTCTCCGCGCGTCGTTGGGCACGATACACAGGGCAAGTTTGGCTGCATTCGGCAACGTGTCGTCGCGCAATTTGGACAGCCGAAGGGCGTGTAGGAGACGGAAGGCGCGTCACGCTGCTTCACCCCCGGAGAAGCTGGTACACACCAAGGAGTTGACCATGCAATCGAAGTACAGGGCCATCAGACTGGCACTGCTTGCGTCGATCGCTGCGTCCGGCATGGCCGCGGCGCAGACGACGACCGACCAGCCGGCGACGGGAAATCAGCCGGCGCCCGCATCCACACCGAGCGACCAGAACGTACCGGCCGACAACAGCGCCACCGGCGCTGCCGGCGGCACCTCGGCAGGCCGCAAGAAGGAGGCGACCGAAGAGATTGTAGTCACCGGGTCGCGCATCCGCCGCAAGGACTTGACCACGCCCGCGCCGGTCACGGTGATCAGCCGCGAGCAGGTCACGGCGTCGGGCAAGGTTTCCATCGGCGACTTCCTGCAGGCTCTTCCCGAGCAGGGCAACGCCATCAACACCCAGTTCAACAACGGCGGCGACGGCGCCACGCGCATCAGCCTCCGCGGCCTCGGCTCCGCGCGCACCCTCGTGCTCCTCAACGGGCGCCGCATGGTTCCGGGCGGCACCGGCGCAGACGCGTCGGTGGACCTGAACTCCATTCCCACCGCTTCGGTGGAGCGCATCGAGGTCCTCAAGGACGGCGCCTCGGCGGTGTACGGCTCTGACGCCATCGCGGGCGTGGTCAACATCATCACCCGCAAGGGCTTCAAGGGCACGGAGGCTTCCGCCTTCGGCGGCGTCTCCCAGCACGGCGATGGCCAGACCTACGACCTGAACGTGACCACGGGCCAGGCCAGCGATCGCGGCAACGTGGTGTTCAGCGCCGGCTACTACAAGCAGCAGCCGGTCTTCGCAGGCGACCGCGACTTCTCCAAGTTCCAGCTCTTCTTCGCGCCCGGCCCGAACAACCCGAACGCCGGAAACGGCGACTCGGGCGAGCTGCTGGTCGGCTCCGGCACCATCCCCGCCGGCCGCATCGTCATCTCCGGCTCCGAGCGAGGCAAGGCGGTGGCGAACCCCACCAACGATCCCCGCATCACCGCCTACAACACGCTCTTGACCTCGAACCCGAAGACCGGGTCGTTCATCACCTGCCTCCCGGGCGAGGTCAACGCGAAGTGCGTCACCTTCCCCAACGGCGATCGGTACCGGCCTTACGTGGGCAGCGGCCTGCCGGAAGACCCGACCGCTCCTGGCGACCAGTACAACTTCCAGCCGCAGAACTACAACGTCACGCCGGCGCAGCGCATCTCGCTGTACAGCATCGGCGACCTCAGCCTCGGCTCCAGCGCCCGCGGCTACTACGAGGCGTCGTTCGTGAACCGGCAGTCCGAGCAGCTGCTCGCGGCCGAGCCGCTCCTCACAGACGGTGAGGGCGTGGTGGTCTCCAAGGACAACATCTACAACCCGTTCGGCGTGGACATCAACGGCGTCCGGCGCCGCCTGCTGGAGTTCGGTAACCGCAGGTTCGACCAGGACATCAGCACCTTCCGCGTGGTCGGCGGCCTCGACGGCACGCTGCCCGAGGAGTTCGGTCCGGCGCACGGCTGGTTCTGGGATCTGTCCTTGAACTTCGGCCGCACCGAGGAGGCAGGCACCAAGAACGGCAACGTCTACCTGCGCAACCTCGCCCAGGCCCTCGGACCGAGCATGCACGATCCGAAGACCGGCGCGCCCATCTGCGTCACCGAGGCCGGCAATGCCGACACCGCCATCCCGGGCTGCGTCCCCCTGAACCTGTTCAGCGGCGCGGCCTACAATCCGAACACCGGCGCGGTGCTCCCCGGCGGCGGAACCATCACGCCGGATCAGGTGACCGGACTCACCTTCACCGGCGTGGACCGCGGCATCAACCAGATGACGGCGGTGCAGGCCAACACCTCGGGCGAGCTGTTCCAGCTCTTCGCGGACCGTCCGGTGGGCCTGGCGCTCGGCTACGAGTACCGCCTGGTGTACGGCGCGTTCATCCCCGACCCGATCACCGTGGCGGGTGAGACCTCCGGCAACAAGGGCCTCATCACCAAGGGCGGCTACCACGTCAACGAAGGGTACGCCGAGCTCTCCATCCCCATCCTCAGCAACGTGCCGCTGGCCGAGAACCTCGAGGCCACCGCCGCCGCGCGCGTGTTCAACTACTCCACCTTCGGCTCCGACTGGACGTACAAGTTCGGCGGCCGGTGGAGCCCCGTCCACGACATCACCGTCCGCGGCACCTACTCCACCGCCTTCCGGGCGCCCTCGGTGGGCGACCTGTTCGGCGGCCAGGCGGACAACTTCGCCGCGCTCAAGGATCCCTGCGCTCCGACCACCGGGGCGGTGCCTGCGAACTGCGTTGCCCAGGGCGTGAACGGCAACGGCGACGACCAGACCCAGCTCCGGTCGCGCGTGGGCGGCAACCCCAAGCTGACGCCGGAGACCGCCAAGGTCTTCACCGCGGGCGTCGTGCTGCAGCCGAGCATGGTGCGCGGCTTCTCGATGACCGTCGACTACTACAACTTCGACATCAGCAACGCGATCTCGGCCATCGGCGAGTCCGTCATCCTCAACGGCTGCTATCCCAGCGATGCCAGCGTGGCGCCGCGCTTCTGCGACCTGATCCAGCGCGATCCCAACACGCACCGGATCGTCCAGATCTTCAACCTCGCCGCGAACATCGGCGGCGTGAAGACCGACGGCATCGACGTCTCGCTGCGCTACGCGCTGCCCACCGACTACGGCCGGTTCGGGTTCATCGTCGACGGCACCTGGCTGCACAAGTTCGACCAGGAGCTGGCGGACGGGTCGATCATCCACGGCCGCGGCGTGTACGACCTCGGCAGCGGCGTGAACGGCGGCGTCTACCCGGCGTTCAAGGCCAACGGCGGCATCACCTTCGGGCTCGCCGGCCTCAACCTGGGCGTCACCGAGAAGTTCATCGGCAGCTACTGGGAGTGCGCCGATGACAGCGTCGCCAACGGCGGCCTGATGGACGGCTTCGGCCTCTGCAACCAGTCGCAGGGCGGCCACGCCGACGCGGCACGCAAGGTCGATCCGTACTTCCAGACCGACCTGTACGCGTCGTACGGGCTCAACACCGGGTTCGGAAAGACCACGCTGGCGGTCGGCTTGAACAACACGTTCAACGTCGCGCCTCCGAAGGTCTACAACGCGTTCACCCCGACCTCGGACCCCAGCGCCTATGACTTCATGGGCCGGTTCTTCTGGGGCCGCCTGACGCAGACCTTCTAAGGTCTGATCGTCCGTAGAGACCTTGGGGCGGACGGGCACGGTGCCTGTCCGCCCCTCGCTTTTTCAGCCGGCGACAAAAGCGCGCAGAGCAGATCGAAGCGGGCGGCCGGGCGTTGACTTTCCCCGGCTGGTTGTTTAAGTCTCCACGCCTTTTCTCGCGCGACTCACAAGGGGCACATGTTCGACACCATCACCGCTCCCCGGGCCAAGAGGCGGGCGGGCACCTCGATGCTGGTTTCCATCGTCCTCCACGCTGCCGTGGTGGGTGCCGCGTTCCTCTTCGCGTACGCCAGGGCGCACATGCCGAAGCAGACCGAGGCGCCCGTCGCCGTCACCTTCCGGCCGCCGCCGCCGCCTCCTCCTCCGCCGCCGCCTCCTCCCGCGGGGCACAAGCCGAAGACGCCGCGGCCGGATCGGATCAAGCCGAAGACGCTGCCTCCCACCGCGGTGATCCAGCCCAAGGAGATCCCCAAGGAAGAGGAGAAGCCGCCGGAGCCCCCGCCCGAGGAAGAGTCGGACGACGACGAGGGCGTCGAAGGCGGCGTCGAGGGCGGAGTGGTCGGGGGAGTGGTCGGCGGAGTGGTGGGCGGCCAGATTGGCGGTCAGGTCGGCAACACCGGCCCGGTCGAGTTCAACGACACCATGACCCCGCCGCAGAAGGTCTCGGGGCCGGAGCCGCAATACACCAACCAGGCGCTCGAGCACGAGGTCCAGGGCACCATGCTGGTGAAGTGCATCGTCTCGGTGCAGGGCCAGGTCCGCAACTGCCGGGTGGTCAAGAGCCTGCCGTTCATGGACAAGGCGGTCATCGAGGCGCTGGAGAAGCGCAGGTACTCGCCCGCGCTGCTGCACGGGCAGCCCATCGAGGTCGACTACATCTTCAAGATCACGCTCGCGCTCCCGGAGTAGGCCGGGCGGCGCGGCCATCGCCGGCAAGGGCTCTCTCCGATGCATGCGGGCTCCTGCCGTGAAGCATCGAGGAGCGCATGACACCACGAGGTCGAGTCCCCTTTTCCGCGGCGCCGGTCGCCGCGGCGTTGCTGCTTGCCGCGGGCTGCGGCGCCAACCTCTCCGCCAACAGGAGGTCGCCCGGCGTCGTCGAGAACGGCACGTTCAAGCCTGCCAAGGCGCCGGTCGCCGCCTACGGCCAGGACCCGAGCCTCACCTGCCCGGAGCGCGGCGTGAACGGCCTGGTCCAGGACGGCGTGGGAACGGCGGCGCAGCCGGACGGCCGCCTCTGTGCCGTGGCGGAGACGCTGCTCGGCTGGGGAGACGACTCGCCTCCCGACTCGGTGGTCAGCGTCATCGCCAACGACTTCGGCCTCCCGCAGCCGATCCGGAGGATCACGCTGCAGAACGCCGACACCAAGGAACGCACCAGCAGCGGCACCGACACGCCCGGCGCCAGCGTGCAGGAGTTCGCCGACCGGCTCATCCCGCCGATCAAGAGCTTCGCCGCCACCGCACAGAACGCGCGCTATGGCCTGGTCACGCAGCGGATCCGGCAGGGCCAGACGCGCTTCGCGCTGCTCCTGCAGGACCAGACCATCGAGATCCAGCCGCCCTTCCCGCGCAAGCTGAACCCCGGCCAGTCTGCCACCCTGAGCGGGTCGGTGCTGGGAAAGCTGAAGAACCCGAAGGTGCAGTACAGCGACGCCGTGGGCCATCTCGAGCAGCCCAAGGGGACGCCCGGCAAGACGTTCTCCACCGAGATCAAGTGCGGCGACCGGCCCGGCAAGATCCTGGTGCAGGTGACCGCGGAGTCGGAGGAGGGCGGCGAGGT
Organism: Myxococcales bacterium; assembly: GCA_035702105.1. Taxonomy (GTDB): domain Bacteria; phylum Myxococcota; class Myxococcia; order Myxococcales; family 40CM-4-68-19; genus 40CM-4-68-19. Next base: position 30,193 of record DASSQZ010000088.1, on the reverse strand, counting down.
CCCGGTGGCGAACTTCGCGGTGGGCTGCGGCACGGAGCTGCCGGTGGCCGCCAGGATTCCCGCCGCCGGAGGAGAAGCGGCGGTCACCGATCCGCCCGCGGCCGAGAAGCAGATCGGCGAGTTGATCAACCAGGACCGCACCCAGGCCGGGCTCCAGCCGCTGCAGGTCGATCCCGACCTGTCCAAGATCGCGCGCAGCATCTCGGAGGACCGCGCCAAGGGCAAGAACACCAGCTCGGCGGAGCTGAACCAGAGGCTGAGGGACGCGGAGATCTCCGCCCCCCAGCTCTACGAGAGCCTCGCCCAGACCACCGGGGCGGAGCAGGCGTTCCAGCTCATGTCCAGCAACCCGCAGGATCGCTCCAACGCCATGAACCCCAACGTCACCCAGGTGGGCATCGGCGTGGCGCCCGGCGCGGTCATCAACGACAAGAAGACCATCATCGTGACCGAGCTCTTCATGAAGCAGCTCCCGCCGCCCGATCCCGTCGCGATCAAGGCCAAGCTGTACGAGGCCATCGAGCAGCGCCGCTCCGACGCGCGCGCAGGGGCGGCGACCAAGGACCCCGAGCTGGAGAAGATCGCGCAGGAGTACGCGAGCGAGATGGCCAAGGACAAGGGCCAGGTGCCGCGCGCCAGGGTGAGCGAGATCGAGGCGCCTCTGTACAGGGGCTTCTCCAAGGTGGACGAGATCGGGGGAGTGAAGGCCGACCCGATGGAGTTCGCGCAGGAGCCCGGGGTCGTGGGCGATGCGAAGCTGGTGGGCGTGGGGACGGCAGTGGGCGTCTCGCCCAACTTCGGCAAGAACTCCACCTACGTCATCATCCTGATGGGCAAGAAGCACGAAGCCAAGGCGCCCACCAAGAAGCCCGCCACCCGGAAGCCGAAGAAGAAGTAGCTCCAGAGATTCGGGGACACCATACGCAACTCCAGATGCACTCGAGCTCACGCTCGTGAGTTGCGTATGGTGTCCCCGAATCTCGCTTGCCGCTAGACTGCGCGGCCACATGCGCTCCCATCTTGCCGCCGCCCTCGCCGCCCTCCTCTTCGCCTGCTCGCACGGCGCTCCCGCCCCGACCCACGCCTCCGCAGCAAGCCGTCGCGACTGGATCGCTCGCAGCAACCAGAACTCCCAGATCCTCCTCGACGTCCAGGCGCAGTATGCGCCGGAGTTTGCCGCCCGCACCGGCGTCAGCGGCATCGACGACCGCATCTCCGACTTGAGCCCGGGCCACCGCGAGCGGCAGCGCGAGGCGGTGCGCAAGGCGCTGGCCACGCTGCGGCAGAAGCAGCAGGGCGAGCAGGACCCCGACGTCTCCGAGGACCTCGCCATCCTGGTGGACGCGGCGGAGCGGCAGATCCGTGGCAGCGAGCTGCACGAGAAGCTGGAGGTTCCCTACCTCAACCTGCCGCGGATGATCTTCGGCAGCGTCCGCTCGCTGCTCGACGCGCAGGTCGCGAAGGAGCGCAGGCCGGCGGCGCTGGTGCGCGTGCGCAAGTATGCGGGTCTCGAGCCCGGCACCGCTCCCGCGGTCCAGCTGGTCGAGGCGGAAATTCGCGACGGGTTTGCGAAGGGCCTGTTGCCGCCCAGCCGCATCGAGGTGGAAAACGACCTGCACACCTCGAAGTTCCTCATCGACGGCATCGACAAGCTCTTCGCCCAGTACGGCATCGCTGGATACGAGCAGCCGGTGGCCGCGCTGCACGGGCAACTGGAGCAGTTCCTCCAGTTCGTGCAGGTGGAGGTGCTGCCCAGGGCGCGCGAGGACTTCCGGCTCCCGCCCGAGCTCTACGAGTTCCAGCTCCGCCAGGTTGGCGTGGACATTCCCGGCGAGGAGCTTGCGAGGCGCGCGCACGAAGGCTTCGCCAGGATCCAGTCGGAGATGCAGGTCCTCGCCGAGCGGATCGCCAAGGCGCGCGGCCTCACCAACTGGGACTACCGCCAGGTGATCAAGGAGCTGAAGAAGAGCCAGATCCCCGACGACCAGGTGCTGGCGTTCTACCAGCACCGCCTCGCGCAGATCGAGGACATCATCCGCGAGCACCGGCTGGTCACGCTGCCGGCGCGCCCCGCCCGCATCCGGCTGGGGACTCCGGCGGAGAACGCGCAGCAGCCCGCCCCGCACATGTCTCCGCCGCGGCTGATCGGCAACACCGGCGAGCAGGGCGAGTTCGTGCTGCCGCTCTCGGTGCCCGGCAAGGTGGAGCAGAAGTACGACGACTTCAACTACGACGCCGCGGCCTGGACCTTGACCGCCCACGAGGCGCGCCCCGGCCACGAGCTCCAGTTCGACGGCATGGTGGAGCACGGCGTCTCGCTGGCGCGCGCGATCTTCGCCTTCAACAGCGTCAACGCCGAGGGGTGGGGCCTGTACGCCGAGGCCATCACCCTTCCCTACATGCCCGACGACGGCAAGCTCATCTCGCTGCAGCTCCGCCTGCAGCGAGCGGCGCGCGCCTTTCTCGATCCGGAGCTGCAGATGCGCCGGTGGTCGCCGAAGAAGGCGCGCGAGTTCCTCGAGCGCGAAGTCGGACTCTCGCCCGCCTTCGCCACCGAGGAGGTGGACCGCTTCACCTTCCGCGCCCCGGGCCAGGCCACGTCCTACTACTACGGCTACCTGCGCCTGCTCGAGCTGCGCGAGGCCGCCGAGAAGCAACTGGGCAAGAAGTTCGACCCTCTCACCTTCCACGACACCATCCTCGCGCAGGGCCTGCTGCCTCCGGACCTCATGAAGAAGGCGGTGCTGACGGAATTGGCGCAGTGAATCCTTTGTGATGCCCGGCCTGTCGGCTACTCTGATCCGCAGTGGTCATGGAGGCTTGGCCGATGCACCGGGTGGTCCTTGCGTTCAGTCTGGCACTGTCGACGTCTGCGTTCGCGCAGGCCACCATGGGCAGCGTTTCCGGGGTGGTGGTGGACGCAGTCACGCGCGCTCCGCTCCCCGATGCGCGGGTGACCGCGCGCAGCGCGGTTCTGGTGGGCGAGCAGTCCGCCACCACCGACGGCGACGGCGCGTTCGAGATGACCTTCCTGCCCGCGGGCTCCTATACGCTCTCGGTGCGCCGCGAGGGTTACCACCCGTTCACGGCCGAGGGCCTGGCCATCAAGGGCAGGAAGGTGCACGTGCGGCTCGCCATCGTGACCGCCCAGCCGGCGGCGGTGGCGGACACCGTGGTCGAGTTCAACGACAGCATGACGCCCCCGTCGATGGTGTCCGGGCCGGCGCCGGAGTACACGGCCGACGCGGTGGAGCGCCGCGTGGAGGGCGCCATGCAGGTGCGCTGCGTGGTCACCGTCGAGGGCCGGGTTCGCGCCTGCAAGGTGCTCAAGGGGCTGCCGTTCATGAACGCCGCCGTCATCGAGGCGCTGGAGCGGCGCACCTACAAGCCCGCGCTCGCGAAGGGCAAGCCGGTGTCCGTGTACTACACCTTCAATCTCCGCCTGAAGCTGCCGCCGGTGCAGTAGCGCGCCAGACCCGGCGCCGCCAACCCGCGCAGCGAGAAGAAGGCCTGCACGGCCGTGCACGTATCGCGTGGGCTCCCGAACAGTAACCTGTAGGAGGGCTCTCCACACAAGCTGCCGATGTGCGAGGCATTTTTCGCGATTTCGACGCGACGAAATGTCACCTCCTCGGCCGCTCCGGTGTCATCATCGGCGAAAGGAGAAATCATGACTCGTCTCTACGCAATTCTCACCGCCGTGCTGATCTGCGCCTGCGGCAGCAAGAGCGCCCCGGTCTCGTTCAGCGTCACCGCGGCCCGGGCCACGGCCCCCTCGCAGGCGCTGGTGCTCGCCAGCGGAATCGACGTGCAGCGCGTGCGCCTGAACATCGGGCGGCTCAAGCTGGAGCCGAGCGGTACGGCAGCCGCGACCACCACCGGCGCCGCGACGTTCGAGAACGGCTCCGACGACTCCGACGCCGGCACGGACCATGAGGACGGCGAGGCCGACGTGAGCGAAGGCCCGTTCCTGGTCGATCTCGACGCCACCGCGCTGACCGGCGCCGTCACCAAGGTGTTCGACGCCAACGTTCCGGCGGGCACCTACCACGAGTTCCGCTTCGAAGTGCTCCCCAGCACGGCGCTGCAGAACGCGTCGGTGATCGTGGATGGCACCATCGACGGCCAGGCGTTCACCTTCACCTCGTCGCTGCACGCCTCGCAGAAGAGCGAAGGCAGCTTCGTCGTGGGCGCCGGCAGCGCCAACATCACGCTCGCGTTCGATCCTTCCAACTGGTTCGGCGCCGCCGCCGCCACCCGCCTGGACCCGCGCGACGAGCTGAACCGCGCCGCCATCGAGACCAACATCCGCGCGTCGCTCAACGCCTTCCAGGACGACGACCGCAGCGGGCACGAGAACCACGAGGGCGAGGACGGCGGGCACCACTGATCGTCCGCGCACCTCCGATCGGATCGACAGCCGGGCACGCCGGGCGGAAACTTCGCCCGGCGTGCTCTTTTTTTGCGGCGGGCGCGTTCAGCCGGCGCGGACGCGGCGGCGGCGGGCGGCGAAGGAGCCCAGCGCGAGCAGCCCGAGCGCGGTGAGCGAGCCCGGCGCGGTGTGCGAGCAGCCGCCTTCGCCGAGCCTTTCCCCGATGCTCAGCGGCGCGGGCGTGCCGGCGGCGACCACGGGGCTCTCGGGCTGCGGCGCGGCAACCGGCGCCGGCGCGGGAGGCGCCGGATTGTCCGGAGTGCCCGGGTCGGGAGGGGGAGCCGGCGGCTGCACCGGCGGCGCGGCAAGCTGCGGCGCCACGTCGGCGAGCGAGGTCCCCGTCACCATGCCGTCGTGGTAGAGCACGCCGACGCTGGTGATCGACGCGTTCCAGTAGAGGCCCTGCTTCAGGTACGCCTGCTCGCCGGGATAGAGCGTCTGGACCGACGTCTTTCCCAGCACCTTCTCGCCGTCGTAGTAGAGCTCGACGTAGCCGTCGGTCGACGACCAGTACACGTGGACCACGAAGTCGTGCCACACGCCGCGGACCAGCGGCGCGGTCCAGAGCACCTGGCTGCTGCCGTCGTGCCCCAGCTGGATGTGCTCGCCGATCACCGAGAACTCCACCGGCGGCGACCCGCAGCACCCGGTGTGGTGCCACTGGGTGAACACCTGCCAGGTATTGTTGCTCGGGTAGCCGTCGGGAAAGAGCGTGCTCCACGAATACCAGCGGTCGTTGCCCTCGGACTCCCAGTGCGCCGGGTTGGACTCGACCACTTCGTTGCGCGTGCCGCTCGAGGAGACGTCGCCCTGGTGCAGCTCGACGCGCAGCGCATGGCTGCCCTGGTGCACCACCGACGACTCCACCGTCAGCCGGCTCGTCAGGCCGTCGACCTTGTCCCATTGCGAGAGGTCGCCGGTGTCGTAGTCGCCGCGCCAGAGCACGTTGGCCGACGCGGCGGTCGAGACGGAGAGAAGTGCAAAGAGAGCAAGCGTCCGCATGAAGGGTCCTTTCCCTGGTTGCCGGGGAAAAACCTCCGGCGGGGAAGGGCTCTTCCGGAAAACGACCTGTCGGACGGGCGGCCTGTGCTCCGCGCGCCTACCACACGGTACAGCGGTTCACCGGCGCCATCGGCGAGCCCTTCGGGCAGCTGAAGGCCTTCTCGAATTCGGGGTTGTCGGAGACGGGGCCGTTGACGCGCCACTGCGCGGTGGAGTGCGGATTGGTCAGCGCCTGCGTGCGAGCCGCCTCGGGCCGGTAGTTGGTGCACCAGACCTGCGCGAAGGCGATGAAGGCCTGCTGCACGTCGTCGAACCCGCCCACCCTGGCCGGCGGCTGGCCCTGCTGCCGCGCGCGCAGCGCCGAGATCATCATCTTGAGCCCACCGATGTCGCCGATGTTCTCGCCCAGGGTCAGCCTGCCGTTGAGGTGCACGTCCTCCACCGCCACGTAGCCGTCGTACTGCCTGGCCACGCAGGCGGCGCGCTGCTCGAAGGCCTTGCCCACCTTGGGCGACCACCACTCGTGCAGGTTGCCGTCGCCGTCGAACTTGCGGCCCTGATCGTCGAAGCCGTGGGTGAGCTCGTGGCCCATGACCATTCCCAACCCGCCGTAATTGGCGGCCACCGGCGCCTCCGGCGAGAAGAAGGGCAGCTGCATGATGCCGGCGGGGAAGACCATCTCGTTGAGCGACGCGCTGTAGTAGGCATTGACGGTGGGCGGGGTCATCCGCCACTCGCTGCGATCGAGCGGCTTGCCGATCTTCGCCAGGTCCCGGGCGGTCTCGAAGCGCGCCGCGTTGAGCACGTTCTCGAGCAGCGAGGTGCGCCCGATCTGCATCCGGGTGTAGTCCCGCCACTTGTCCGGGTAGGCGACCTTGTTGTCGATCTTGTGCAGCTTGTAGAGCGAGGCCTCGCGGGCGGAGGCGTCCATCCAGTCCACGCTGGCGAGGTTTTCCTGGAACGCCTTCTCGATACCGACGATCATCTCGTGGGCCATGGCCTTGCCCTGCGCGCCCACGGTGGTGGTGACGAAGGTCCGGCCCAGCGCCTCGCCCAGCGCGCGGTCGGTCATCTGCACGCACCGCTTCCAGCGGGGGAGGATGGTCTTGGCGCCAGTGAGCGCGCGGTTGTAGCGGAAGCGCTCCTGCACGAACTTCTCCCCGAGCGTGTCCGCCGCCGCCTCCACCGCGCGCCAGCGCAGGTAGAGGCGCACGTCGTCCAGGTTGCCCTTGGCGAGCAGCGCGTCCATCGCCCTGAAGAAGTCGGGCACCGTCACGTTGATGGCCTGCACCTCCGGCGCGCCCACGGTGGCGAAGTAGTCGTTCCAGTCGAAATGCGGCGCGGCGGCGGCGAGGCCGCGACGATCGAGCCGGTGGTAGATCTTGTTGGGGTCGCGGCGCTTGACGCGGTCGAGCGAGGCGCGGGCGAGCTCGGTCTCGAGCTGGAACACGCGCCGGGCGTGCGCCGGCCCGTCGGCGTCGCCGGCCAGCGCCAGCATGCGCCCGACGTGGTCCACGTAGAGCGTGCGCAGTTCCTGGGACTTCTTGTCGTCGCGGAAGTAGTAGTCGCGGTCGGGAAGGCCCAGGCCGCCCTGGTCCACGCCGCCGATCACCTGGGTCGCGTCCTTGAAGTCCTGGCGCGCGCCAAATCCGAAGAAGGCCCGCGCCCCCGCCCGGTGGAGCTGGCCCACCTCGCTGGCCAGCGCCCTGGCGTCGGAGATCTGATCGATTGCGCGCAGCTCGTCCTGGAGCGTCGCGAACGAGGCGGTCTCCGCCTTCTGCTCGTCCATGCAGGTGGAGTAGAAGTCGCTGACCTTTTGGACGAAGGGATCGGCGGGATCCGCCTCGCCGCGCGCGTCCTTCTCGACGATCTCGCGGAGCAGCTGCTGGTTGCGCTCGAGGATCTCGCTGAAGGCGCGCCCCCACTGGGGCCGGTCCTCGGGAATGGGCGTCCGGTCGAGCCAGCTCCCGCAGGAGAACCGGTAGAAGTCGTCGCAGGGGTTCACGCTGCGGTCCATGGCGGAGAGATCGATTCCCGGAGGCGGCGCGGCCGGGGCCTTGGCGGCGGCCGACTGCGCGCGCTGCGCGGCGCTCTCCGGCGCCGTGCCGGGCTGGCCCGCCACGTTGGGGACCACCGGCTGCGCCCCGGTCACGCCCGTGGCAGGCGGATTGGCCGGCGTGGCGGGACCTGCCGGAGCGGCGGCGGTCTCCGGCGCCTTCGATTGCGGAGCGGACTTGCAGGAGAGGACGGCGGCGGCGAGCAGCACTGCGATCTTGCGCATGAGTTCCCTCGAAGAGTTGGAAGGCGCATCCTATGCCGCAGGGCGCTGCCTGCGGCCGGCGCACCCGGTGTATGTCTACTCCAGTGCGCGTTCTCGGGGTGGGCGATTCCAACGATCTCGGCGACCTCTATCGCCGGCTGCAGAAGGCCGGTCACGAGGTGCGGGTCCACGTGGCGGACGCTTCGTGCCACGAGGTGCTGGCGGGAATCGTCGAGCGCACCACCGACTGGCGCTCGGAGCTCGGATGGGTGGGCCGCGACGGCCTGATCCTCTTCGAGCAGGCCTCGCTCGGGGCGGAGCAGGACGAGCTGCGCCGCGACGGCTTTCGCGTGGTGGGCGGCGGACTCCTCGGCGAGCGGCTGGAGAACGACCGCGCCTTCGGGCAGGCGGCGCTGCGCGACGCCGGGCTGCGGACCGCGGCGGTCCACGCCTTCACCTCGTTCGCCGCCGCCATCGACTTCGTGCGCGCAGCGCCCGGACGCTACGTCTTCAAGCTCAACGGCGCGTTCTCCGCCACCCGCAACTACGTCGGCGAGCTGCCCGGCGGCGCCGACGTGATCGCGTTCCTCGAGCTGCAGCGGGCCCGCTGGTCCTGGCCCGATCCGCCGTCCTTCGTCCTGATGGAGCACCTCGAGGGCGTGGAGATGGGCACCGGCGCGTACTTCGACGGCGAACGGTTCCTCGAGCCCGCCTGCCTCGACTGGGAGCACAAGCGGTTCTTCACCGGCGACCTCGGCGAGCTGACCGGCGAGATGGGGACCCTGGTCACCTACCGCGGCGCGGAGCGATTCATGGCGGCGACGCTCGGCCGGCTCGCCCCGCTGCTGCGCGAGGGACGTTACCAGGGTTACGTCAACCTCAACACCATCGTGAACGAGCGCGGCGTCTGGCCGCTGGAGCTCACCTGCCGCTTCGGCTACCCGGGATTCGCCATCCTCGACGCCCTGCACGTGGACCCGTGGGACGCGATTCTCCTCTCCCTTCTGGACCCGCGCTCTCCGCGCAGCTTCCGCACGCACCCGGGCTTTGCGGTGGGCGTGGTGCTGACCGTGCCGCCCTTCCCCTACCCGCAGGCCACGGTGCCCGCGCGCGGACAGCCGGTGACCTTCCGGCGCCCGCTCTCGCCCGCGGAGGAGGAGCACCTGCACTACGGGGAGCTCCTGCTCGAGGACGGCCGGCTCCTCACCAGCGGCCCCTCGGGATACGCCCTGGTGGTGACGGGCCGCGGCGGCTCGGTGATCGATGCGCAGCGCAACGCGTACGATCTCGCCGCGCAGATCCACCTGCCCAACGCGCGCTACCGCACCGACATCGGCGACCGGTTCCTACGGCGCGACGGCCAGCTCCTCCGCGACCTGGGCTGGCTGTAGCCCGAGCTCCCGGCGGTAGCGCGCGAAGCACCGCGCTCCGGCCCGCAGCCGCATCAGCGCGCCTTCGGCGATGGCCCGGGCCGCGCGCGGCTTCTCGAGGACGAGCGGCCGCAGCACCTCGCGGTTCCAGGCCGCGCTGTGCTGCAGGTCGAGCGTGGCGTGCAGGGTGAAGTAGCGTCGCGCCGCCTTGGGGACCCCCAGGCGAGCAAGGCCGCGGTCCACCTGCGCCACCCGTCCCGGAGCGGTCAATTCGACCGCTCCCAGCGCTCCGACGGAGTGGTACGCGTAGCGGCGATCGAGCGCGAGCGCGACCAGCAGATTCGCCAGGGCCAGCGCCTCCCACACCGTGCTCTCCGGCTCCGCCCGCACCTCGAGGGCGCGGGCGAGATCTCCCAGCAGAGGCCCGTGCATGGCCGCCGGCCGGCCGCGGCCCATCTCGTCCCAGTAGTTGCGGGCCAGCTCCAGCTTGGGCTGCTGCGGCATCTTCACCTGCGTCAGCGCGACCAGGTCGTCGAATCCCGCCTCGCCCGCCACCTCCTGGGCGAGGAACCACTTCATCTGCGCCATCGACGCGGCCCCTGCCAGCCAGGGAAAGAGCGGGTCGCCCTGGCCCGGCCCGGTCTCGCGCAGCGCCTCGAACCAGCCCACGAAGCCGTCCGCGTCCCCGGGGGCCTCCGCGGCCTGTCGCACGACGGCGGCCCGCTCCTCTTCCACGAAGGCCTGCTCCAGCGCGCGCAGGCGCAGCTCCTTGGCTGCGCGGGCGGGGTCCTCGGGAAAGCCGGGCTCGAGACGTTCGCGGGCGAAGAGGGCGAGGCGCAGGTGCAGTTCCTGGCGATCCATCCTCGCTGAGGATGTGCCTGCCGGGCGCGGGTTGCACACGGGCTGTCCGTCGGGGGTGCTCACAGCTTGACTGCGTCGAGTCCGACCACCGCGATGCGCTCGACCTGCGAGTAGGCAGGCCGCTCCAGCTCCTCGCCGAAGACGTCCGGGTCCAGCTCCGCGTAGTCGGCGCGCGCCTTGCCGAGCAGCGGGGCGAGCTTGCGCCAGATCACGTGTTCGCCTTCCACCACCGGCGTCGCCGTGTAGAGGAGGAGCCTGCCGCCGGGGCGCAGCCGCTCGAGCGACTCCTCCACGATGCGCTGCGACAGCCCGGTGCCGAGCTCGCCGCCGCCGTCGCGGTAGGCGCGGCCGAGCGGATCGGCCAGGTACGGCGGATTGGCGACGATCAGGTCGGGCGGCTCCTCCAGGCCCTCGAGGACGTCGCTCTGGACGGTGCGCGCGTCCAGGCCGTTGAGCTCGCAATTGGCCCGCGAGAAGCGGAGCGCATTCTCGCTCACGTCGAGGAGCGCGACGGATCGTGCCCGCGGCGCCAGCAAGAGGCCGCCTGCTCCCGTGCCGCAGCCCACGTCGGCGAGCATCCCGATCTCCGCCGGCGCCCGTGCGCGCAGGAAGGCGGCGAAGCGGTAGGTGTCGGGGCCGAAGAAGACCGCGTCAGCCGCGGTGGTGGGGTACGCGGAATGGGCGAGCAGGAGCGGCCCCAGCGACGAGAAGCGCACGCCGCTCTTGAGCTGCCCGCGGTGGCGGTGCAGCGCTCCTGCCGCTTCCAGCCAGTCCATCAGCTCCGGTTCGAGCACTCCGGGCCCGAAAGGCTTGCTCCACCCGAACACGTCGCGCAGCGTGCGGGCGGGCCCGCCGCGGGCCAGCACCCGCCGGTGCGTCTCCGGCGTCGGCGTCACGAACGCATACCCGCGCTCGCGAAGGGCCCGGCCCAGCGATGCGAGTGGGTCCATGCAGGCGCAGGCTAGCACGCGCATCTTCCCTGGATGCAGATCTCCACTGCCGCGGCCAACCCGTCCTCGCGAGCGCTTGCCTGCCGCCGCAAGTTCCTGCGGTTCTTCCGCAAGGCGTTTCGCGACCCGAAGTACGTCGACTGGGAGCGCGGCTACAAGCAGGCGGCGCACGAGGAGTGGGAGCTGCGGCTGGGCCAGCGCGAGCTCACAGGGCTGATCGACGAGGGCGCGTACGAGGAGATCGCGGCGCGCGCGGTGCGCATCGAGTCGCGCACCAACCTGCTCTTCTCCTTCGAGAAGATGGCGCTGCGCGACGCCGTCCGCCCGCCGCAGGGCGCCCGCCTCTTTGCCACCGGCCTGCACGACTTCCTCCACGGCGGTGGCTCGCACCAGGAGCGGTTCGTGCGCTGGGGCGAGGTGCTGGCTGCGCTGCCGCGCCGCCAGACGCGCGTGCAGACCTGGCCGGTGCAGACCGTGTTCGGGTTCATCGCCCGCCCTGACCGGGAGATCTTCCTCAAGCCAAACGTCACCCGCCGCGCTGCGGAAGCGTACGGCGTCCCCTTCAACTATGCGACCCGGCCGGGCTGGGAGACCTACAGGGAGCTGTTGGCTTTCGCGGAGCGCATCACGCTGGACCTCGCTGACCTGCGGCCGCGCGACCTGATCGACATCCAGTCGTTCATCTGGGTGCAGGGCAGCGACGAGTACGAGTGAGCCGCAAGCCGTCCAGTATCCAACATCGGCGGCGAGCCGCACCCGCCGCGTCGATCTCCTGACGCGGCGGGAAACCCGCAGCTCAGAACGCCGTCGTCCGCCAGGTGAGCCCCGCCGAGACGAGGTGCACGTGGGTGTCGTAGCTGCCCGGGAACGCGTCGGGGCCGGTGGCCGTGACCGTGTCGAAGATGGCGTACTGGTAGCCGACGTCGGCGCGCAGGCCCTTGATCACCTCGTAACCCGCGCCGACGGAGACGGCCCAGCTGTTCGCGTCGGTGAGCGTGGGCGAGATGGTGTCGGTGGGCTGGTTGGAGATGCTGCGCAACAGGCCCGCGCGCAGCGTGAGCGCGGGCAGGAAGCTGGGCTTCGCGTACTCGGCGCCGAACCGGTAGACCCAGGCGTTGTTGTAGTTGCGCGGCACGGAAATGACCAGGCCCTTGGAGCCGCGGTACGTGTCGTTGCCGTACACCTTCCAGCGCTCCAGGTCCCAGCTCCCCATCAGCTTGACGTTGTCGTTCACGCCGTAGGCGGCGCCGACGTAGAGGATGTTGGGCACCGTCACGTGCTCGGTGGCCTCCTGATCCTGGAGCTGCCCGGCGAAGCTCGGGGCGACGTTGTCGAAGTGCGCGTGCCCGCTCAGCTCCAGCGGCGCCTGGTGCTTGTAGTCGACGGCCAGGGTGAAGGGGATGTCGTTGGGCGCCTGGAACTGTCCGGCCAGCTCGAAGGTGGGGGCGCCGCCGGCGAGGCCGAGCTGCGCGGAGCCCTGGGAGGTGACGAAGGGGAGCTGCTGGGTGAGCTTCTCCTGCACCTGGTAGTAGAGCAGGCTGGCGCCGAAGCTGAAGAGCGGGTGCAGCTGGATGCCGGCGCTGAGCTGCGAGAGCCACACCTTCTGGTCCACCGTCTGGATGCGCGCCGAGCCCGGCCAGTTGGTGGGCCAGTTCAAGGCGCCGCCGCCGGGGAGCATGAGCGAGAGCCCCACGCCGTAGGGCATGCCGTTGGGGAGCGTGTTGCCGTAGGAGACGGCGGCCTCCGGCGGCAGGCTCGCGTGCGGCTGGAGCGTGGCCGTGCCGAGATTGGGGTCGGTCCAGGTGGTGCGGTTGTAGAGCACCTCCAGGCTCGCGGAGATGGCGAGGCCCTTCTGGCCCGCCAGCGCCGCGGGATTGAAGTGCGCCGCCTCCGGGCCGTTCTGCGCCGCGACGTTGCTCTGCGAGAGCGCAAGGTCGCGGGCGTTCTCGTTGGGAATGGCGTACGCGCCGGCGAAGGCCGTGGCGGGCGCGAGGAGCAGGGCTGCGATCAGGTTGCGCATGTTGGTCCTCGCTTACGGAACGGGAATGATGGACGCCGGCGATGGCGTCCCGCCCAGGAAGTTCGCTGCATTCGTCTGCCCGGTGGTGGTGGCGGCGGCGTCCACCCAGTCGGTGAAGAAGCCGTGACTCACGGCTCCCGGAGTTCCCGTCCCGCTGGTCGGCGGCGAGGGACAGGCGCTGAGCTTCGCCGGCGAAGGCGCGCCGCCGCTCGTGGTGTTGAAGTAGAACTCGAAGGTGCCCGGCGCGCCGCTGGGCGGCAATGGAGCCGTGCCCATCGTCGAATCGAGGATGAAGTTGAACGGATTCGGCACCGTCTGATCGCAGAACGCGGCCTGGGTGAGGACGGCCTTGGTCGCCTGCGGCGCCGGCGGATTCACCAAAAGGTTAGGCAGCGTGTCGCCCTGGAGATGGCCGGCGAAGTTCACCGGGTCGGCAGGGTCGAGGACGGTCTTCGCCACGACCAGGAACTGGAGGAAGGCCGAGTTCGCTCCCGGCTGGATTCCCAGCGAGGCCAAGAGCGCGTCGGTGCTGGCGACGAAGGCCGGCGAGTTGGTGAAGATGTCCACGATGGTGCCGCCGCCCACGTTGAACACGGCCCGCGAGATGCGCGGGTTCGCCGCGACGTCCACGGTGCCCTGGATCGCGCCCAGCGACTGGCCGGCGAAGAAGATCTTCTGCGGGTCGATGATCACGCCCTGGGCCGACATGTGGTCGAAGAGCGGGTTCGCCGGCGCGCCGGGGGTGCTCAGCGCGGTGACGGCGCGCACCAGTTGCGACTGGTCGATGATGTCCTGGCGGAGCGTGTCGCGGGTGCGGAAGAAGTTGGCGCTGACCAGGAAGTTGGAGGAGATGGCGGGAATGCCTGCCGCCCCCGTCCAGCCGCACGTCCCTCCCGGCGGCAGGCACGACCGGCTCACCGGCAGGTAGAAGAAGCCCGCGGCGCCGCAGGTGCCGGGCGGATTGGCGTCACCCTGCGCGCCGGCGGGCAGCGCCGTGGTGCAAGCGGCGGCCGGGGTCCCGATCTGCCCGCACTGCTGCACGGTGGTGCCGCCGACCGTCAGCGTGGTCTGCCCGCTCGTGCACAGCGACCGGTCGCCGTGCTTCGCGGCGTCGATGGCGACGACGGTGAAGCCCTTGGAGGTCAGGGTGTCGGCGACGGTGAAGATGTCCGCGCGGCCGCGGCCGAGGCCGTGGCGGAACACCACCAGCGGCGAGCACTTCAGGCCATTGAGCGGAGCAGGAAGCGCGCAGTTCGCCGCCACGCTCGTCGCCTTGGGAGTGGCGACGATCACGTCGATGGGCTCGGCCACCGCCTTGGTGGGGTCGGGATTGAAGGCGCCGGTCGCGTTGTCGAGCAGATTGAAGGTGACGATCTTCGTCTCGACGACCTCGTTGATGTTGGCGCCGGCCGCACCGGGGACGGCGACCGCATCCACCCCGTACTTCGTGAACGCCGCGGCCGGGGAGGAGGCCACGACGGCCTGCGTGACGCCGGTCGCCGCCGGCGTCCCGTAGGGCAGCGCCCCGAGCTGCGCGGCGGTGGAGAGGATGGTCTGGGTGTGGAACGTGTACGCCATGGCCACGTGGCTCTTGTCCACCGCGCCGCTGTTCAGCACCGGCGCGAGCTTCTGGCGCATGACCTCCAGGGCGCCGGCGGTGGCGTTGTCGATGCCGGCGAGCTGGGAGTTGCCTTGCGCATCCACCGTCGGGTGCGTGAACTGGAGGATCTTCGCCACCGTGCCCGCCACCAGGGCCTTGCCGGTCTTGTCCTGCACGCCGTCGGTGATGACCACCGCGTAGTCGGTGTTGTCCTTGAGCGGCCGGGTGCGGAAGACGGAGGTCGCGTCGCCCGCGGTGGCGCCGGCGGGCTGCAGCGCGATGGCCGGCGACAGCCCGGACTGCGTCACCTCGACCGGCTCGGTGATGTACGTGCTGGCCGGCACCAGCTGCGGCTGCGCCGGATTGCTCAGGTCGAAGAGCTTGACCGTGCTCGCGTTGACGGTGCTCGCCTGCACCAGATCGGAGGTTTGCGCGAGGATGAACCCGGTGGTGGAGAAGCCGTCGAGCGCGGCAAAGCCCGCCGCGCCGGCGTTGACGTTGCCCTTCGAGTCGCGGCACACGCCCTGCGCGTCGAGCGTGCCCTGGGCCAGGGTGCAGGCCGCGAGCGGGGTGAGCTTGCCGCAGGCGGCGCAGCTCGCAGAGGCGGGCCGAGGGTCGCGCAACAGGTCGATGGGCAGCGGCACGAGCCCGCGCCCCGCATCGAGCTGCACCTGAGTCCCGGCCACCGGCGCGATGGCGAAGGTGGTCATCACCGCCGCCTGCTGGTGCGGGAAGACCTGGTCCACGGCGGCGAACGCCGAGCCCGGCGCCGGCGGCGTGGGCGGCACGGTCGCGGCGTTCCCCCTGTAGTTGTCGATGATGGCCTGCAGTTGCGCCGCCGCCGCCTTGGCGGCAGCGACGGAGCCGGTCTGCGCGCGCAGGAGCGCCAGGTTCTGCTCGGTGTCCAGCTTCTCTCCCTGCGCGATGAGGAAGAAGGTCGGCGACGCGACCACCGGGTTGCCGGCGGCGTCCTTCACGCCGTTCGCGCCGCCGCGCAGCGCGAGCACGTACTGCCCCGAAGGCCAGGGCTGGCGCCCCTTGTGGTGCAGCGTGAGCGAGCCGCGGTCGGGGAGCTTCAGGTAGTCGGCGGGCTGCACCGGATCGAGCGGAACCGTGCCCGCGCCCTGCGCCGTCTTGAGGAAGACCACCAGCGTGGCCGGGTTGATGCTGGAGAGATCCAGGTCCGGCGCCGCGTTGGTGGTTGTGCCGTCCTGGGCCACGGTGGTGGTCTGGAAGGCGATGGTGACCGGCACCTCCTGGTCGTTGGGGAAGCCCCCCTGCGCCACGAAGGCATTGAGCAGGTCCTGCTGCGCCGCCGGCAGCGTGGGCGGGATCTGCGCCAGCGCCAGGTCGTTGGGCAGCGGAATGTTGCCGGTGAGAGGATCGAACACCGCCGAGACCACCGGCTTCTGCTGGCTCGGCGGAGTCTGCGGGACGCTCGGCTCGCCGCAGGCGGCAGCGAGCGCGAGCACCAGCGCGAGGCGAAGGCTCTTGGAGGTGGTCATTTGTTGCTGAACCCCTGGGCGGAGACGCCCTTGTTGTCGACCTGGTGTCCGTGGAGGAAGTCGAAGTACTGGTTCTGCACGTACTGGCCGAGCAGGTCCGGCGTGCTGGAGAAGACGCCGAAGGGCGCGTCACGCTCCGGCCCGGGAAGCTGCATCTTCACCTGCGCGCTGGCGGAGTCGGGATCCATCACCGAGATGTGGCGCACGTTGGAGCCGCTGCCGTAGGCGAAGCCGAGCGGGCTCGACTGCGAGCCGCTGGGGTTGCCCACGTCCACCGTGAGCGCGCCGCCCGGCCGCGCGAAGGGGCCGGCGCTGAAGCCGTTGGCGATCAGCGGCGAGGCCGGGCTCACGCTGGTGAGCGTGTGGACGCGTCCCCAGAGCCAGTTCTTGGTGTCGCTGCCGTTGGCGGCGGCGAGCGTGCCGAAGGCGGTGACCAGCGCGTCGGAGACCTGCCGGCCGCAAGTCTTCGCGGTGACCGTGAAGGTCGGGGTCACGTCGTCGCAGAACGTCCCCGTTGCAGTCAGGTTGGGCAGCAGCTTGAGCACCAGCGCCCGGATCTCCGGGCCCGTGCCGGCGCTGAACGACTGCCCGGTGCTCGCCGAGACCACCGCGGCGTCGTCGTCGAAGACGTTGTGGGTGAGCTTGTTCAGGAAGGTGTGGAAGAGCAGGCACGCCGCCGAGTTGGTGAGCGTCGGCGCGTCGGTCACCGGCGCGCTCTTGGGATCGGAGGTGGTGAGGCCCGTCGGGCAATCATAGGGCGTCGGGGTCGTTGCCCAGGCCTGCAGCAACTGCCGGGCAGCGGTGTACGGAGCCTGGTTCGACGCGGGCTGGACGTCGGCGGCGGCAGGATAGAAGCCGCGCTTCTCGAAGATGCGCGCGAGCAGCATGGCGTGATCGGACTGGATGGCCTGCATGTCGGCGAGGCTCACCTTGCCGGCGGCCGTCTTCGCCTTGAGCAATTCCGCGATGCGCGCGTAGCGGATGTCGGTGGGGTCGGACCAGTCGAAGCTCAGGAAAGGATAGAGCGTCGGCTGCACCGAGCTGACGAACGGGCTGTTGCCGTGGCCGGTGTAGCCTGCCGGGTCGCTGTTGGCGGTGGCGAAGTAACCCTTGGGCGGATCCACTCCGCGAGGGAGTTGGCTGTCCGCCACCCAGCACGTCGCGGCCGGGGGGTTCGCCGAGCAGGCCGGATCGTTGCCCCACTCCGCGGTGCCGTCGCCAGTGAGCGGGAACCAGGGCACGTGCCCGGGCGTGCCGGCGGTGGGAGGCGTGAAGGCCCAGTCGCGCTTCGGCACCAGCGCGTGCGGGTCGTAGCCGATGTGGCCCGCGTCGTCCGCGAGCACGAAGTTCTGCGCCCCGGTGCCGTAGTGGCGCAGGGCGGCGAAGGCGGTGGTCGCGTCCGCCGCGTCCGCGTCGGTGCCGACCGCGGTGGCCTCGTTGAGGCCGAGGAACGCCTGCAGGTCCTCGGTGACGTCGTGCCCGGTCCAGCGCATGCTGATGGCCTTCTGGTGGGCCGGATCGAAGCTGAGGATGGGCCCGTGGTGCGGCACCACCAGAACCGTCACGTTGCGGGGCGTCGCCTCGCCCTTCACCTTGACCTGGTAGGTCTTCGCCGCGAGCGCCACGGGGGCGCCGTTGAAGATCACCGCATTGCAGGGCAGCGGCGTGCCGGTGCAGTTGGTGAGGGTCTCCTGGTAGAGGTCGGTCACGTCATAGCCCACTACCGTGACGCCCCAGCCCACGTGGGCGCCGCGGCCCACCAGGGCTCCGGGAACGCCGGGGAACGAGCCGCCGGTGATGTCGAGCTTGCCGTCGGCCGAGGTCATGCCGGCGAGATGGAAGAGCGGCGGGAACTGGAGCGGCAGGTGCGGGTCGTTGGCCACCATCGAGAACCCATTGGCCGAGTGGGCGGCATCGACCACCCAGTTGTTCGAGCCGGAGCCCTCGCGGATGGACCCGAAGAGCCCGTTCAGCTCGCGCATCTGCGCGTTGATGGCGCCGAGCGCGCCGGCGGTGCCGGCCGCGCCGGTCGCGGGCCCGGGCGCAACGCCGGCGGGCACGGGCTCCGGATCGGGATCGGTCGCCGAGAGCGTGAAGCCGTTCACCGGCTGCGCCGAGAGCACGTAGGCGGCGAAGCGGCCCAGGTCCTGGTGCGCGCCGCCCGGACCGAAGGTCAAGGCGAAGAGCCCGTACGCCGTCTCCTCCTCGATGGTCTCGGAGAGCTGGAACTGCTGCAGCCGGCCCACCGCCAGCGTGTCCTGCCCGCGCCACGCCGGGATGTCGGCCGGCGTCACCGGGCCGGGAAGCTGCGCGTACTCCTGCGGCATGAGCGTGGGGTGGGCCGTGAGGAAGTCGAGATATGCGTTCACGCCCGCGGCGTACGCGTCGACCTTCGCCTTGAGGTCCGGAGGGAGCGCCGCGTAGAGCTTGTCCTCGATGCGCTGCAGGTCGCGGGTGATGAAGAGCGTGAGGAACTGCTGGTCCTGCCCCGCCTCCACCGCCCCCACCAGCTCGGCGAGGCGGCCTTCGGCGGTGCGGCGGAACAGGTCCATCTGGAAGAGCCGATCCTGCGCCTGGATGTAGCCCTGCACCATGAAGCAGTCGGTGTCGGTCTGGCAGAAGATGTGGGGGATGTCGAACTGGTCGTAGGTCACCGAGACGTCGGCGAGGAGTCCCGGCTGCGCGGCGAGCGGCGGCTGCGCGGGCTTCGGCGCGATCACCACCTTGGGCTGCTGCGGCGTCTGGCCGGTGAAGGTCACCGTGGCGGTCTGGCCGCGCGCCGATGCGGTGACCGTGGCGGGCGAGGAGGAGGCCGGCACCGGCGGCCGGTACGTGACCTGGCCTCCGCTCGTACCCGAGAGCGTGCCGGGACCGGAGAGCGACCAGCTGACTTCGCCCGCCAGCGCCGGGGGGCTCGCCGTGATCAGCACCGGACCGGAAACGTTCTGCGACCCCGACGGCGAGATGCTCAGAGTCGGTTGGGGTTCGCTGCCTGCACAGGCGGCGAGGAGGACAGAGGCCGCTGCAAACATCCGAATGCGCATCGACGTCTCCGCTGCGAAGGTGTTGACCTGGGTACAAAACGGTCGGGCACCCTCCTGTTCCTCAGAAGTCGCCGGCTGTCAACAGACGTGCCACGATGGTCCGATGGATGCCGCCCTGCACGCGCTCATCGCCCAGCTCGATCTCGAGCCGCTCGAAGTGAACCTCTTCCGGGGCCAATCCAGCGATTTGGGTGGGAAAAGTGTTTTCGGCGGCCAGGTGATCGGACAGGCCCTGGTGGCCGCGACGCGCACCGTCGAGGGCCGGCGCCCGCATTCCTTGCACGCCTATTTCCTGCTCCCCGGCGACATGGCCGCGCCCATCGTCTACGAGGTGGATCGCATCCGCGACGGGCGCAGCTTCACCGCGCGCAGGGTGAAGGCCGTGCAGCACGGCAATCCCATCCTCTCGATGATGGCGTCGTTCCAGGTGGACGAGCCGGGCCAGGAGCACCAGGAGCCCATGCCCGAGGTGCCGGGCCCCGACGAGCTGCGCTCGGGCGCGGAGTTGCGCGAGGAGTGGCTGGCAGAGGCAGGCGATCAGGTGCCCGAGCGCGTGCGCGAGGCGCTGCGCAAGCCGGCGCCGCTGGAGTTCCGCCCGGTCGCGCCGTGGAATCCGTTCCGGCCGCGCGTCGCGGAGCCGCGGCAGTCGATCTGGTTTCGCGCCGTGGACCGGATGCCGGACGAGCCGCTCCTGCACACCTGCGTGCTCACCTACGCGTCGGACTACAACCTGATGCCCACCGCCCTGCGCCCGCACGGGCTGAGCTGGATCGGCGGCGGCACCGTGGTGGCCAGCATCGATCACGCCATGTGGTTCCACCGCCCCGCGCGCGTGGACGAGTGGCTGCTCTACACCATGGACAGCCCCTCCGCGCAGGGAGCGCGCGGGCTCGGGCGCGGGCTGATCCACGATCGCAACGGGCGCCTCGTCGCCAGCGTCGCGCAGGAGGGCTTGATGCGGCAGGCGACGCGAAAGTAGCGTGCGCCCATGATCGCGCTCCTCTTCGTCCTCGCCGCCGGAACTCCCTTCCAGGACTCGCTCGCGCAGCTCTCGCGCAGCAAGGCGCCGGCGGAGCAGCGCCTGCACGCGCTCTTCGATCTCGCCTGGCAGCACGGCAACGAGGAGTACCCCGAGCGCGCCACCTTCCGCGGCGTACCCGGATACGGCGATCGCTGGACCGACCTGTCGGCGGACGCCATCGCGCGGCGCAAGCGGGAGACGGTGTCGCTGCTGGATGCCGTGCGCGCAATCGACCGCGCCGCGCTGCCCGCCACCGCCCTGCTCGACTACGACCTCTTCCGCCGCGACCTGGAGGAGGACGTGCGGGCGCAGGAGTTCCCCGAGGAGCTGCTCGCCATCTCGCAGCTCTCGGGCCCGCAGTACCTGTCGCAGGTCTTCGAGGTGATGCCCACCCGCACCGAGCGCGACTGGGCCGACGTCCTTTCGCGCCTGGGCGCGATTCCCGTGCGGCTGGCGCAGACCGAGGCGCTCCTGCGCGAAGGCCTCTCGCGCGGGGTGGTGCAGCCGAAGATCGTGCTCCGGGACGTGCCCGCGCAGCTCGAGGCGCAGATCCCCAACGATCCGCTGCAGGCGCCGCTCTTGAAGCTCGTCTTCCGCGACGGCGTGCCCGCGCAGGTGCGCACCGACGCGCTGCGGATCTTTCGCGAGCGCATCGTCCCCGCCTTCGCGAAGTTCGACGGCTTCTTCACCCGCGAGTACCTGCCTCGGGCGCGCGACTCCGTGGGCCTTTCCGCGCTGCCCGGCGGCGCCGCCTGGTACGCGGAGCGGGTGCGCCGCGAGACCACCACCGAGCTGACCGCGGCGCAGATCCACCAGCTCGGCCTCGCCGAGGTGAAGCGCATCCGGGGCGAGATGGACAAGATCATCGCGCAGGTGGGCTTCAAGGGGGATTTCGCCGCCTTCGCGAAATTCCTGCGCACCGACCCTCGCTTCTACTTCACCGACGCGCAGGAGCTGGTGCGCGCCTATCGCGACATCGCCAAGCGCATCGACCCGGAGCTGACCCGGCTCTTCGGCATCCTGCCCCGCCTGCCCTACGGGGTGCAGGAGATCCCCGCCTTCTCCGCTCCTTCCCAGACCACGGCGTATTACCGGCCCGGCTCGCCCGAGGCGCACCGGGCGGGGACCTATTTCGTCAATACCTTCAGGCTGGAGACGCGGCCGAAGTGGGAGATGGAGGCGCTCACCCTGCACGAGTCGGTGCCCGGGCACCACCTGCAGATCGCGCTGCAGCAGGAGCTCGCGGGCGTGCCGCAGTTCCGCAAGCAGGCGAGATACGTGGCTTTCGTCGAGGGGTGGGGACTGTACGCAGAGAGCCTGGGGCCCGAGCTGGGCATGTACCAGGACCCGTACTCGAAGTTCGGCCAGCTCACCTACGAGATGTGGCGCGCCATCCGGCTCGTGGTGGATACGGGGCTGCACTCGATGGGCTGGTCGCGGCAGCAGGCCATCGACTATTTCCTCCAGAATTCCGCGAAGACGGAGCACGACGTGACGGTGGAGATCGATCGCTACATCGTCATGCCGGCCCAGGCGCTGGCGTACAAGATCGGCGAGCTCAAGCTGAAGGAATTGCGCGCAATGGCCGCAAAGGAGCTGGGGCCGCGCTTCGACGTGCGCGCGTTTCACGACGCGGTGCTGGGCGAGGGCGCGCTGCCGCTCACGCTCCTCGAATCCCGGGTGCGCGCATATATCTCGGCGGGTGGGCGCAGGTAGGCGGTCGATTTTCCGGATTTCGAAGCGCGGATTTCCCGCGCGTTCGTTTATCCTCTCGGCATGCATCTGCTGCTCTCCGTCCTCGTCGCGCTTTCCACGGCCACCGTGACTCCCGATGACCCTGGGGACGAAGGACCGGAGGAGGCGGAAGCCGCAACCGCGCTGCCTGCAAGTCCGGACGTGATCTACTCGCGCGACCTGAGCGACGCGCAGCTTGCGAAGGAGTTCAAGGACGACCTGCCCGCGCTCGGCAGCATCTCGGTGGGGTATGCCGATCGAGGCCGGATGATCAACGGCGTGCACATGCCCGGGGACCCGGCGTGGCGCTGCGAGCGGCCCGACCTCGCCTGGGGCACGCAGGAGACGGTGGACTCGCTCGTGCTGGTGCTGCGCGACGTGCACCGGCAGTTTCCCGGCTCGGCGCCGGCGCGGATCAGCCACATGGGCCGCAAGGACGGCGGTTACCTGCGGCCCCACCGCTCGCACCAGTCGGGGCGCGACGCGGACATCGGCCTCTTCTACAAGAACGACAAGTTCCCCGGCCGCGTGGCCCACCGCGAGCGGTTCGTCGATGCCCCGCGCAACTGGGCGCTGCTCCGCGATCTGATCACCGAGACCGACGTGCAGATGATCCTGGTCGACCGCGGCATCCAGAAGCTGCTGCGCGACTACGCCATCTCGCAGGGCGAGGACCCCGCCTGGCTCTCGCGCGTGTTCTCGCAGGTGGTGAAGCACGCGCGCAACCACAAGGACCATTTCCACGTGCGCTTCTATGCCGCCCGCTCGCAGGAGCTGGGGCGCCGCGTGCAGCCGCTGCTCGCCATGCGGCCCGACCAGAACCTGGCCGTCCACGTGGTCCGCCGCGGCAACACGCTCGGCGCCATCGCGGCCCGCTACAAGACCACCGTGCCCGCCATCCGCAGGGCGAACCACCTGGGAAAGCGCACGCTCCTGAGCATGGGCCAGCGCCTGATCGTTCCGCTGCGCGGCGCCTGCACCCACTGCCCGCTGCCGCCGCCGGTGACGGTGCCGCCCCGCGTCCTGCCTCCGGATGACTCCCCGGCCGTGGACCGGAGCTGGTCGGGCGGCATCAACCCGGAGATCTCGACGGCGGAGTAGCGCCGTAAAAGAGAAACGGCGCGCCCGGACTTCCGGACGCGCCGCTCTTCTCTCGGGAATGCTCCCCTGGCTGCGGCTACAAGGCCCAGCCGATTCCGACGGTGAATTCGAAGGTGCTGGCGCTGTCGGTGAGGATGTCGTAGCCGATCTGCGCCTGCGCCGAGAGATTCGGGTGGATCTGCGGCAGCGGATAGAGCGCCATGCCCATCAGCGAGATGCCCACCGGCGTGGGCGCTCCGGAGATGGACGTCGGCATCACCGTGAAGGCCGCGCCGCCCAGGAGCTGGAAGGGCCCCGCCCTGTCGTAGCGCACCCCGGCGCCGAGCTTGAGGGGAAACACCGTCCCCCCCGAGGCGAAGCCGACGCCCACGTCGGCCCAGCCGATCAGGGGAAGGTCGGGTGCGAGCGGCAGGAGATTCACCGCTCCTCCGGCGTGCAGCGCGAAGGCGCCGGCGCCGTCCACGTTGTAGTAGCCGAGCCCGGCCCAGCCGATGTACGCGGACCTCTTGGTGCCGGCATTGATGTCGCTGGTGGGCGCCACCGTGTCGCCCGCGTCGCTCGCCGCCCTGCCGGCCGAGCGCGCCGCATGGCTGGCGGCCTTCGACACGCAGGTGCCCTTCGAGCAGGTCTGACCCGACCCGCAGTCCGCGTCCCTCTTGCAGCTCGCTGCCCGCACCGGCGCCGCGGCAAAGAGCGCCGCGCCGAGCGTCACCGAGGAGATCAACTTCCAGTTCATTCGGGCCTCTCTTTCGGCGCGGGAGCGCGCCAAGGCGCCCCAGCCATAGACGACTTGGGGCGGATCGCCAATTCCCTTTTGGCACTCCGTCGCCATTCGTGCATCGGGGAAGGTACGAGGGTGAATGCCAAGGTGGGAGCCGCGAAATGCGCGCGGCCCTCGTCCGTACGGAGGCCCCATGGCCCACCTGCTGATGCTGACCGCCGTGCTGGTTGCGCAGGCCGCCCCGCCGGGAGTGGACGCGCGCCGCAGGCAGCTCTCCGCCCTGCTCGACGAGCAGTGGGAATACACCATGCGGACGAGCCCCGAGTACGCCTCCATCCTGGGCGACAAGCGCTACAACGACCAGCTCACCGACTTCTCCGAGAAGGCGGTGTTCGCCGACATCGAGGCGCAGCGGCAGTTCCTCGCCCGGTTCAAGGCCATCGACCCGACCGGATTCCCCGAGCAGGAGGCGCTCAGCCGCTCCCTGATGGTGCGCCAGCTCGAAGAGGGGCTCGCGGGCGTGAAGTTCAAGGACTGGGAGATGCCGGTCTCGCAGTTCAGCGGCATCCACATCAACGCCCCGCAGCTCGTCTCGGTGCTCTCCTTCGAGACGGTGAAGGACTACGACGACTACGTCACCCGCCTGCGCAAGCTGCCGGTCGCCTTCGCGCAGGTCACCGACCTGATGCGCAAGGGCATGGCGGACAAGCTGATGCCGCCCCGCATCCTGCTCGAGCAGGTGGCGCGCCAGGCGGCGAAGATCGCGGACGCAGCGCCGGAGGAGAACCCGTTCTTCGAGCCGGCCAAGAAGATCCCGGCCAGCTTTTCCCAGGCGGAGAGGACGCGCATCCGCGCGCAGATGCTGGCCGCGATCGCCGAGGGGGTGAAGCCGGCCTACCAGCGCTTCACGAAATTCGTGAAGGAAGAGTACGCGCCCAACGGGCGCGCCGAGCCGGGCGTCTGGGCGCTGCCGGACGGCGCCGCGCGCTACGCCTACGACGTGGAGCAGGCCACCACCACGAAGATATCGCCGGAGGAGATCCACCAGCTCGGGCTGCGCGAGGTGGCGCGCGACCGCGCCCGCATGCTGGAGATCGCGAAGAAGCTGGGCTTCGCCGACTGCAAGTCGC
Organism: Myxococcales bacterium; assembly: GCA_035702105.1. GTDB lineage: Bacteria > Myxococcota > Myxococcia > Myxococcales > 40CM-4-68-19 > 40CM-4-68-19. The sequence goes on along the minus strand of DASSQZ010000088.1, from coordinate 5,442 downwards.
TGGAGGCGTCGATCCAGAAGAACCCGGCGCTGCACCCGAAGTCGCGGGAGGAGATGCTGGACCTCTACCGCAAGTACATCGACCAGATGTGGGCGAGGTTGCCGCAGTTCTTCGGCCGGCTGCCGAAGGCGAAGGTGGAGGTGATGCCGGTGGAGCCGTACCGCGAGAAGGAAGCCTCGGGCGCGCAGTACGTGGACGGCACGCCCGACGGCAAGCGCCCCGGCCACGTGATGGTCAACACCGGCGACTACCAGAAGCGCACCACCCTGGACGTCGAGACCACCGCGTACCACGAAGGAGTGCCGGGACATCACCTGCAGATCTCCATCGCGCAGGAGCTGCCCACGCTGCCGAAGTTCCGGCAGCACGCCTTCTACATCGCCTTCATCGAAGGCTGGGCGCTCTACTCCGAGCGCCTGGGCGAGGAGGCGGGCTTCTACCAGGACCCGTACAGCATGTACGGCCACCTGCAGGACGACCTCTTGCGCGCGATCCGGCTGGTGGCGGACACAGGGTTCCACTCCCTGCACTGGTCTCGGCAGCAGGTGGTGGACTACTTCCACCAGAACTCGGGCATCGACGAGGTGGAGGTGCAGAGCGAGACCGACCGCTACATGGCCTGGCCGGCGCAGGCGCTCGGCTACAAGGTGGGCCAGCTCCGCATCCTCGCGCTGCGCGAGCGGGCGAAGAAGGCCTTGGGTCCGAAATTCGACATCCGCGCCTTCCACGACGAGGTGCTCTCGGGTGGCGCGATGCCGCTCGACGTCCTCGACAAGCGCATCGACGCGTGGATCGCGCAGCAGCAGCACGCCGGCAGCGCAGGAGCCGCCTTGCACTAGAGCCATCCGTTCGACACTGAACGCCCGCCGAGCCGCGGCGTGAAATCGCAGACGGTTTTGCGGAGTCTTGTCCCGACGGGGAAGCCCCAACCCGAGGAGAGACAATGCGCAAGATCAGCTTCATCGCTGTCGCAGCGGCACTGGCCTGTGGCGGTTCATCGACACCGGCCCCCACCAACGTGTACGTCGCGACGTTGAGCTCGTCGGGCGAATTCCCGGCGCCGCCCAACCCGAACGCGACCGCGACCGGCACGGCGACGTTCACCGTCAATGCCTCGAGCGTTGACTTCACCATCACGTATGCGGGCCTGTCCGGCCCGCCGACCGCGGCGCACATCCATCCCGGAGCAGCGGGAACCGCGAATCCACCCATCATCCCAAGCTTCCCCGGGCTGCCCACCACGGCAGCGGCCACCTTCAGCGGCACGTTCCAGGCGACCGACATCAAGGCGGGCGGCGGGATCGCAGCCGGAGATCTGAACGGGCTGGTGGCCGCGATGAAGGCGGGCACTGCGTACGCCAACATCCACACCGCCGCGAACCCCAACGGGGAAATCCGCGGGCAGATCAATCCTAAGTAGGCGTGGTGGACACGATGAGGTTCACGCCGTCGAACACCACCGGATAGCGCAGGAGCCCGGCTCCCGCCGGGCCCTGCACGAAGCCGCCGTTCAGGTCGAACGTGGAGCCGTGGCAGGGGCAGGCGTAACCAGGGCCGCCCGGCAGGACCGTGCAGCCTTGATGGGGGCAGACGGCGGACACCGCCGAGAATGCGTCGGCTCCCGCCAGTGCGATTCGCGAAACCGCCAGCGGTCCGGGAAAGCCCGACGGCTGCCCCACCACGGCGCCGCCCACTCTCGCGAGCGCCGGGAAACCGGCCACGGCAAAGGTGAACTGGCCGTTCTGCACGCGGCCCGGGAAAACGCCGTCGCCGGCGAAGAGGTGCACGACGACGTTTCCGCCCCCGTCGGTCTCCGCCGGATAGGCGGTCAGGTTGGTGGTGGCGGGTGGATTGAGCACCGTCCCGTCTCCTGCGAAGCGCGAGCCGTGGCAGGGGCACTCGGCCTCGCGGTCCTCGGGAACCCAGGCGACGTCGCAGCCGGCATGCGGACATTGCGCGCGCATCGCCAGGTAGCCCTGTCCGGTAAACGCCACCAGGTAGCCCGACGAAGATCCCGCCGGCCGGACCACGACCGCCCCACCGGGCCTCGCCAGCTCGGGTGCACTGGCCAGCGGCACGGTCACGTCGCCGTCGACGGGAGCGCCCACGGCAACGGAGCGGTTGGTGGAGACGCGCCTCGCGCAGGCGGTGGCCAGCGGAACCAGCGCGGCGCTGCGCAACACGGAGCGGCGGGTGAAGGGGGCCATGTCAGTTGTCCGGCGCGCCGGACTGGATCCATTGCGCGATGACCGAGAGGGCGTCGGCGCAGGTGGAACCCGGCGCGGTGGCGGGCTGCCCGCTGCCAAATTGCGGGTCGTTGGTGGACGTGAGGCGCAGCTTGGTGAGGAGGAAGCTGCCGTCCGGATCCCCGGGCTTGACCAGCGTGAGCCCGCGCGCGGTGCCGAAGCGGTTGGCGGCCGGCGCGTTCACGAGCACCCCGTAAGGATGGCCGGCAAAGCTGGGCCCGCCCTGCACCGCCGGCGAGTTGCTGGAGTGGCAGTTGATCTGGCCCGCTCCGCAGCTCACCTGGAGGAGGCTGCCGTTGATGCTGGAGAAGGAGGGCGAGAGCTTCGGACAGGTGCGTGTGCCTTCGATGCAGGTGCCCTGGGCGCAGAAGCTCGACGCGCCGCAGTCGGCGTCGAGGGCGCATTGCGCGGGAGATACGCCGCCCACGCACCCGCAGGCCAGGAGCACGGCGATGGCGGCCCGGAGCGGCACGGCGCCCATCCTAGCGCAGAGCGCAGGCCATGACCTCCGCCGCCCGCAGCCCGTCTCAGCGCGGCAGCTCGACGGTGAACACCGCGCCCTTGCCCGTTTCGCTCTCCACCCGGATGTCCCCGCCGTGGGCCCGGGCAATCTCGCGCGAGATGTAGAGGCCCAGGCCCATGCCGCCGGGGTACTGCTCGGAGGCGGCGCGCTCGAAGCGATGGAAGATGCGCTCCTGGTCGCCGCGCCCGATGCCCACGCCCCCGTCGCGCACCGAGAGCAGCGCCAGCCCGGGGCGCTGGGAGATCTCCACCGCGATGGGGGCACGCGCGCCGTAGCGCATGGCGTTTGCGAGCAGGTTCACCACCACCTGTTCCAGCCGGCCCCGGTCCCACTCCCCGGAAACCGGCGGGCCCGAGATCGAAACCGGACAGCCCGCCTGCCGCAGCGCCTCGCCCATGCTCCCGGCCACCTCGCGCACCAGCTCGCCCAGCTCCATCGGCTCGCGATCGAGAGGCAGCCTGCCGTTGACCAGCCGCGTGGCGTCGAGCATCTGCTCCACCAGGCGGGCGAGGCGCTGCACCTGGCGCTCCTCCACCTCGGTGTCGGCGAGCAACTGCTGCACGTCCACCGCCTCGCCTCGCCGCGCCAGCAGCCGGCGGCGCTGCAGGCGCAGGGCCAGCGCGGTGAGCGGGGTGCGCAGCTCGTGCGAGGCCACCGAGGCGAAGACGTCGCGCTGGCGCAGCGCCTGCGTCAGGCGCTCTTCGGCGAGCTTCTGGTCGTGGATGTCGGTGGCGGTGCTGAAGCGCCGCGCCGGGCGGCCGTTCGCGTCGCGTGCGAAGACCGACCGGGCCAGGTGCCAGCGGTAGGCCCCGTCGTGGCGGCGGAGGCGGTACTCGAGCGCGAAGTCGCTGTGGTCGACCATGGCCCGCCGCACCGCCTCGAGCGCGGCGGGCAGGTCGTCGGGATGGACGACGGCGGTCCAGGAGCCTTTGGCATCTCCCGGAGCGAACCCGGTGTACTCGTACCAGCGCCGGTTGTGGAACTCCACCTCGCCGGAAGCGCGCGCCACCCAGACGATCTGCGGAATGACGTCGGCCAGTTGCCGCAGGTCGCCCTCGCTCTGCCGCAGGCGCTCCTCCGCCGCGCGATGCCCGCCGCCCTCCTCCGCGAGCGCCACCATGCCGTGCACCTTGCCGTCGGGGCCGCGGTGGGGCACGTAGGTGGCGGAGATCCAGAGATGGGACCCGTCGTGGCGCGCCACCGACGTCTCGAAGGAGACCGATTCGCCGGCGAGGGCGCGCCTCACGTACGGCGCGACGCGCTCCCAGGCAGGACCCAGCGCCTCGCGCGCGAGACAGCCCACCATCGAAGCGGCGGCGCGGCCATGGCGCTCGGCGTAGGAGCGGTTCGCATAGAGGAGCCGTTCCTCGCGATCGATGTACGCGAACACGGCAGGCACCAGCTCGCCGATGGCGGCGAGCAACGCCTCCGGGTGCAGGTCGACGGCGCTGGGGCTGGAAGCGGACACGGGCATGGTGCTGCAGTCGCTTTGTGTTCAAACCATCATGCCACGGATGCGGCGCGCGCGCTGCCGGCCGCACGACGAAACGTCCGGCGGCCTGCCCTGCGTGCACCCGTGGGGCCGCCGTTGTAAGAGAGGGCGGAGGTGCCTCATGGTTCCCTTCCGCTGGCAGGTTCCGCAGCGCTTCAACATGGGCGTGGACGTGGCCGACCGCCACGGCGACGCGCTGGCCCTGATCGAGGTGGATCCCTCGGGCAGGGCGACCGAGCTGGGCTTCTCCGCCATCTCCTCCCTCTCCAACCGGCTGGCCAACGTGCTGGTCGCGCAGGGGCTGTCGCGCGGCGACCGCGTGGCGGTCCTCCTGCCGCAGCGCCTTGAGACGGCCCTGGCGCACGCGGCCGCGTGGAAGGCAGGCCTGGTCTCGGTGCCGCTCTTCACGCTCTTCGGCGAGGAGGCGCTGGAGTTCCGCCTCCGCGACAGCGGCGCCCGCGCGCTGATCACCGACCGCGAGCAACTGGCCAAGCTTGCGCGCGTGCAGGCGCCCGACCTGCGCGCCGTGTTCTGCGCCGACGGGGCGGCGGAGGGCGCGCACGACCTGCACGCGCTGATGGACCGCGCCTCGGATCGCTTCGCCGCCGTGGAGACCGCCGCGGACGATCCCGCCATCATCATCTACACCAGCGGCACCACCGGCCAGCCCAAGGGCGCGCTGCACGCGCACCGGATGCTCCTCGGGCACCTGCCCGGCGTGGAGTTCCCCCACGACGGCTTCCCCCGGCCCGGCGACCGGTTCTGGACGCCGGCGGACTGGGCGTGGATCGGGGGCCTCTTCGACGTGGTGATGCCGGCCTGGCACCACGGCGTTCCGGTGGTGGCGCACCGCATGCGCAAGTTCGATCCGGGCGAGGCGATGCGCCTGATGGCGCGCCACGGCGTGCGCAACGTCTTCATGCCGCCCACGGCGCTCAAGCTCCTGCGCGCATCGGGCGCGCGAGACGCGGGAGCGCGGCTGCGCTCGCTCGCGTCGGGCGGGGAGAGCCTGGGCGAGGACCTGATCGAGTGGGGCCGGAGTATATTTGGTTTGACCATCAACGAGTTCTACGGGCAGACCGAGTGCAACCTGGTGCTCGGCAACGGCGCCGCGCTCCCGCCGGTGAGGCCGGGCTGGACCGGCACCGTCATCCCCGGCCACACGGTCTCCATCGTCGACG
>DASSQZ010000087.1:0-3220 GCA_035702105.1 Myxococcales bacterium | reverse complement strand
CGCCGTCTCCGTCGGGAGTGCGCAGGCGCGGATAGAGGGTGTCCGGCGGCAAGGTCCCGTTCATGACCCAGGCGCGGAAGTGCTCGCGGATGGCGTTGACCGTCTGCGTGTGCGGCACGGGATTGCCCGGCAGGACTCCCTTGCCCCAGTTGTTGCCTGGGCAGCTGGGATTCGGGGGAACGAAGTCGAAGAGGTTCACGCCGGCGGGCGTGGTGGTGCCGCCGTGGGTGGTGCTGGGGATGTAGTAGCGGCGCACGTTCCCGGGCAGCGGGATGTCCTTTTCGGCGTCGGTGCCCACCCACTCGATGGGCAGCTTCAGCTCCCAGACCTCGGCGGCGCCGAAGTGCTCGACGATCTTCGGGCAGGTGCGCGAGGCGCTGCAGCGGTCGAGGATGCCGCGCGCAGGAAGCCTGCGGACGTGGTCCTCGTAGCGCGACCACCACTGCGGGCCCTCGCTGCCCGCCTCGTAGAGCGCGAGGACGCCGTCGGGCTGCGCCCAGCGGAAGTTCAGCGCGATGCGCCGGCCGGCGATGATGGGCCACATGCCGTCGGAGACCTGGCGCCCGGCCTCGTCCTGGTTGAACCCCAGGTGCAGCCAGCCGCGCAGGAAGTTTCCCGACTGCGAGACGCCTCGGCTGATCGACCAGCGGATCTGCCCGGCGAGCGGGTTGGGATTGCCGGCGGAATCGGCCGCCTCGAACTTGAAGAACGACTCCACGTCGCGGAAGGCGGCAAAGCCCACTCCCAGCACGTACGGGTCGCGGGCGGTGAAGACCACCTCGTAGAGGCGGCTGCCGTCGAAGCCGTCCTTGAGGCAGATCTGCGCCGGATCCGGCACGCGGTCCGCCCAGCTGGTGCACTTCGCCCAGGCCCAGTCGCTCGCCGAGACGTTGCGCTCGTCGCTGACCACGCCGGTCATGCTCTCGTGGCCGCGCGAGGTGAGCGTGGCCCGGGCACTGTCGAGGGTGAAGGGCTTGTAGGGCAGCGGGCTCGACTGGACGAGGATGGCCTGCGAGCCGGGCCCGCTGCGGTTCACGATGCGCCCGAGCACGGTGCCGGTCACCGGCGAGCCGTCGGGGTTCACCGCCACCGGCACGCGCACCCACTCGTTGGTCTTGCCGAGCGCGTTGGCGCCGTCCTGCGCGGTGGTCCCCGAGTTGTCGCCCTGCCAGCCGCTGGAGAGATCGACGTCGCCGTCGTCCTTCTCCGGACCGAAGCCGGCGCGGCGGCCGCGGTTGGCCACGTCGTGGAACATGAGATGGCTGCTCTGCGACATGTCCACGGGCTTGATGATCTGGAAGGTGGCGGTGTAGCCGACCTTGCCGTTCGCGTTGCGCGGCGCGAGCTGGATGTCCTGGATGATGGCGTTGAGCGGGTGGCTCGGGTCCAGCTCTCCGTCTGCGAGGCCGAAGATCACCTCGTAGGGAATGGTAGCGGTGCCTGCCGTGGGCTGGCGCCCGGTGATGGTGATGCGGGTCACTTTCGCGGACGCCGGCGCAGCGGCGAGGGCGGCGGCGAGCAGGGCAAATGCGAGCGGGACGATCCTGCGCATGTGCGAACCTCCGGGGGGAAGAGGCGAGGGGCGAACCGTAAGCGCCCGGCGCTCGCGTCCGTCAAGGCGCACTGCGTGGATCGCCGGGCGACCTTGGTCGTCCCCAATGTCGAACACGCGTCAATCGATGCACCACCGCTGCGGGCGCCTGCGGATTGCGGCGGCAGCGGGGCGTACCTACCTCCGGCCTGTGCTCGCCTGGCTCCTGCTCTGGTCGTTGAGCTTTTCCCTGATGATGCTCTACGCCGGCAAGATCGCGCCGGACGAGGCGCTCTTCGCCGCCTTGGGCAGCGCGATCAGCGCCAGCGCGTCGAAGATGGTGCTGGAGAAGCGGCTGGCGCCGCTGCGCGGCGAGTGGCGCTGCGCGGCGCAGATCTGGCGGCTGCCCAGGTATCTCGTCAGCGGCACCTGGGAGGTGCTGGCGGTGCTGGCCAGGCAGATCTTCCTGCGCAAGCCCGCGCCGTCGCTCCTCTACGGCGTGCGCTTCGATGCGGGCGGCGACGACGACGCCTCCGCGCTCCGGCGCGCCCTGGCCATCGCCTACACCACCGCGACGCCGAACTTCGTCGTCGTCGGAATCGACCGCCCCCGCGGCCTGCTCGTCTACCATCAAGTGGAGAAAGGGCCCATCCCGGAGATGACGGTGCAGCTGGGGGCAAAGCCGTGAACGCCTGGCTCGCCGGAACGCTCGCGATGGCTGCCGGCCTCGTCCCCTGCGCGGCGGTGGCGCTGCGCGCCGCAGAGGTGATGGAGCGGGTGGTCGCGCTGGAGATGGCGTCGGTCCTCCTGACGCTGGCGCTGGTGATGCTGGCGGAGGCGATGCAGCGCCCGCTCTTCCTCGACCTGGCGCTCACCCAGGCGTTGCTCTCGTTCGGCGGCGGGCTCGTCTTCGCGCGCTTCCTCGAACGGTGGCTGTGATGCACGCGGCCCTCGCCATCCTGGTGGCGCTCACCGTCTTCTTCGCGCTCGCCGGCGCGCTCGGCGTGTGGCTGATGGGCGACGTCTACCAGAAGCTGCACTACCTCACCCTGCCCTGCAGCATCTCGGTCTGGTTCCTCTGCGCCGCCATGTTCGTGGCCGAGAAGCAGAAACAGGCCGGCGCCAAGGTCGTGCTGGTCGGGCTGGTGCTCTTCTTCATGAACGCGGTGGTGACGCAGGCCACCGCGCGCGCCGCCTGGGTGCGCAAGGACGGACAGTGGCCGCCGCGCGAGCCGCCCCCGCCCGCGCCGCCGGAGGCGAAGGGATGATCGCCGCGCTGCAGCTCCTGCTCTTCCTGCTCCTCGCCGCCTCCGGCATGCAGGTGGTCCGCACCCGCGAGCCCGCCTCGCAGGCGGTGGCGGTGAGCTTCTACGGGCTGGTGCTGGCGCTGCTCTTCTTCCTCCACCAGGCGCCCGACGTCGCGCTCTCCCAGATCGTGGTGGGCGCCGTGGCGCTGCCTCTCATGATCCTGCTCGCGCTCGCCAAGGTGCGCAGGGCCGAGCAGGAGCGGGAGAAGGAGGCGCGCCAGTGAGATCGCTGCGGTTCGCGCTCTTCGCGGCCGGTGCGATCGGCCTTGCCGTCGCCATGGCCGCCGCGCTCCGGCGGCTGCCACCGGTGGGTTCGTACGCAGGCGCTTACGGAGAAGTGCTGAACGCCGTGGCGGTGGGCGAGCGGCACTCGACCGACGTG
>DASSQZ010000086.1:0-36193 GCA_035702105.1 Myxococcales bacterium | reverse complement strand
TGCTGCTGCAGGGGCGCATCGTGGAGCTGGGAACGCACGAGGAATTGTTGGCGCGGCGCGGCGAATATGCGCGGCTCTACGAGCTGCAATTCTCCTCCGCGGATCACTTGCTCAAGCCCGCCTAGAGGAGTACAGCACGGGGTCCGATGGAGATGCTGGTGCCGGGCAAGAAGGAGACGTTGCTCGCCTGGCTGGCGCGAGGCGTGACCATGGTGCACCTCGACGCGCGCAGGCCCGGCGTGGTGGTGCCGCCGCGGTACGCCGGCGACGCCCATTTGCGGCTCAATCTCAGCTATCGGTATTCGATTCCCGACCTGACGATCGGCGAGGACGGGGTTTCGGCCACGCTCTCGTTCGGCGGGCGGCCGTTCCATTGCGTGCTTCCCTGGCAGTCGATCTTCGGCATCACCAGCCAGGCCAGCGGCGACGGCCAGGTCTGGCCGGAGGACCTGCCGGTCGAGGTGGTGCAGACGTTCGCCGAGCGGCACGGGCAGGCGCCGGCCGAGGAAGGAATGCCCACGCCGCCTGGCAGCACGCCGGCGCGCGGGCGCCCGTCGCTCTGGCCCATCGAAGGCGACCTCAAGGAAGAGGATCCCGGGGAGTCGAAGGCGGAGGACGGCGCGCCCAGGCGGCACCTGCGGCTGGTCCGCTGACGCGCCCGCGGTGCTGCAGCCGGGTGGGCCGGTCGAGCTTGCGCAGCTCGCGCTCGAGGGGCTCGAAGAGCCATCCGCACGCATACCAGAACGGCGCGTAGTCCAGCCGCACATAGCCGCGCAGGTTGATGCCGCTCACGTATCTCCAGGGCACGTCGCCGATCAGGCGATTGAGCAGCGATGCGCTGCCGAACTCCACGCCGTAGATGCCGGCGGTATAGACCAGCGCGCGCCCCCATCGCCCTGCCCCGCGGGACGCAAGCCCGTCGTGCAGGCGCTCGAGCAGGAGGCCGCCCGCGCCGTAGATGGGCAGCATCCAGAGGTACGAGTGCCCGCGCAGCCTGCGATCTCGCAGGCAGACGGAGTCGGAAAGGCCGGTGAAGGCGACCTCGACTGCCCACCCGACGAAGCCATAAGCGAGGAACCGTCGAAGCATCCCTCCAGCGTGCGGCCGTGGGGAGGCAGGCGCATCCGCTACAACCCCGACGCGGCCGCCGCGTCGGCCACCACCACCACCCGCCCCGAGGCGTTGCGCAGCCATTGGGCGGGGCAGCCGGCCAGATCGAGGGGGCCCTTGAGCGCGCGCGCCAACACCTGGGCCTTCTTCGCCCCGGTGACCTGGAGGACGACGGTGCGCGCGGTGACCACCAGGAACGGCGTCAGCGTCAGGCGCGGCACCTTGGGGTCGACGTGTTCCGGCGCGGCCACGGCGCGAACCAATTCCTCGTCGCCGCGGTCGGCGCTGCCCGGCACGCCGGCGAAGAGCGAGCAGATGTGGCCGTCGGGACCGAGGCCGAGCAGCACCAGGTCCAGGCGCGGCGGCTTGCCCAGCGTGGAGCGGAGATCGGCGGCGGCACGCCGCGCCTCGGCAGCGAGATCCCCCGCCTCGCCCTCCAGCCGGTGCACCGCGGCCGGGCTCACGTGGCGGAGCAGCCCGTCTCGCGCCAGCCGGTAATTGGAGAGCGGATCGTCGGGGGGCACCGCGCGCTCGTCGGTGAAGAAGATCTGCATCTGGCCCCAGGGGACGCGCAGCTTGCGGACCTCCGCGAAGAGCGGCGGGGCGCTCGATCCGCCGGTGAGCGCCACCGAGCCCTTGCCGCGCGCGGCCACCGCGCCGGCCGTGGCTTCGACGAACAGCTCCGCCGCTGCCGCCGCCACGTCGGGAACCACCGCGACCTCGGTCATGCCTTGCTCGCGGCGAGGAGCTTGGCGGCGGCCTGCGCGGCCGCGGCGTAGAGCTCGTCCTGGCCGGAGAGGAGCTTCAGCTCCAGCGCGAGCAGCCTTCCCGGCGTGTCCGGCGGCAGGCGCAAGCGGGAGCAGACGTAGCCGTCGTCGTCGCCTTTCACCTCCGCGAGCAGCACCCCCTTCTCGCGCCGCAGGGTGAAGGTGGCGGGCGGCGCGGTGAACTCCAGGCGCAACACATCGCCCAGCCCCATCGGCGCCGCGTGCGGGATGGCGCCCGCGCGCGGGGCCTCGGGCTGCGGCTGCCCTTCCGCGTGGATCTCCACCTGCAGCCTGGGGATGCGCGACTGCATCCAGCCGAGCAAGAGCAGGCCCTCCGCCCCTACCGCGCCGGCGCAGACGGCGCACGCGCTCTTGATGTTGCCGCGGTGCTCGCGCAGGTTGGGCACGTCGAGCGTCTCCGCGGCCAGCGACTGCCAGGGGAAGATCCGCGCCCAGGCCAGGTCGCCCATCGGCGCTCCGCGCGCGAGCAGCCTGGCCACGTCGGCGAGATAGGTGGGCGGCCGCGCGCCGGAGTCGGTGATGATGCGGTCCGCCGACTCCACCGCGCGGACCAGGAGATCTCCGTGCGGCCGTCCTCCCCACACCACCACCATGGGCAGGTCCGGCCGCAACAGCCCCATCATCGCCGACTCCAGGTGGCGGACCGCGCGCCCGGTGGCGGTGAGCACGATGCGCTCCATGCTGATGGTGCCGCCCGAGCGCACCGCCGAGACGCTGGCGGTGAGCGAGGCGGGTTCGCTCAGCTCGTCCGCGACCAGCGCCAGAAGGCGGCAGGGGTGCAAGGTGCCTGCGGCCTCGAGCGACTCCTTGGCGCGCTGGTACTGGTCCTTGGTGAAGTAGATGGCCACCAGGTTCATGGTGGAGACGCTCTCCTGCACGGCGCCGCCGGCGTCGCAGGCCTGGCGAAGCATCTGCTCGATGCGCTTGAGATCGACGGCGCTGTCGAAATGCGCCACCAGCTCGTCCGATGCGCGCCGGCCGCCTGCGCCCGCGGAGATGGGCTCGCCCGCGTGCTCGATCACAGCCGCCTCCATGTGCGGCCGTCCTGCGCCATCAGCTCGTCGGAGGCGGTGGGGCCCCAGGTGCCCGCCTCGTACGGGTAGGGCGCCGGGAACTCCGCGCTCTCGGTGACCTTGAGGATGTTGCCCACGATCTTCCAGGCCGCCTCCACCTCGTCGCGGCGGGTGAAGAGGGTCTGGTCCCCGCGAAGCGCGTCGAGCAGCAGGCGCTCGTAGGCCTCGGGAGTGGCGCCGAAGATGCTGCCGTAGCGGAAGTCCATGCTCACGGTGCGCGGCCGGTAGCGCTCGCCGGGCACCTTGGCGGAGAAGCGCACCGCGATGCCTTCCTGCGGCTGCACGCGGACGATGAGCACGTTGGGGAGCGTGGTGCCGTGGCCGAAGAGCGAGTGCGGCAGGGGCTTGAAGTGGACCGCGATCTCGGTGGCGCGCTTGGGCATCCGCTTGCCGGTGCGGACGTAGAAAGGCACCCCGTCCCAGCGCCAGGAGCGGATGTTCAGGCGCAGCGCCACGAAGGTGGGCGTGCGCGAGCCCGGCGAGACGTCCTTCTCCTGCTCGTAGCCGGGCACGTCGGCGCCCGCCACGCTGCCCGGACCGTACTGGCCGAGCACCACGTTGTGGAGCACCTGCTCGGGCGCCTCGAAGGTCTCGATCGCGCGCAGCACCTTGATCTTCTCGTCGCGCACCGCGTCGGCGTCGAAGGCCACCGGCGGCTCCATGGCGGAGAGGCAGACGAGCTGCAGCACGTGGTTCTGCAGCATGTCGCGCAGGATCCCGGCCTCCTCGTAGTAGCGGCCGCGGGCCTCGATGCCCAGCTCCTCTCCGGCGGTGATCTCCACGTGGTCCACGTAGCGGCGGTTCCAGATCGGCTCGAAGATCGAGTTGGCGAAGCGCAGGACGAGGAGGTTCTGGACGGTCTCCTTGCCCAGGTAATGATCGATGCGGAAGACCTGCTTCTCGTCGCAGGTCTCCTGCACCAGCCGGTTCAACGCCCGCGCGCTCGCCGGATCGCGGCCGAAGGGCTTCTCGATCACCACCCGGGTGAAGGCGGTATCGAGCGGGGAGTTGATCAGCCCTGCGCCCTTGAGCTGCCTGAGCAGCGTGGGGAAGGTGCTGGGCGGGGTGGCGAAGTAGTAGAGCCGGTTGCCGCGGGTGGAGCGGTTCTGGTCCAGCTCCTCGAGTTGGGCGCGCAGCCGCGCGAAGGTGCCGGCGTCGTCGAAGGAGCCCGCCACGTAGCGGATCCCGGCGGCGAAGTCCTGCCACACCTCCGCGTCGACCGGCTTCTGGCGCGAGAACCTTCCCACCGCCTCGCGCATGTCGCGGGCAAACTCGTCGTGGGCGTAGGGGCTCTTGGAGACGCCGACGATGCCGAACGCCGCCGGCAGGTACGCCCCGAGCGCCAGGTTGTAGAGCGCCGGCACCAGCTTGCGGTGCGCCAGGTCGCCGCTCGCGCCGAAGATGACCATCGCGCAGGGCTCGGGCGGCGCCTCCACGCGCAGGCCCGGCCGCAGCGGGTTCGGCACCTCGTCGTGTTCGGGCGCGTACGGCAAGGTCAGCTCTTCTTCACGGCGTGGCCGCCGAACTCGTTGCGCAGGGCGGCCTGCACCTTGGCGCTGAAGCTCTCGCTCTGGCGCGAGGCGATGCGCATCTGCAAGGCCAGCGTGATCACCGGCGCGGGCACGTTCTGGTCGATGGCCGCCTGCACCGTCCAGCGGCCCTCGCCGCTGTCCTCGACGTAGCCGCGCAGGCCCGAGAGCGTGGGGTCTTTCTGCAGCGCATCGTGGAGGAGCTCGAGAAGCCAGGAGCGCACCACGCTGCCGTAGCGCCAGATGCCGGCGATGGCGGGCAGGTCCAGGCCGCCGAAGGGCGAGGTCTTGAGGATCTCGAAGCCTTCCGCGTACGCGGTCATCAGCCCGTACTCGATGCCGTTGTGCACCATCTTGGTGAAGTGGCCGCTGCCCGCAGGTCCGGTGTGCAGGAGCCCGCCCTCGGGGGCGAGCGTCTGCAGCGCGGGAAGGATGGTGGCGTAGGCCTCCCTGGCGCCGCCCACCATCAGGCAGTACCCGTTCTCCAGCCCCCACACGCCGCCGCTGGTGCCGGCGTCGCAGAAGTGGATGCCGCGCTCGGCGAGCTCCCGCGCCCTGCGCATCGAGTCCTTGAAGTTGGAGTTGCCGCCGTCGACGATGACGTCGCCGCGGGACATCCGCGTGGCGAGCGAATGCACCAGCTCCTCGGTGATCCTTCCCGCCGGCACCATGGACCAGCAGACGCGCGGCGGCTGGAGCGCGGCGAACACCTCGTCGAGGGTGGTAGCCGGAGCCGCGCCCAGGGCGGCGAGCTCGGTGGCGCGGCGAGGGTCCACGTCGTAGGCGACCACCCGGTGCCCGCCCTTGAGCAGGCGCTGCACCATGTTGCCGCCCATCTTTCCCAGTCCCAGCATCGCGAGCTGCATCGGCGGCTCCTTTACCTGTGCGAAAGCAGCTTGACCGCCGCGTGCAGCGTCTGGACGACCTTGCCGGCGTCGCCGTCCTCGCTGTGGATGCGCAGGGCGCGGCGGCCATGCGCCTGCAGCACCTCCAGGTCTCCCCGCGCCTGCGCGGCGAACAGCGTCGCGAACGAATAGGAGAGGCCGGGGATGGGCAGGTCCTCGCCGCCGCTGCTGGTGATCTGGAGGAAGACGCCGGTGTTCGCTCCGCCCTTGTGCAGCTGGCCGGTGGAGTGGAGAAAGCGCGGTCCGAAGCCCAGCGTGCAGGCGCGCTGGGTGGCGTTGCGGATGCCGCCCTGGACGCCGTTGAGGTTCTTCTCCAGCTCGGGTCCCTGCGGCATGTAGACCTGGAGGCTGACGTAGTCGGACGGGTTGGCGAGCGCGAGGTGCGCCGCGATCCAGCCCGCGGCGGGATCGGCGCCCGACGCCGCGAACGCGCCGGCCGCCTTGCGCAGCGACTGCGCGTGCGCCGCGGAGGCGAAGAGCGCAAGCCCTTGCGACCGCAGCGCCGGCTCCTCGGCCGGCAGCGGACCGCCGGTGATCAGCGCCCGGGTCTTGTCCTTGCTCTCGGAGACGTTGGGCTCGTCGAAGGGGTCGATCTCCAGCACCGCGCCCATGGCGGCGGTGGCGATCTCCCAGCGCAGGAACTCGCCGAACAGCTCGCCCGGCGAGGCGAGCTTCCACTGCAACAGGGGGTGCCCCGCCTCGGCGAGATAGCTCATGTCGTGCGCCTCGCTGGCGAGGCCGAGAGAGACGAAGAGGCGGTCGCTTCCGTACGACTCCTTGCTGCCGTGCGGCTCGCCCTGGACCGGGACGATGCCGCGGCCGCGCTTGCCGGTGCTCTCCGCGACCAGTTGCTCGAGCCAGTCGCCGAAGGGCCTGAGGTTGTCGCTGAAGAGGAAGGTGAGCTTGTCGGCCCCTGCGGCGGCGAGCCCGCCGGCGATGGCGCCCAGGCGCACGGCGAGGTTTTCCTTGAGAGGCACCTGCGCGTAGGACTCGAGCGCCACCCGCTCCGCCTCGGCGAGCGCCTTGCCGACGTCGAGCCCCAGGAGCGCCGCCGGAACCAGCCCGAAGAAGCTGAGCGCGCTGTAGCGGCCGCCGATGTCCGGCGGATTCGCGAAGGTGCGCCAGAAGCCCTCCTGCGCGGCGCGCTTCTGCAGCGGAGTGCCGGGATCGGTGATGGCGACGAACTGCCTGCCGTCGTCGGCGAGGCTGCGGAAGTGGCGGTAGAACGCGTCCACCTCGGTGGTGGTGCCGCTCTTCGAGCTGACCACGAAGAGGGTCTTCTTCGGGTCGAATCCCTCGATCGCCTTGCGGACCGAGTCGGGCGCGGTGGAGTCGAGCACGCGCAGGTCCAGCCCGCCCTCGCGCTTGCCGAACACCCGCGCGAGCACGTCGGGCGCGAGCGACGAGCCGCCCATCCCCAAGAGCACGCAGTGGCGGAACCGCTGCTGCGCCTCCTTCGCGAACGCCTTCAGGTCCTCGAGATGCTCCTTGCCGAACTTCGGCGAGTCGAGCCAGCCGAGCCGCGTCTTCGCCACGTTCTGCGCGCCCCAGAGCGCGGCGTCGCGCTGCCAGAGGCGGGAGCCGATCTTCTTCTCCCGCGCGGCGTTCATGCCCTTCTGCGCGTCGTCCTTGCGGCGGCCGAGGCTCTCGCGCAGCTGAGACTTGCGGGCGAAGCCCTGCGCGGCGGCGCGCGCCTCGATGGCGTGGAGCAGCGCATCCAGCGCCTTGGAGAAGAGCTGCAGGCCCTGCACGGTCAGATCGGAGCAGACCTTCTCCAGGTCGATGCCCAGCCCGGCCAGCTTCTCGAGCTGCGCGCGCGCTTCCCTGACCCCCTGCCCGACCGTGTCCGCGACCTTGCCGTGGTCGTTGAAGGCATGCAGGGTGGCGACCGGGACGGTGTTGACCGTGTCCTTGCCGATGAGCGGCTCCACGTACATCACGTCGCTGTAGGCCTTGTTCTTGGTGCCGGTGCTGGCCCAGAGCGGCCGCTGGCGCGTGGCGCCCTTCGCTTCCAGCGCCTTCCAGCGCGGCGTCGCGATCGACTCGAGGTACTGCTGGTAGGCGACCTTCGCGTTGGCGACGGCGATCTTCCCGAGCAGCTCCTGGTTGCCCTTCTGCTCGAGCAGCTTGTCCACCGCCGTGTCCACCCGGCTCACGAAGAAGGAGGCGACGCTGTGGATCTGCGAGATGGGCAGGCCCTTCGCGACCCGCTCCTCGAGACCGGAGAGGTAGGCATCGATGACCTGCGCATACACCTTGACGCTGAAGATCAGCGTGATGTTGACGCTGATGCCGGCGGCGGTGGCCTTGCGGATCGCCGGGATGCCCTCGGGGTTGGCGGGAATCTTGATGAAGAGGTTGGGGCGATCCACCGCCTTCCAGAAGCGCTTTGCCTCCTCCACGGTGGCGGCAGTGTCGCCGGCGATGTAGGGCGAAACCTCCAGCGAGACGAAGCCGTCGGCGCCGCCCAGGCGATCGAACGTGGGCCGCAGGACGTCGCAGGCGGCGGTCACGTCGGCGATGGCCAGGGTCTCGTAGATCTCCATCGGCTTCTTGCCCCTGGCGATCAGCTCGGAGAGCTGGTCGTCGTACTCGTCGGACTCGACGATGGCCTTCTCGAAGATGGCGGGGTTGGCGGTGACGCCCTTGATGCCGTCCTCCGCGGACATGCGGAGCAGCGTGCCGTCGTGGATCAGCTTGCGGCCGATCAGGTCGAGCCACGCGCTCTGCCCGAACTCGTTCAACCTGGCTGCGGGCTTCATTGCGTTCTCCTCACTTGGTGTTGGCGCGGGCGCCTTCCGCCAGCCAGCGGCCGATGCGGGCGGCCACCTTGGACGGCGTGAGATCATAGGCGTCGGCGAGCGCCTTCTCCGGCGCGCTGGCGCCGAAGCGATCGATGCCCACCACCAGGCCGTCGCCGATGATGCGATACCAGTCGAGCCCGCCCGAGGCTTCCACCGCCACCAGCCGGGCCTTGCCGTGCGGGATGAGCTTGCGCTGCTCCTCGCCCGGCCACTTGAGGAAGCGCTCCACGCAGGGCATGGAGACGAGGCGGACCTTGCCGGGAAGATCGGCGAGCGCGGCCTGCACCAGCGCCACCTCGCTGCCGGTGGCGACGATGACCACCTCGGGGTCGGGCACGTCCACCAGCGCATAGGCGCCGCGCAGCGCCTCGCGCACGTCGGCGGGCCTGCTCCTGCGCAGCGGGGGAATCTTCTGCCGGCTGAAGGCGAAGGCGCTGGGCCCCTCCTTTCGGGCGATGGCCGCGGCCCAGGCGGCGGCGGTCTCGATGCCGTCGGCGGGACGCCACACCTCCAGGTTGGGGATGCAGCGCAGGGAGCAGAGCTGCTCGATGGGCTGGTGGGTGGGCCCGTCCTCGCCGAGGAAGATGGAGTCGTGGGTGAAGACGAAGATGCTGGGCAGCTTGCTCAGCGCGGCGAGGCGGATGGGCGGCCGCATGTAGTCGGCGAAGAGCAGGAAGGTCGCGCTGTAGGGAGTGAAGAACCCGTCGTAGGCGAAGCCGTTCACCACCGCGCCCATGCCGTGCTCGCGCACGCCGAAGTGGATGTTGCGGCCGCCGTAGCTTCCCGGCTGCACGTCGCCGCCGTCCTTGACGTAGGTGAAGGTCGAGGGATCGAGGTCGGCAGACCCGCCCACCAGGCCCGGCGCGAGCTGGGCGGCCCGTTGCAAGATCGCCTGGCCGTGCTTGCGCGTGGCCTCCGGGGCATTGGCGTCCTTGACCACCGCCGCGAGCTGCTCGGGCAGGTCCTCGGGCACCTGCCCGTCGGCGAGCGTGCTCCACAGCTTCGCCTTCTCCGGGTTGGCGCGCTGCCATTGCACCAGCTTGCGCTGCCACTCCTCGTATCCCTTCTTCTGCTCCTCGATGCGGCCCGCCCAGAACTCGCGCACCTCGGGAGGGACCAGGAAGGCGGGTTCGAGCGGCCAGCCCAGGTTCTGCTTCGCCGCCTTCGTCTCCTCCTTGCCGAGCGGAGAGCCGTGCGCGTCGTGGGTGTTGGCCTTGTGCGGCGCGCCGTAGCCGAGGACGGTGCGCACGCTGATCAGCGAGGGGCGGGGATCGGACTTCGCGGCGCGGATGGCGCGGTCGATGGCCTCGGTGTCGTTGCCGTCCTTGACGTGCTGCACGTGCCAGCCGTAGGCCTCGAAGCGCTTGTCGCGGTCCTCGGTGAAGGTCACCTCGGTATGGCCCGCCAGCGAGACCAGGTTGTCGTCGTAGAGGAAGATCAGGTTGCCGAGCTCGAGATGCCCGGCCAGGGAGCAGGCCTCGCTGGCCACGCCCTCCATGAGGTCTCCGTCGCTGCAGATGCCGTAGACGAAGTTCTCGATGGGAAAGTTGCCGCCGGAGTTCATGCGCGCCGCGAGCATGCGCTGCGAGAGCGCGAAGCCCACCGCGTTGGAGATGCCCTGCCCGAGCGGGCCGGTGGTGGCCTCCACGCCGGGAGTGTCGTGGAACTCGGGATGGCCCGGGGTCTTCGAGCCGTACTGCCGGAACGACTTGATGTCGTCCAGGGTGACGTCGAAGCCGGCGAGGTGGAGCATGGCGTAGATCAGCATCGAGCCGTGGCCGGCGGAGAGGATGAAGCGGTCGCGGTTGGCCCAGCGCGGCTCGCGGGGGTTGAAGCGCAGGTGCCGGCTCCAGAGCACGTGCGCCATCGGCGCGGCTCCCATGCAGATGCCAGGGTGGCCGCTGTTGGCCTTCTCCACCGCATCGACGCAGAGGAAGCGGATGGTGTCGATGCACTTCTGTTCCAGCTCAGGGTTCATCGCGGGCTCGTGGGCGAATGAGGGGGACGGTTCGTGGAGGCGCGCCGCGCCTCGTCTGCGGCCAGGAGGGCGGCGCCGAGGAGGCCGGCCTCGGTGTCCAGCACCACCTGCACGGGCATCAGCTCGAGCAGCGGGCGCATGCGGCCCTTGTCGAAGAAGGCCTCGCGGAAGCGGCCGTCGGTCAGGGCGGGAAGGATCTTCGGCGCAATCCCGCCCGCCACGAAGACGCCGCCCGTGGCCAGGGTGGTGAGGGCGAAGTTTCCCGCCTCGGCGCCGTAGAGCTTGCAGAACAGCTCGAGCGCGTGCCTGCAGAGCGGATCGCCTGCCTGCGCCCCGGCGGTCACCGCCGCGGGCGCGTTTGCGCGGTCGTGCTTGATCAGATCGGCCAGGGGCTCGGTCAGGTGCAGGCCGGTGATGTAGGCGATGCCTTCGGCCAGGTTCACCAGGCCCTCGCCCGAGACGACCCGCTCCCAGCTCACATGATCGTGCCGCTGGGCGAGGAAGCGGAGGATGCCGATCTCCAACTCGGTGCGCGGGGCGAAACTGGTGTGCCCGCCCTCGGTCGCCATCACCTCGCGGTGGCCCGAGGAGCCGACCACGGCGATGGCCTGGCCGAGGCCGGTGCCGGCGCCGATCACTGCCCAGGGACCATTCGGATCGCGCACGCCCTCATTGAGCGTCACCAGGTCGCCGGGTTTCACCGCCTGGATGCCGAGCGCCAGCGCGCGGAAGTCGTTGGCCATGCGCACGGCGCGGATGCCCAGGGTCTGGGCGAGATCGCGCTCGTCGAGGATCCAGGGGAGGTTGGTGGTGTGGCTGCGCCCGTTCGCCACCGGGCCTGCGACGCCGAAGCCGGCGAACTCGGGCATCGGCCGCGCCACCTCGCCGGCAAAGGCGCGGCAGATGGCGCCGAGGCCCGGATACTTGCGGCTGTCGTAGCGGCTGCTCGCCAGCACCTCGATCGCGGGGGCGCCGGCCGGTTCGGCGGGAGCGCGCACCTCGCAGATGGCGAGGAGCGTCTTCGTGCCGCCGATGTCTCCTGCGAGCACCTGCATCCGGCCGCGCAACCTACCCGACGAGCGCGGAAGATCAAGCGACGAAAAGGCGCTCTACATCATGCTGGTCTTGCTTGCGGGCGTGTGGAACCCAACTTTATCCCCGAGGGCAGCAGCGGGGAGACGACATGCGGATGGGGTGGATTTCGGGGAGTGTGGCGGCCGCCGCGCTGGCGCTGCTCGTTCCTCTGGCAGCAGGCGCGCAGGTGGAGACCACCTTCACGCCCGCGGGCGACACCAACTGGAGCGCCACCGCCGGCCGCACCGCCGGCGAAGGCAACTCGATCCTGCAGGCCGAGGCGGGCTGGCCAGGCATCGGCTTCACCTGGCTCAAGGGCGTGAACGAGCGCACCGACGTGGGCCTGCACGTGGCCTTCAACTACGGCCTCGAGGGCACTTCCGAGAACGTGGTCGGAGTCAACCTCGCCGTTCCCTACCGGCACACGCTGGGCTCGATGGGCGACACCACCTTCGCCTTCCAGGCGCAGCCCGGAGTCTCGTTCTACGGCAACGGCGGCGTGCTCTTCGGCATCGGGGGGCCCATCGGCGTGGTGGCCGGATTCAAGGTGAGCCCGCAGCTCACCCTCGACGTGGGCGCCGACGTGCCGGTCCTGATCTCCTTCACCAACCCGGCCGGCTTTCTGGTGGGGCCGCAGTTCGGCGGCGGCGGCGAGTACCTCATCGACAACAACCTCGCGGTCACCGCGCGCGTCCGCATCGGGCCGCAGTTCGCGCTCGACTCCTCGGGCACGGGCTCGCAGACGGGGTTCACCACCCTGGTGGGCCTGGCCTACAACGCGCGGTAGGGACCCTGCCTGCGAGGTGGAGCCGTGCCGGAACCAAGGGCGCGCCGAAGCGCGACTGGTCGCGCCGGGTGAGGCAGGCCAGCGACGCCCGCCGGCTGTACGGCCGTTGAGCGCGCCTCTCCAGTGGCCGCTCGCCTCGCGCCGGAGTCCGCGCGAATCATGCTGGCACTCCTCGCTGCAGCGGCGGCAGTTTCGACTCCGGTCGCAATCGAGCTGGAGGCCGGCGTGGGCATTGCCCGCCCATACGAGGACCGCTTCGCCGATTTCTCGTACGACGTCGCGCCGTCGTTCAAGCTGCGAGCGGGGGTGGACTTCGTCGATCATGTCGGCCTTTCCCTCTCGTTCGTCTCGGCGAACGGCCCGGAGGGAAGCGGCGAGCCGCTCCCATTCCAGCCGGCCTTCGCCGCATGGGCAGCTCTCGTCGACGTCCGGCTGCACTCGAGCGGCGACTTCCAGTTCTTCGTGGACGGCGGCCTCGGTCCCGGGCATCTGATCCGGCTCCAGGAGAACAACCTGATCGACAGCGAGGACCATCCGCCATTTTCGGGCACTGCGGCCCTGGCATGGAGGGTCGCCGCCGGAGTGCGCGGCCGGATCCTCGAATCCCTGTGGCTTGGCGCGGACCTCTCCTTGACGGGCTGGAACGGCGTGTTTCGTCCGTTCAGCACCAGGGCCGGGCCCGCGGCGTCGGATCTGTCCGCCTATGCCCTGACTGCGATGCTTTCGCTGACCTTCCGATCCCCCCTGTAGCCCTATGCGATCCGCGCGAGCCGCCCGGCGAAGGCGTCGCGCGCGGCGCGGCGGAGCGCTTTGCCCGACGACCCGATCGGCAGCTCGTCGGGCGCGCAGAAGGCGATTGCGCGCGGCAACTTGTAGCCGGCGAGCTGGCCGCGCAGCGCTGCCCGCACCGAGGCGCCGTCCTGGCTCCCGGGTTCGCGCAGCGCGATCACCGCGGCGACGATCTGTCCCCATTCCTCGTCGGCGACGCCGAACACCACTGCTCCCGCGACCTCGGGCAATCCGGCGAGAGCGCGCTCCACCTCCGCGGGGTAGACGTTGAACCCGCCGCTGATGATGGTGTCGTGCTTGCGGTCGACCAGCGTGATGAAGCCGTCGCCGTCGATGGTGCCGAGGTCGCCCACCGAGATGTGGCCGTCGCGCGCATCGAGCGGAGCGACGGCGTCGCCCGATCCGGTGAGGTAGCCGCTCATCACGGCGGGCGAGCGGACGAAGAGCTCGCCGTCGTGCACTCGCACCGAGACGCCGGGAGGCGGCCGGCCCACGGAGCCGGGATGGGCGGCGTGCTCGGCCGGGCCGATCACGCTGACGGTGCCGGTCTCCGAGGAGCCGTAGAACTCGTACAACCGTCCCGGACCGAGCCAGGCGGCGAAGGCGGCCTTCTGCGCCGGCGGGAACGGCGCGCCGGCGACGATCACCGCGCGCAGCGACTCGAGGCGCGGCGAGGGATCGATGGCGAGCAACCGATACACCTGCGTGGGCACGAGGAAGACGACGGTGGCGCGGTGGCGGCGCACGTCCTCGACGAAGCCCTCCGGCGTGAAGCGCGCGGCGATGGCGGTGCGCGCGCCGGCGGCACGGGCGGCCCGCAGGAAGATCCCTGGCGCCGAGTGCGCGAGCGGACAGACGATCAGGTGAGTGTCTGCCGGGCCGATGGAATAGCTCGCGCGCAACTCGTCGGCGCGGGCGCGCTCCTGCTCCGCCGTCCGCCAGCAGCCCTTGGGGCGTCCGGTGGTGCCCGAGGTGTAGAGGATGGTCGCGCCGATCCGCGCGTGGTCGAGAACCATCGCAGGGCCGAGGGCGTCGTCCAGCTCGACGATGGGCACTCCGTCCGGCGCGGGGCCGCGGTGCGCCTCGTCCACGAGCAGCGCCCGCGGCTTCGCGTGCCCGACGATCCAGGCGATCTCGGCAGGCGCGAGGCGCGGGTTGATCGGCGCGAGCACCAGCCCGGCCGCGGTGGCCGCGTCGCGCGCCGCGACGAACGCGCTCCCGTTGCCAGCCAGCACCGCGATCCGGTCGCCGGCATGAACGCCGAGCGCGGCAAGCCTTGCCAGCACCGAGGCGGCCCTGCGCGCGGCCATGTCCTCGTCGAGGATCGCGGTCATGCGACGAGGATAGCGCCTGATTCCACCGCCTGCTGAGCCCGGTTTCAGGCGAGCTGGATGAGTGCCGCCTGGTCCAGCTCCAGCCGCGCGCCATCGAGGGCGCAGGCGGCCTCGTCGTAGACCGCCGCCTCGGCCTTCAGCACGCGGTCGGCGTCGGCCTTGCGCGCCCGGCTCTGGGCGAGCCAGCGCCCGATGCGCCGCAGGCCGGCTTCCTTCTCGGCGGCAACGCCCCTTCGCGCCTGCGCCACCACCTCTGCGAGCCTGCGCCGCGCCTCCTCCTGCGCGCGGCGCAGCGCCAGCTCCACCGCCTGCACGAACGCCGCCGGCGGTCCGCCTTCGGGCGCGCCCACCGGCTCCAGCTCGGCCGAGTCGAGCTGCGCAGCGAGCGCGTCGTCCACCTGCAACCCGCCGCGGCCGTCGAGCCGCACCACCACCCTCACCAGCATCTCGTCGAGGTGCCGCGCGGCGCGCCGCGAAGGCACCCGCGCGCCTTGCGCCAGATCGGAAGGCTCGGGGAGCGTCACCAGGAAGCGCGCGTCGAGCGCCGCGCCGGAGGTGCCACGCACCCGCGCCCGCGCCACGCTGGAGCGGCCCAGCTCGCCGTCGCGCAGCCAGGCGAAGAGTGCCTCCACCAGCGGATGGCCGGTGGCGAAGCTCTCGTGCTCCTCGTGCTGGACCGCCACCTCGCGCCGGAACGACCCGAGCACGGTGCGGTCCTCCGCCAGGTCGAAGCCCGCGAGCGCATCCACCTTCAGCTCCGGCCCCACGTGGAACGAGACCTGGCCGGGCAGGACGTCCACCTCCACGTCCACCGCCAGCCCGACCCGCTTCGCGGCCTCGATGGTCACGGTCTCGAGCCGCCGCTCCAGATGCGCGGCCACCGCCTGCAGCGCATCGCCCGGCGACGCGGGAGAGGGCAGGCGCGCGCCCAGCCGCGCCGCGCCCCGGGTCGCGAGCCGCACGAGCGCGTTCACGTCGCAGCTCCTGCGGTCGAGGAGCGGATCGTACGCGCGCGCCACCTCCGCCCGCGCTGCCGAGACCCGCTCTCCCAGCGCCCGCACCATGCCCTCCCAGCGCGCCGGATCGTCGGTTCCGGCGAGCGCGAGCAGGTCCGACTCCACGCTCTCCAGCACCGGGTCGAGACCGCCCACCGGCTCGCGGAACACGCCCACGCCGGCATCGAGCACGTCGAGCACGCGTGCGGCCAGCGTGCCTTCGGGCCGGAAGGCGTAGATGCGCACCTCTCGCGACTGCCCGATGCGGTCGATGCGGCCGATGCGCTGCTCGATCGCCGCCGGGCTCCAGGAGAGGTCGTAGTTCACCAGCACGTGGCAGTGCTGGAAATTCCGCCCCTCGCCGCCCAGCTCGGTGCAGAGCAGCACGCGCGGCCCGTCCGGGTCGCGGAAGCGCGCCACCAGCTTGTCGCGCTCGGCGGGCGTCAGGTCGCCGGCGTAGGCCAGCGCCTCGATGCGGCGCTTCTGCAGCGAGGCGCGCAGGTACTCCACCGTCTCGCGCGGCTCGGCGAACACCAGCACCTTCTCCCGCGGGCCCAGCTCGCCGAGCAGGGCATGGAAGGCCTCGAGCTTGGAGTCCTGCTCCAGCGAGAGCGCCCGCTGCGCCAGCTTCCTCTCGCCGATGTTGGAGAGCCCCGCAGCCAGCGCCGGCGGCGAGCTGCCCAGCCGGCGCAGGAGCGACGCCAGCACCGCGCCCGAGGGCAGCTTCGCGGAAGCGAGCGCCTTGCGCACGTCCTCCTCCAGCCCGCGCTCCGCCGCGGTGGGCTGCACCTCGATCTTCCCCAGGCGCCGCGGGGTGAAGCCGCCCACCACCGCGCGGCGGTTGCGGAGCAGGCGCGCGGAGAGGCCATAGCTCTCCGCCAGGTGATCGAGCAGCGCCGGCCCGCGCAGCTCGCGCAGGGCGGCGTCGTCGGGGAAGAGATCGGCGATGCGTCCCGCCGCTCCCGCATCTCCCTCGAGGAGCGCGCGCACCCCGGCGGAGAGATCGCCCTGCCGCGCGAGCCGGGCGCGAAGCTCGTCTTCGCTTGCGGCGGGCGCCGGATCCACCAGGCGCAGCAGCGCATGGTACTCGGCGGGATCGAGCTGCAAGGGCGTGGCGGTGAGCAGGAGCAGGCCCCAGGTGCGCCGGGCCAGCGCCTGCGCCACCTCGTACGCGCGCTCTCCGCGCAGGTGGTGCGCCTCGTCCACGATGACGAGGTCCCAGCCCGCCTCGGCCGCGATCTTCGCCTCCTGGGCGCTGCGCGAGAGCCATTCCAGCGAGGTGATCACCAGCGGGTGGCGGGCCCAGGGCGAGCCCTCGTCCTCGGGCGCTTCCGCGTCCGCCGCCTCGCGGTCGTCGCGGGCGCGGTCGGGGTCCATCAGCGTGAAGAGCAGGTTGAACTTGTGGAACAGCTCGGCGAGCCACTGCACGGTGAGGTGGCTCGGCGCCACCACCAGGCAGCGCTTGACCAGGCCCGCGTGCAACAGGCCGGAGAGCACCAGGCCCGCCTCGATGGTCTTGCCGAGCCCCACCTCGTCGGCCAGGACGAAGCGCGGCTGGGGCGCCGCCAGCACGTGATGGGCGACGCTCACCTGGTGCGGCATCACGTAGACGCGGGAGGCGAAGAGCGCGCCGAGCGCATCGGCGCGGCGCTCCAGGTCCAGCCGCACGGCTTCCGCGCGCAGGTGGAAGTCCTCCGGCGTTCCCCAGCGCCCCGACGCCAGGTGCTCGGCCGGCCCCTCGCGGGGCACGGGCGCTCTCAGGTCCGCCTCGCTGCGGATCTGCGGCTTCCTGCCCGGCACCTCGACCGTATAGCGATGGAGGTCCTGCGCGGATCCGGAGAGCGGCCGCAGCACGCGCGCCGGCGTGCCGTCGGCGAGGAGCGCGGTGGCGCCGGGCGAGAAGCGGAAGCGAACCAGCGCGGAATCGCGCGAGGAGAGCATCACCGGACCGCCGGGCCTGCCGGGAAACACCGCCGAGAGCCGGGGCGGATCCTCGCTCACCGAAAGGACGTGCCCCACGCCCCATCCCGCCTGGGCCCGGTGCACGATCTTCATCCCTTTCAGGAACAGCGCCATCGCCGGACCTTCTATACTGGAACTTCATGGACGGTCACGCCATCCAGGTGCCGCCGGTCGCTCCGGCGCGGGTGCGGCCCGGGCTCGCGCAGTTCGTCCGCGCCGCCCTCTTCCTCGGCGTGGTGGGATTCGGCGGCGGCCTCTCCGTGCTGGCCAACATCCGCGCGCTGGTGGTCGCTCGGCGCCGCTGGATGACCGAGCGGGAGTTCACCAACACCGTCACCGTCTCGCAGATGCTGCCCGGAGGAGCGGCGGCCAACGCCCTGGCCTACATCGGCCTGCGCTTCGGCGGGATGAGAGGCGCCCTGCTCGGCTACGTGGGGTTCGTGCTGCCGGGCTGGATCCTGGTCATGGTGCTGGCCTTCCTCTACGTCCACTTCGGCGCCACGCCCGACGTGGCCACGCTGCTCGGCGGGTTCAACGCGGCGGTGGTGGGCATCATCGGCGCCATCACCCTGAAGATGGCGCGCAGCGCGGTGTCGCGGCTCTGGCAGATGGGCCTCGCGGCCGCGGCGCTGCTCTTCTCGGTGGTGGGCGACATGGCCCCCGGCGAAGTGGCGCTGCTCTCCATCTGCGTGGGCCTGGCCGTCGACCTCGGCACCAAGCGGGCGCGGCTCTTCGCGCTGGAGCGGAGGCGGGGGCGGCGGGAGCCGCCGGTGGTGCTGCCCGAAGAGGGCGCGACGCTTTCGATGGAGAAGCAGCCGCGGGAGGCCGAGCCGGGCGCGGAGAGCTCCGATCCGCCGGCCCCGCCGGCGTCGAAGCCTCCGCCCTCCGAGGTGAAGGTGGCCACCTGGACCGTGCTCGCGGTGGTGGTCGGCATCGCGCTGCACGTGCCGCGGGTGGATGCGGAACTGGTCCGCATCCTCTTCTCCTTCTTCCGCACCGGGCTCGGCGCGTACGGCGGCGGGTTCGCCATCGTGCCGCACCTCAAGCAGGTGGTCGCGCGGGAGGGCTGGCTCACCGAGCGGCAGTTCGCCGACGCGGTGGCCATCGGCAAGCTCACGCCCGGACCGGTGCTGCTCCTCGCCACCTTCATCGGCTACGTGCGCGACGGCGCCGCCGGCGCGGTGGTGGCCACCGTGGGCATCTTCAGCGCGCCCTTCGCGCTGGTGACGCTGGCGGGCACCTGGCTGGACCGGGTGCGCTCGCGCCGGCCGGTGCGCGCCGCCCTGCGCGGCCTGACGCCGGCAGTGCTGGGGCTGATGGCGGCCGCGATGATCTCGCTCGGCGATACCCTCAACGGCGAGGGAGAGATCGCCATCGCGGTGGCGGTGGCGCTGACCTTGAGCCGGTTCGAGATCAACCCTGCGGTGATGCTGGCGGTCGGCGGGCTCGCGCGGTTCGCCTTCAAGTTCGTGGGCCTGTAAAGGAGCCGGATGGATCCCGAGTCGCAACGAAGGGCCGCAGGAGAGCGCGCGGCGGAGTTCGTGGAGGACGGCATGGTGATCGGCTTCGGCACCGGGCGCGCCGCCAACGCCGCGCTCGAGTCGCTGGCGCGGCGCAGGTTGCGCGTGCGCGGCGTCCCCACCTCGCAGAAGACCGTGGAGGTGTGCGCGCGCCTGGGGCTTTTGCTCGTGTCGCTGGACGATCACCCCGTGCTCGACCTGGTGATCGACGGCTCCGACGAGGTGGATCCGGCGCTGCAGCTCCTCAAGGGAGGCGGCGGCGCGCACGTGCGCGAGAAGCTGGTGGCGCTGGCGGCGCGCCGGCGCATCATCGTGGTGGAAGAAGCGAAGCTGGTGCCGCGCCTCGGCGCGACGCGGGGCGTGCCGGTGGAGGTGGTGGCGTTCGGCTGGAAGGGCACGCTGGCGCGCATCGCGGAGCTCTTGCCGGGAGCCGCGCGGCGCGAGGGCGCCTCGAGCGACAACGGCGGCGTCATCGTCGATGCGCCCTTGCCGCCCGGAGCCGACCTGCGCGCGATTGATCGCGCGCTCAAGGGCATCGCGGGCGTGGTCGATCACGGGCTCTTCCTCGACCTCTCGCCCACCATCGTGGTGGGCGGCGCCGCGGGAGTGCGCCTGATCAACGGTGGCTGACGTACCCCGCGGAGGAGATGGCCTTCTGGATCTGCGCGGCGTTGGCCACCGCGTCGTCGAAGCTCACCGTGATCGACTTCTTCGAGAGATCGGAGGAGACGTTCTTGACGCCCTTGACCTGCTGGACCGCCGCTTCGGTCTTGTAGACGTCGCCCTTGCTGTGCCAGCCCTCGACGCGCAGGCTGAGCGACTGCTCTGCCGCCAGCGCGGCGCCTGCCAGGGCGAGGAGGGCGAGCGCGAGTCGTTTCATGTTCCCATTGTAACCGCCCGGCGCTGCCGGGCCCGGCGAGCGGGACCTGCATCCTCGCCGCTCCTGCGCCGCACCTTCCTCGATGCCGGCCCAGCGGGGCGGCGAGGTCGGCGGCGATCAGATGGTTCGCGGCCCGTGCCGCAGCGGCGCAAACCAGCCGCGAACGCCTTCCGACCAGAGCGTCCCGAGCGCGGCGCCGATGAGGAGGGCCGCCGCCGCCGCCGCGAGCGGAGAGGCCGCGACCTGCGCCGGCAGCGGCTCGCCCAGGTGCTGCAGGGCCGCCGCCGCGGTGGCTTGCGCTCCTCGCAGCGCGCCCAGGGTCGAGAGCAGCTTGCCGATGCCGAGCGCAGCGGCCGAGGCGATCACGACCTCTGCCGCGGCGCGAATGTGCCCCCGGTCCGCCAGCAGGCGCACCAGCGCGCTGCGGGTGATGGGACCGATCGCCAGCAGGGCGACCGCGAGGCCTGGATCCAGCCCCTTGCGCACCAGCACCGCCGCGATCAGCGCCGCGCCGGCGTCGTCGAGCCGAGCCGCCAGCGCGACCACCACACAGAGCGCCAGGGTCGCGGGCGCGCCGGGGGGAAACGAGCGCGCGCTCACGTCGAGTCCGGCGGCGGCGATGGAGAGCATGAGCAGGGGCGGAGCGCGGACGCGGACCGCCGCGGCCAGCCAGTCGGAGACGGGCCGCGCGGTCGCCTCCAGCGCATGGAAGCGCACCACCGGCAGCGCGAGGAGCACCGTCAGCGCCGCCCACGCCGCCGCCGAGGCCGGGCCGGTGAGGACGAGCAGGAGCAGGAACGCGTCCCAGCGGAAGAAGCGCGTGCGCGAGGCGAGCAGCGCTCCCGCCACCACGCCGCAGAGCAGGGCCGGAGCGGAGGCGAGCGCGACGCCGGACAGCGTGCGAAGGAAATCCAGCACCGGCGGCGCTCCATGTTCTCCCATGTGCAGGACCGCCCCGAGCCCCGCCACCAGCAGGCCCGCGGCGCAGGCGCCGAGGTCGAGCGCGCGGTCCAGGCGCGAGCTGAACCGCTGGGTGCGGATCTCGTCGGCCACCACGTGCAGGAGCGCCCCGGCGGTCGCGGCGGTGGCGGCGGTCAGGAAGGCGCCCTCGCTGAAGCCCGGCACCGCCCTGCTGAGGACGACGCCGGTCACGCCGGCAGCGCCGATGGCGATGGCGCGGCCGGCCGCCGAACGCACCCCGCGCAGATCGAGGAAGGGAAGCACCACCGCCGCGGTGAGCGGCGCATGGTGGGCCACCAGGGCGATCTCCAGATCGAGGTTCCCCCGTGGCGTGGCGAGCGCGGCGACGAGCGCGAGCCCTTCGGCGACCGAATGGAAGATCAGCGCGGCAAACCCCACCTCGGCGGCGACCCGCAGGGTGGAGAGGCCGCGGCCCCGCAGCAGCCGGGGACCGAAGACGCGCGCGCCCGCCTCCAGCGCCCAGGGCAGCGAGAAGCCTGCCGCCATCCAGAGCAGCGCGACGAGGCCCTGGGCGGGCAGCACCTCGGGCAGGAGGTGGAAGGCCACCACCCCGGCGGCGGCGGCGAAGGCGAAGGTGCGCGTCCGCTCCAGGAGCGCAGGCTTTCCCTGCGAGAGCACGGCGATGGCGCCGCCGAGGAGCGCGGAGCCGGCGGCCAGCAGCGCGCCGAGGATCATGCGCGGCACCTCTCGCAGAGCCCGCGCAGCTCGAGGAGGTGTCCCTGGACGTGGTAGCGGGTGGCGCGCCGCACCTCGGCGAGGGCGCGCTCCAGCGCCCGGGAATGGAACTCGCGGGCGCTGCCGCACGCGGTGCAGACGATGGCGTGGTGGCAGCGCGGCGGCCGCTCGCCCTCCGCGCAGGGCCGCACCGCATTGGAGCCGAGCACCCGGTGCAGGAGGCCCAGCTCGAGGAGCGCGCCGAGGTTCCGGTAGACGGAGACCCGGTCCATTCGCACGCCCTGGCGAAGCAGCGCCTGCTGCAGCTCGCGGGGCCCGAGCGCGCGCGGCGAGCGCTCGATGGCCTGCAGCAACGCGCGCCGCGCACGGGTGATGCGGCCACCCTGGGCGCGCAGGGCGGCCTCGGCTCGGGCGGAGAAGTCCATCGCGCGGGCGTGTAGCACAAATGCAACGCTGTTGCATCAGGTGCCTCTC
Source organism: Myxococcales bacterium (assembly GCA_035702105.1). Classification (GTDB taxonomy): domain Bacteria; phylum Myxococcota; class Myxococcia; order Myxococcales; family 40CM-4-68-19; genus 40CM-4-68-19. The sequence goes on along the minus strand of DASSQZ010000086.1, from coordinate 14,535 downwards.
GCTAGGCTCCCAGCACCCGGGCCAGGATCTCCGCGCCCCGCGCGAAGTCGTGCTCCTGCACGATCGCCGACACCACCAGATGTGCGCCTTCCGGGAAGTCGAAGAAGTACCCGGGATGCACCAGCACTCCCGCGTCGAGCAGCGCGAGGGTCCAGTCCTCCTCGCTGCGGGAGCGCGGCACCGAGAGCACCTCGCTCCAGCCGCCCTCCGCGCGCAGGATGTCCCAGGGCGCCCCCGCCGCGCGGGCGGCTGCGAGCGCGGCACGGTTCCGCGCGATGCGCTCGTTCGCGGCGCGCTGGAACGCCTGCCGGTTCGCCAGCAGCGCGGGAGCGGCGAGCTGCACCGGCGTGCCCACCGACAGGTAGGTGTCCGCGATCAGCTCCAGCCGATCCAGCGCCTCGTCCGCGCCGGGGCCGCCGGCGGCAATCCAGCCCAGCTTGAGCTGCGGCAGCCCGGCCACCTTGGAGAGGCCGGAGAGCGCGAAGGAGAGGACGTCGCCGTAGGCCGCCGCAGTGCGCGCCCGGCGCGGGTCGGGCCCTGCGGGATAGTCGGCGAAGACCTCGTCGACGATCAGCGCGCACCCATGCTCGCGACAGAGCCGGGCGAGCGCGGCGCGCTCGTCCTCCTTCAGGTACGCGCCGGTGGGGTTGCCCGGGCTCACCGCCAGCACGGCGCGGGTGCGCGGCGAAAAGGGCAGCGCGCCGGCGTCGAGATGCCACTCTCCGTCCCAGCGCAGCGCATAGGGCACCGCGCGCACCGACTCCAGCGCGGTGAGGAAACCGAAGAGAGGATAGCTGGGCTCCGGCACCAGCACCTCGTCGCCGGCGTCGCAGAGCAGCTTGAAGAGCCAGGAGTACGCCTCGCTGGTGGAGGCGGTGAGGAGCACGCGCTCCGGCGCCACGCAGTGGAGCGCCGCCACCGCCTCGCGCGCGGCGGGGAGCCCGCGCGGATGCGGCTGGTAGAGCGGCGCCGGCGGCAGCGCCGCAGGGCCGGTGGGAAGCCCGGCCGCTCCGGGATTCGAGAGCGTCAGATCGACGAAGGGGGCCGTCCGCGCCCGCAGCGCCCGGGCGATGGCGTTCTCCCGCTGCCGGAAGTCGATCCTCACGCCTCGGGCGGCGCCGGCATCTCCGCGCCGCGCGGCAGCGGCAATCGGTCGCGCTCCTTTTCGATGAAGCGCAGCGCCGACCAGATCTCGTCGATGGCGATGATCTTGTTGTCGGTGAGCCCTCCCGCGAGGCCCACCGCGCGGACCAGTTGCTCGTCCAGGTCGGTGAAGAAGCCGGAGCTCTTGCGCGGCCAGGCCACCCACAGGTAGCCGCGCGGCGCCAGCACGTGCCTGGCCTTGGCAAACAGCTCACCCAGCACCGCGCGAGAGGAGGCGAAGACCACGATGACCTCTGCGAGGCTGACGATCTTCGTCGTCACCCCCACGCCCCCGGGCAGCGGATCGAGACGGCGCACGAACCCGACCGGCGGGTCGAGGACCAGGACGCGCCGGCCCTCCTTGATGCCCAGCTTCTGGCAGATCGTGACTTCGCCGGTCATGGAGACCCACCTTGTAGGAGCAGCCGCGGTTCCTGCGCAAGACGTTTGACGCGCGCTGTCGTAGACTCGCTGCGGTGAAACGGGTTCGCATCGGGCTTCTCGGAGTGGGAACGGTCGGCCAGGCAGTGGCGCGCGCGCTGATCGAGCGCCACGACGTCCTCTCCCGCGCGGCGGGAGCGGAGCTGGTGCTGCAGCGGGCGGCGGTGCGCGATCTCTCACGGCCTCGCGCGCTGCCCGCGGATCGGCTGAGCGCGGACCCGGCCGCGGTGGCCTCCGCCGACGACGTGGACCTGGTCATCGAGCTGCTCGGCGGCGAGGAGCCGGCGCGCTCGCTCATCTCCGCGGCGCTGGAGCGCAGCCGGCCGGTGATCACCGCCAACAAGCGGGTGCTGGCCTGGCACGGCCCGCAGCTCGCCGCGCTCGCGGCCCGCCACGGCGTGGAGCTGCGTTACGAGGCGGCGGTGGGCGGCGGCATCCCGCTGATCGCGCCGCTCACCGACGACCTGGCCGCGAACCGCGTGCTGGAGCTGCGCGCCATCATCAACGGGACCTGCAACTACATCCTCACCCGCATGGCCTCGGGCGAGTCGCTCGACGACGCGCTTTCCAAGGCGCAGAAGGCCGGCTACGCCGAGGCCGATCCCCGCGACGACGTGGACGCGGTGGACGCGGCGGACAAGCTCTGCGTGCTGGTGCGGCTCGCCTTCAATGCGTCCTGCACGCCGAAGGAGCTTCACCGCCAGGGCATCCGCGGGCTCGATGCGCGCGACCTCGCCTATGGCCGCGAGCTGGGCTACGTGCTCAAGCTGCTCGCCATCGCGCGGCGCTCCGACAAGGGAGTGGAGGCGCGCGTGCATCCCGCCTTCCTCGCCGCGGGCCACCCGCTCGCGCGCGTGGACGGCGCGTACAACGCCGTGCACGTGGTGGGCGACCTGTGCGGGCCGGTGATGTTCAGCGGGCTCGGGGCCGGAGGCGACGCCACCGCCAGCGCGGTGCTGGCCGACCTGGTGCACGTGGGACGCAGGCTGGCGCTGGGCGATCCGGTGCCGCCGCCGCGGGAGAGCGGGCCCGAGACGCAGCTCCTTCCCATGGCGGAGGTGATGACCCGCTGCTACTTCCGGCTCGCGGTCGACGACGAGCCTGGCGTCTTCGCGCAGATCACCCGGGTCCTCGCCAACCATCGCATCGGCCTCGCCAGCGTCATCCAGCGCGAGCCCGGCCGCATGGGCGCCGCGGAGGTGGTGCTGCTCACCTACGCTGCGCCGGAGGCCGCGCTGGCCAGCGCCGAGACGGAGCTCGCGCAACTCCCCTCCACCCGCGCCGTGCGCGCTCGCATCCGCGTCGAGGCGCAGACGTGAGGCGCTCTCCGGATCAACCGCGGAGCGCGCTGGGCGCGCCGGGGTTGCTTCGATGAATCCGTTCACGGTGGTGGTGCCCTGCTCGACCTCCAACCTGGGCGCCGGGTTCGACGCCATCGGCATCGCGCTCTCCGGACCCGATCTGGTGGTGCGGGTGGTTCCCGGCGGCGAGGGCCTGCGCATCGTCAAGCTCTCCGGCGACGGGGTGGACCGCCTGCCCCTCGATTCCACCAACCGGGTCATCCAGGCCGCGCACCGGGCCGCGGCCAGCGCCGGCCGCGAGCCCGGCGAGCTGTCCGCCGAGCTGTCCATCCACAGCGCCATCCCCCTCAGCCGCGGGCTCGGATCGTCGGCGGCCGCGGCGCTTTCGGGCGCGCTCCTGGCCGACGCGCTCCTCGACGGCGCGGTGGGCGAGGAGGGCGTGCTCTCCACCTCGGTCGCGATGGAGGGGCATCCCGACAACGTGGTGCCTTCGCTGCGCGGGGGCGCGCAGGTCTCGGTGCGCGGCGCCGACGGGCGGATCCTCTCCTGCCCCATCGCGCTGGCGCGGCCGCTCCACGCGGCGCTCTACATTCCCGACGAGGAGCTGGCCACCTCTGCCGCGCGCGCGGTGCTGCCCAGGGAGGTGCCGCTCCAGGACGCCGTGCACAACCTGGGACGGGCGGCGCTCTTCGTGGCGGCGCTCTCGCAGGGCCGATTCGAGCTGCTCGCGGAAGCGATGGACGACCGCCTGCACCAGCCCGCGCGCTCGACGCTCCTGCCCTGGCTCCCGCCGCTGCTCGCGGCGGCGCGCAAGTCCGGAGCGCTGGGTGCGGCGCTGTCGGGAGCGGGAACGACGGTGTGCGCGCTCTGCACCTCCGAGACGGCCCGCGAGGTGGCCAGGGCGATGAGCGACGCGGCCCGCGCCCTCGGCGTGGCGGGCCGGTCGGAAGTGGTGAACGCGGGCGTGGTGGGAGCGCGGGTCGGCTGAAGCTCGCCAGCGGCTGCTCCAGTCCGCCCCGCTGCACCCGACGCAGTTCAACCGGTTGAACCGGTCCGATACAAAAGCGGCGATCCGCACCCGGTGTCACCCGGCATCCTCGCCTCTGACACGTCCGTCGCCGGTCCACCAGAGTGGCTCTGCGCGGACAATGGCTCCAAAAGGGCTCTTCGCCGAGAGACCGGCTGTCCGCAGGAGAAACGCCCATATTGATTCAATCAGGACCGCGAGATCGACCCGCATCGCGCAGAACCTATCACGTGCGCGCCCGCGGTCTTGTCTTCGGGTTCCAGAAGCGCGGGTAATCGGCGCCGAACGGCATGCCCGCACGGTCGATCGTGTGGCCATCTCCTCGCCACCAAGGTCGCTAGCGCGATGTCCGGCCTCCTTCGAGCCTGCTTGGTTCGCGTGACATCGGTCCTGCTCGCCGCCGCGGTGCTGCTGACAGCGCCTTGCCGGGCCGACGCGCCGCCCCCCCCGCTTTCCGGAGGACATTTCTACCTGGGACCGGGCCTGCGACTGAATTATGCAGGTGGCGCTCAGGGAGTGTCCCTGGCGGCGGCACTCGCGTACGACTTCGGCGACTGGATGGGGGGTGTCGAAGCCCTGGCGGGCGTGATTCGGAGCCCCACGTTCGCCTTGAGCATCGCGGGCCGCGTCGATCGCTTCCTGCAGGCGGCCAGCGATTCCATCTACGTCGGGGGAACCCTGGGCGCCATGGACCAATTCGACGGGGAGAATTTCGGCGGAGATGGCGCCTTCGCAGGCGCACAGGCCGGCTACCTGTGGGGTCGCTCCCGACGTTGGGGTCGCGCTGCCATCGAGCTGCAACTCTCCGTGCCGCTCTTCGGGGAGCGCGCCGGCAAACCCGGAGACTACGTCTATCCGTTCCTCAGCCTGAACTTCCGCCTCTTTCTCTGATCGCAGCTGCACGCTCTCGCATCCAGTATTCCCGTCCCTGCGCGGCTGCTTTCCGGACTGGCGGGGCGTTCGGAAGTGGTGACCCCCATCGTCGTCCGGTCGCTGCTCGGCGGCCTACCCCGCCTCGAGGATGTGCTCGATGGCCGCGTCGATGCTTTCGCGGAATGCGTCGTCCGCCTCGACGAACTGCACGCCCATGCCCGGCAGGGTGCCGCGCTGCTCGGCGTCCTCGGCCGTGACCCGGTGCACGACGATTCCCTTGGCGGGGACCGGCGCGTCCGCGCCGGGAAGCTGCATCTCGATGCTGACCACGGTCTTCAGCGGCGGCGGGTCCTGCGTGTGCACGAAGACGCCGCCCGCGCTGATGTTGGCTGCGTACTCGAGCACGAAGTCCTGGACGGTGGAGAAACGCACCGCGAAGCGCGACTCGTAGCGGCGGAAGGCGCGGCGCGGGTCCTCGTCCAGGTCCTCCAGCTCCTCCGGCTGCACCGCGACGGCGCCGATGGGGGTGGCCTGCGAGGCGCGCTCGCGGCGGGCGATGGTGTCCTCGACCAGCGTCCGGTCGCGCCGCGGCACCTCGACGAAATGGGCCCAGAAGCCGGGCTCGGCGCCGGGACCCGCCAGCTCGCGAACGAGAGCGGAGGCCTGCGCCGGCTCGCGGCTGCCCGGCAGGTAGAGCTTGAGGCGCACCGGCGTACCGGGCGCGGGAGGCTCCAGGCAGCGGATGAACACGCCTTCGCGAGCCAGCTCGCGCGTGGTGGTCTGCACTGCCCCGCTTGCGGTGGCGAACCGGATGGGAAAGACGATCGGGACGCGATTCATGTACGCTGTATTTTTACTCAACCATCTCGCGGCAGAAAGGCGCGGGTGTGGTTCCTGCGACTGCGGAGTAGGCGGAGAAGTCGGACACCCCGGAAAGCTCGAGGAGCGCCTCCTCGTCGTAGAGCGCGCGCCCGGAGACCTGCCCGGGCGGCGCGCAGCAGATCGCCACCGTCGCGTCGGCGAGGATCTCGGGCCGGCGCCACTGCGGGGCGCTGCCCATCTGGAAGAAGCGCGTGGCCTCGCTCTCGATCAGCGTCACCGGCCAGAGCGCCGCGGCGGCGATGCCGTGCTCGCGTTCCTCCTCGGCGATGGCCTGCGCGAGCACGGTCATTCCCATCTTGGAGACCAGGTAGGGCGCCTTGCCGGAGACCTTCGCGACCGACACCTTCGGCGACATCATCACGATGCGCCCGAAGCCGCGCTCGCGCATCTTCGGGATCACCGCCCGCGAGCAGAGGAACGCGCCGCGCACGTTGACCTCGAAGACCAGGTCGAATCGCCCCGGCGCGAAGTCGGCCACGTTCGCGAGGTGGATGGCGCCGGCGTTGTTGACGAGGATGTCGATGCGGCCAAATGCCTCGACCGCCGCGTCGCGCATGCGCTCCACCTGGGCGAACTCGCGCACGTCGCACTGCACCGGGAGCGCGCGGCGCCCGAGCTTGCGCACCTCGTCGGCGGTCTCGTGGATGGTCCCGGGAAGGCGGGGATGCGGATCGGCGGTCTTGGCCGCGACCACCACGTCGCAGCCTTCGCGCGCGAGCGCCAGCGCGACGGCGCGACCCACTCCCCGTGACGACCCCGTGACCACCGCGACGCGGTTGAGAAGGCGCATGCCCGGCTCCTACCACGCTTGCGCCCGCGCTCGCTGCGGTCTAGGTTCCCGGCCCTCTTCGGAGGCAAGCCGTGGCCCTGCGCACACCTCTCTACGACGCACACGTCAAGGCGGGCGCCCGCATGGTCGAGTTCGCCGGCTTCGACATGCCGGTGCAGTACAAGGGCGTGCTCGAGGAGCACGCCGCGGTGCGCTCGGACGTGGGCATCTTCGACGTCTCGCACATGGGCGAGGTCACGCTGGAAGGCCCGCGCGCGCTGGAGGCCGCCCAGGGCCTCGTCACCAACGACCTCTCCAGGTGCAGGGACGGCCAGGCGCAGTACAGCGCGCTCTGCAACGAGAAGGGCGGCGTGATCGACGACATCATCGTCTACCGCTTCTCGCCCGAGCGCCTCTTCGTCTGCGTCAACGCCAGCGGCCGCGAGAAGGACTTCGAGTGGATGCGCGACCGCGCCGGAGGGGGCGTCAGCGTCGGCCAGCGCTCCGACGACTGGGCGCAGATCGCCATCCAGGGCCCCAACGCGCCCGGGCTCGTCGACTCGCTCTCCGAGCCCAGGGTGCTGGACCTGGGCTACTACCACTTCCGCGAGGCCACCGTGGCCGGCGTGCGCGGGTGCATCGTCGCGCGCACGGGCTACACCGGCGAAGACGGATTCGAGGTGTTCGTGCCGCCCGCGGGAGCGCGCAAGCTCTGGGACACGCTGGTGGAGAAGGGCGCGGCGCCCTGCGGCCTCGGCGCCCGCGACTCGCTGCGGCTGGAGGTGGCGTACCGCCTCTACGGCAACGACATGGACGAGGAGCACACGCCGCTCGAGGCGGGGCTGGGCTGGATCGTCAAGCTGGACAAGAAGGGCGGCTTCGTCGGCTCGGAGGCGCTCATCCGCCAGAAGCAGCAGGGCCTCTCTCGCAAGCTGGTGGGGTTCAAGCTCACCGGCAAGGGCATCGCCCGGCACGGCTACCCGGCGCTCAAGGAAGGCAAGCGCGTGGGCGAAGTGACCAGCGGCACCATGAGCCCCGTGCTCAAGGAGCCGATCGGCCTCGCCTACGTGCCGGCGGCGCTCTCCAAGGAGGGCAACGCCTTCGACGTGGAGATCCGCGGCAAGCCGGTGGCGGCGCAGGTGGTGAAGACGCCGTTCGTGGAGAAGATCAAGTCGTGACCGCCGCTGCGCCGGTGTTGCTCAACCACTTCTACGTCACGCCCGATCGGGCGACGTTCGCGGCGGTGGAAGGGAGCGCGTTCGTGCAGGGGTTCGCTGCGGTGGAGAAGCGCACCACCGTCCGGAAAGACACCACCTATACCGGCCTGTACCTGTACGGCGAGAGCACCTACTTCGAGCTGCTCCACCCCGACTCGGCATCGTTCGGCGCACCCTCGGGCATCGCCTATGCGGTGGAGGAGCGCGGCGGCATGCGCGCGGTCGCCGCGGCCCTGGGCGCGGAGCCGCGCACGGTCACGCGGGGCGAGGTGTCCTGGTTCCTGCTCTGCGAACCCCCGCGGCGCATGGAGGCGCTCTCCGACTGGGCGATGGAGTACCTGCCGGAGTTCTTCGCCGGCTTCCATCCGGAACAGCCGCCGGCGCATCCCGGCATCTCCCGGGCGGACGCGCTGACGCGCTACGCGGCAAGCTGCGGCAAGCTGCTAGAGCGGGAGCAGGGCCTCTTCGCCGAGGTGGTCACCCTCGAGCTGCGGCTGGGTCCCGAAGACATGGGCATCTGGAGCTCCCGCCCCCTGCGGCTGCGCGGCGTGGAGGTGCACGCGCTGCCGGCGGAGGGCCGCTCCGGCATCCTCTCCGCGCGGCTGCGCCTGCGCCGCGACGCGGGCAAGTCCGTCCAGCAGCTCGGCAGCACCACCTTGACGCTCGACGGCCGCGATGCCGTCTGGCGATTCTGACGAGGCTCGAAGATGGCCAACTATCCCGATACGCTGCGCTACACCAAGGAACACGAGTGGGCCCGCATCGCCGGCAACGTCGCCACCGTGGGCATCACCATCTTCGCCAAGGACCAGCTCGGCGACGTGGTCTACCTCGAGCTGCCCGAAGTGGGCGCCACCGTGACCCGGGGCCAGCCCTTCGGCGTGGTGGAGAGCACCAAGGCGGTGAGCGAGCTGTTCGCGCCGGTCACCGGCAAGGTGACCAAGGTCAACAAGGCGCTGGTCGAGGCTCCCGAGGGCATCAACGACGACCCCCACGAGAAGGGCTGGATGCTGGAGATCGAGATGAGCCAGCCCAAGGAGAGCGGCGAACTGCTCACCGCCAAGCAGTACGAGGAGCTGCTGGCGCAGGAACACTGAGGCGGTGGACACGCTGGACCTGCGCGGCCTGCTCTGCCCCTTGACCTGGGCGCGGACGAAGTATGCGCTCTCGCGCCTCGCGCCCGGAGCGGAGCTGCGGGTGCTGCTCGACCATCGCCCGGCAGTGCCGGACATCAAGCGCAATTCGGAGGAGCTGGGCAACGAGGTGATCCGCGCCGAGGAGACCTCGCCGGGCGTCTGGGAGATGGTCGTGCGCAAGGGCTAGCAGGGAGTGCGGCGGCTGCGTTACGGGGACACCATCACCGCGCGGAGCGCGCAGGGTGTCCCCAGGGTGTTGACCATGCGTAGCCTCAATGCGGTGGGCGAGCAGCTCGCGGGGCACGTGCGCAGCTCGCTCGTGCTGGAGACGCTGCAGCCTCAATGGCTCGCGGGGCTGCGCACCGCCAGCGCGATGATGGTGCCGCTGGCGGTGGGCTGGGGGATGCACCGGCCGGAGATGCTCTGGGTGGGCCTGGGCGGCTGGCTGGGGATGCTGGCGGATCCGGGCGGTCCGTATCGCGCCCGAGCGGCTGCGATGGCCACGTTCGCGGGAATCGGCGCCGCCGCCACCACGGCCGGCGGGCTCCTCGGATCGCCGCCGTGGATTGCCGCGCCCGCCCTCTTCGCCTGCGCCCTGCTCTGCAGCCTGATGCGCGTGCGCGGCGACACCGCCGCGACCATCGGCGCGCTGGCGCTGACCATGTTCTGCATCACCCAGGGCTACCCGGCCTCGCACGGGGCGAGCCTCTTGCGCGGCCTCCTGCTCGCCGCCGGTGCCCTCTTCGCGCTCGCCATCTCGGTGGCGGTGTGGCCCTTCCGTCCCTACCGGCCCGTCCGCATGGCGGTGGCAGCGGTCTGGACCGACATCGGCGAGCTGGTGGCCGCGGTCCGCGAGACGGCGGGCCGGCCCGCCGAGCCGTCCGCCTGGGAGGATCTGGCCGCGCGCCGGCGCCGCTGCCGGGAACACCTGGAGCTCGCGCGCAACGCGCTGGGCGCCGCGCGGGTGGGCCTGCAGGGCGAAACCGGACGGGGCCTGCAGCTCCTCGTGCTCTACGAGATCGCCGAGCTCTCCCTCGGCGACGTGGCCGCGCTGTCGGAGGCGCTGCGCGCCCGCATCGAGCAGGGCAAGCCGCCGCCTCGCGATGCGCTCGAGGCGCTCCTGCCCATCTCCGCGGCGCAGCTTTCCCTCGCCGCAGCGGTCCGCGAGGAGCACGCCCCGGTGGAGCCGGCGCTGCCCGCCACCTCCGGCGGCGAGATCGACGCGTTCGTGGAACGGCTCGCCACCGTCACCCTGCAGGCCGCCGAGGCCGCCATTGCCCTGGAGCGCGGCGGCGAAGGCCCGCAGAGAGCCGGCGCCCTGCCCGCGCGCGACCACCGGCCGTCGCTGCGCGATGCGCTGGCTCCCGGCTCGGTGGAGCTGCAGCATGCGCTGCGCGTCGCCATCGTGGCCACCGCCGGATCGCTCCTCGCCGCGGCCCTGCACCTGCAGCGCAGCTACTGGGTGACCGTCACCATCATCATCGTGCTCCAGCCGCACGCCGTGGGCACGGTGAAGAAGGCGCTCCAGCGCGTCGGCGGCACCGTGGTGGGCGGCATCTTCGCGGCGCTGATCGCGCGCGCCGTGCACCGGCCCTCCCTGCTCGGGCCGGTGCTCTTCTTCCTCGCCTGGATGGCGGTGGCGGTGCGGCGCATCAACTACGCAGCCTTCGCCGCGCTGCTCACCCCGGTGTTCGTTCTTCTCGCGGAGAGCGGCGGTCCGCACCTGACCCGGACGCGCATCGTGGACACCCTGGCCGGCGGCGCGCTGGCGCTCCTGGGCGCGCTCACGCTCTGGCCGACGCGCGAGCTGGAACGGATGCCGCCCCTGATCGCGGCGCTGCTCCAGGCCGATGGCGACTATCTCGGCGCGGTGCTGCGCAAGGGCGACCAGGCCGCGCTCGTGGCCACCCGCAGGCGCGTGGGCCTGGCCGCCGCCAACGCCGAGGCCGCGCTGCAGCGCCTGCTCGGCGAGGCGCAACCTGCCGACCGCGTGCAGCCGCTGATGACGCTGGTGGCCTACGCGCGGTGGATCAGCGCGTCGATCACCCTCCTGCACAGGGCGCCCGCGCCGGCGGATGCGGGAGCGCGGATGGAGCAGACGCTGGCCGGGCTGGCGGCCGCGGCCCGCGCTTCTACGCCGCCGCCGCCCTTTCCCGATCTCGACGAGGCGAGGCTTCCGGAGACGGCGCGGCGCCTCCTGCGGCAGATCCGCGTGACGCATTCGGCGCTCGCGCGCCTCACCACGGGGCGTTAATCTCCGCGTCCCATGCGCACCCCCCTGCTTCTGCTCGCCGCCGCCTGCGCCACCGCGCCCCGGCCCGCGAAGGAGTCGCCCCGCCTCGGGCCGCTGCTCGAGGAGGCGATCCGCTTTCCCACCGTGGCGGGCAACGACCAGGCGCGGCGCGACCAGCAGGCCTGGCTCCTGCGCACGGCGGCGTCGCTCGGGCTGGTCGCGCGCGATGCCGGTCCGGTGACCGAGGTCGAGCTGCCCGGCCCCGCAGGCGCGCCGGTGCTGGGCCTCGTGGTGCACGGCGACGTGCAGCCGGTGGACGAGAAGCAGTGGACGGTGCCGCCCTTCGCCGGCGAATCGAAAGCCGGGGTCGTCTATGGCCGGGGCGCGGCCGACGACAAGGGCCCGCTCGTCCAGGCGCTCCTCGCCATGCACGCCATCCGCGACCTGCCCCGCAACCAGACGGTGCGCCTCCTGGTGGGCAGCGACGAGGAGAGCGGCTCGTCCGACATGGGCATCTACCTCCAGGGCCACGCGCCGCCCGCGTACACGCTGGTCCTCGACTCCGAATTTCCCGGGGTGGTGGGCGAGAAGGCGTGGGACGGCCTCGCGGTGCTGCCTTCCGACCTCGACGGCGGCAAGGGCAAGCCGTGGAGCATCGGCGAGGTGAGCGCCGGGCTGGCGCCCAGCATCGTGCCGGACATTGCCCGCGTCACCCTGCGCTGGAACGGGAGCGCGCCGTCGTGGGATGCGCTGGAACGGCGCCTGCGCGCGAGGACGCCGGATCCGGGAACGCGGCTGGAGCTGCGGCGGCACGGGAACCTGCTCGACGTGATCGTCCACGGACGCTCGGCGCACGCCGGAGTGAACCTGGCCGGCGGCCGCAACGCGCTGGTCTCGCTTGCGCGGCTCACCGCGGCCGAGCTTCCCGATTGCGCGCTCGCGGACCTGCTCGCCTTTGCAGCGCACGCAGGGGAAGACCTTCACGGCGCAACCCTGGGGCTGCCCGCGCACGCAGAGCCGGGCTGGCGTGGCTGGGACGTGAACGTGGCCACCCTGGGCCCGAGCGAGCGGCTGCAGGGCAAGCTCGCGCTGGTGATCAACCTGCGCCGTCCCCCGCCCCTGAGCGGAGCGCAGTCGCGCGACCTGCTCTTCGCCCAGGTGCGGCAGTTCTCGCCGCGCCTGGTTCCGGCGGACTTCTACTTCCGCGACGAGCCGCTCGTCTTCAACCGCGACGCGAAGCTCGTGCGCAGGCTGATGGACGACTACGCGCACGCCACCGGCGAGCGCCCGCCTCCCGCCATCTCCGGGGGCGGCACCTACGCCAAGCGGCTGCCCAACGCCATCGCCTTCGGCATGTGGTTCCCCGGCAAGCCCTATCCCGGCCACGACGTGGACGAGCAGATCTCCCTCGCCGACCTTTCCCGCGGGCTCGACGTCCTGGTCGAGACCCTGCGCGACCTGGTCTCCAATCCTCCCCTACAGGACCCGCTGCAGCCGTAGTAGTCTCGCCACCCCGATGCGCATCGCCCGAAGGCTCCAGAACCTGGCGCAGTCCGACATCCGCCGCATGACGCGCGAGTGCGAGCGCGTGGGCGGCATCAACCTCGGCCAGGGCATCTGCGACCTGCCCACGCCGCCGCTGGTGCGCGACGGCGCCATCGCCGCCATCCGCGAGAACCGCAGCACCTACTCGTTTGCCGAGGGCACCCTCGAGCTGCGCAGGGCCATCGCGGAGAAGCTGCGGCGCGACAACGGCATCGAGGCCGACCCGGCGAGCGAGGTCTGCGTCACGGTGGGCGCGAGCGGCGCCTATGCCGCAACCCTCAACGCGCTGCTCGATCCGGGCGACGGGCTTCTGCTCTTCGAGCCGTACTACGGGTACCACCTCAACGCCGCGCTGGTCTCGGGCCTGGTCCCGCAGTTCGTCACGCTCGCGCCGCCCGACTTCACCCTGCGCGAGGAGGCGCTGGAGGCGGCGATCACCGGCGCGACGCGCGCGGTGGTGGTGTGCACGCCCTCCAATCCCAGCGGGAAGATGTTCTCGCGGGAGGACCTCTCGGCGCTGGCGCGGGTGGCGAAGAAGCACGACCTGCTCGTGATCACCGACGAGATCTACGAGTACATCCGCTATGACGGCCGCGCCCACGTCTCGCCCGCCACGGTGGACGGCCTGCGCGACCGCACCGTCACCATCATGGGGCTCTCCAAGACCTTTAGCATCACCGGCTGGCGCCTGGGCTACGCGGTGGCGCCGCCCGAGCTGACGCGCGCGATCACCCTGGTCAACGATCTCGACTACGTCTGCGCGCCCACCCCGCTGCAGCTCGGCGCCGCGGCGGGATTCGCGGCACCCCGGTCGTACTTCGACGAGCTGCAGTCGGGCTATCAGCGCAAGCGCGACGCCATCTGCTCGGCCCTCGTAGCCGCGGGCCTGCCGCCCATCGTTCCACAGGGAGCCTATTACGTGCTCGCCGACTGCAGCCGCCTGGGCCTCAGGGCATCGCGCGACGCCGCCATGCACGTGCTGGAGACGGCGCGGGTGGCATCGGTCCCGGGCAGCGCCTTCTACCGCGGCGCCGAGGGCGAGAAGCTGCTGCGCTTCTGCTTCGCCAAGGACGACGAGGTGCTCGACGACGCGTGCAGGAGGCTGCGCGCGCTCCAATGAGATCTCCGCTCCTCGCCATCTTCCTCATCGTGGTGGTGGACGTCCTCGGACTCACCATCATGTTCCCCCTGCTCCCCTTCTACGCGGAGCACTTCGGCGCCAGTCCGGCGGTGGTCGGCCTGCTCGTCAGCACCTACGCCCTTTGCCAGCTGGTGGCCGGCCCCATGCTCGGGCAGCTCTCCGATCACATCGGCCGAAAGCCGGTGCTGATGGCCAGCCAGATGGGCACCTTCGCGGGCTTTCTCGTGCTCGCCTGGGCCCCGAATCTCGCCGTGGTCTTCCTCGCGCGCATCATCGACGGGCTCACTGCGGGCAACCTCTCCATCGCGCAGGCCTACATCGCCGACGTCACCGAGCCGAAGGACCGCGCGCGCGCCTTCGCCGTCATCGGCATCGCCTTCGGCATCGGGTTCCTCATCGGCCCCGGCGCTTCCGGGTACCTGACCAAGCACTTCGGGTTCCACGTGCCCATCCTCTGCGCTGCCGGGCTCTCGTTCCTGAGCATCCTCGGCACCACCTTCCTCCTGCCCGGCGTGCCGCTGCATCCCGAGGGCGAGAAGGCGGCCAGCGCCGAGCAGGAGATCGAGGCGCCGGTGGCGCCGGGCGGCAAGCGCCTGCGGATCTTCGACTGGGGCACGTACGTGCAGTACTTCCGCCGGCCGCTCCTCGGCGGGCTGCTCGCCGAGTTCTTCCTCTTCACCTTCGCGTTCTCCACCTTCACCTCCGGGTTCGCGCTCTTCGCCGAGCGCCGCTTCTTCTGGCACGGCCTGCCCTTCGGCCCCAAGGAGGTGGGCTTCGTCTTCATGTACTCCGGCTTCCTCGGCATCATCGTGCAGGGGTTCATGCGC
>DASSQZ010000085.1:0-27390 GCA_035702105.1 Myxococcales bacterium | reverse complement strand
CCGAAGTAGGGGAGCATCCACTGGTCGATGCGGTTCTGCCCGTAGTAGCTCTGCCAGCTGGCGATGCCGGCGCTGGCCACCGCGGCGCGGAACCGGTCGGTCTGCGTCACCGCCCACATGGTCATGTACCCGCCGTAGCTGTGGCCGTAGATGCCGACGCGGGCCGGGTCCACCGGGGCGCTGGCGAGCACGGCATCCACGCCGCGGAGCACGTCGCGCAGGTCGCCGTAGCCGAAGTCCTTCACGTTGGCGCGGGTGAAGGCCTCACCCTGGCCGAACGACCCGCGCGGGTTGGGCAGGAAGACGAAATAGCCCTGGCTCGCGAGCAGGAGCGCCTGGTCGTGCCAGGAGGGGCGCACGGCGCTGGCGGGGCCGCCGTGGACGATGACCACCATGGGCGCCTTCGCGCCCGGCACCGCCAGGGGCGCCTTCGCCGCGGGCGGAGCGGCGGGCGCCAGCAGCCAGCCCTGCACGTCGAAGTCGTCGCTCTTCCAGCGGAGGCTGCGCGCCTCGACGGCAGCAACGCGCACCCCTTCGTTGCGCCGCGTGACCTTGCGCCAGCCGCCCATGGGCCCGGCGACGATCTCGGGCGGCTCGGTGAACGACTCCCGGATCGCCGCGGACACGGCGCCGTCGCGGGAGAACGATGCGCCCACCGGCCAGCCCGCGTGGATGCCCTCGCTGCCGCGCCAGAGAAGGCGAGGCGGCGCGCTCGCCGAGGCCGGCACCGTGGCAAAGGCGGCGTCGCCCTCGATCTGCAGGCCGAAGAGGATCTCCCCGGGCTCCAGCCAGTGCAGCGTGGCAGGGGTGCCGCGGTAGCCGGCGGTCAGGTTGCGCGGCTCGCCGCTTCCGTTGGCGGCGATGACGAAGAGGTCGCCGCCGTTCGAGCCGGCGTCGCTCATCAGGCCCTCGATGAAGGCGATGCGCTTGCCGTCGGGGCTGAAGGTGGGCTGGCAGATCTGCAGGGCCGGCTCGTGCAACAGGCGCGTCGCGCCGCTCCTTGCGTCCACGCCGTAGAGCTGCGCGAACCACCAGTTGTCCTCGCCCGAGCCGCGCGCGGCCGTCACCGCGAACGCGCCGCCGTCGGGCCGCCAGTCGTACTCGTAGACGAAGAGGTCGGCGGGGGAGAGCGGCCGCAACGGCCCGCTGCCGTCGGCGGGCACCAGCGCCAGGCGCTGCTCCTTGATCTGCTCCTGCACCACGCCCGTGAGCCGCGATGCGGGCAGGAGCGGGCCGCGCTCGTCGGCGCCGCCGGCGATGAAGAGCACCGAGACCGTCTTGCCGTCCGGGCTGAAGCGCGGCTGCTCCAGGTGGCCCGTGATCCGGGTGAGCTGGCGCACCTTGCCGGTGCGCAGGTCGGCCACGTAGAGCTGCGGCTGGTGCCGGCGCTCCGCGTCGGAAAGGAAGGCCAGCGACTGACCGTCCGGGCTGAAGGCGGGCTCGTCCTCGTCGTGCGCCTTGCCATCGCGCCCCGCCGTCACCTTCTTCGGGCGCGCGGCGCCGAGATCCTGCACGTACACCCAGGACTCCTCGGCTGCCGGCCCGGCCGGCGTCTGCACCTTCTCCATCCACGCCACGCGCTTCCCGTCGCGCGAGAGGGTCACTGCCCGCAGCGCCACGGTGGACTGGAGCGATCGGAGGACGTCGGCGGCAGGGAGGGGCGCCGCGATCAGGAGCGCGAGGGCGAGCATCATCGCCCCAGTCTACGTCAGAGCACGCGCCTGGAGAGCAGCAGCAGCGTGCGCGGGTCGCGGGTGCGCACCCGGAAGCGGCCGCGCAGCCCCCGCAGGTCGCGCCCCGTGTAGCGCCGCGAGAAGCGCAGGTCCACGTCGCGCACCTCCGAGAGCACCTGTCCCGCCAGGCCCTCGTCCTCCACGCAGACCACCAGCTCGAAGTCCTTGTCCGTCTCCAGGCTGCGGTAGTTCAGGTTGGTGGATCCGTGGATGGAGAAGCGCCCGTCGAAGGCGGCGATCTTGAGGTGGTTGAAGTGGTTCTGGTACTCGTGCACCGCGATGCCCGCCTCCAGGTAGCCCTTGTAGGCGTGCTGCTGGGCGTCGTGGGCGAAGGCGTTGTCGTTGTGGCGCCGCGCCGGCAGGATGAGATCGACCCTGAGCTTTGGCCGCGCCCGCTTCGCCTCGATCAGCGCGTCGACGATGGCCGGGTGGTAGAGGTACGGGTTCTCGATGAAGATCGACTCGCGCGCCGAGCGGATCAGCTCCAGGTAGCGCTCGCGCACCTGGTTGGGCTGGTCGTTGGGCTCGTTGAGCAGCACCTCCGCCCTGGCGATGGGACGCCCGCGCGGCTCGGGCGCAAGCGGCTCGACCGGCTCGAACTCCTCGCCGCCGTCGAGGATGAAGCGGTCGCGGAAGTGCGCGTCCAGCTCGCGCGCCAGCGGCCCCTCGAACCGGGTCAGGCTGTCGTGCCACTTCCACCAGGGCTCGGGCATGCCGCGCTTCTTGCGCCGGTCGCCTTCCACCCGCGCGTCCTCCAGGGGGTCGAAGGGCTCGTGGTAGAGGTACTGCGCGCCGACATTGGCGCCGCCGCAGTACGCCACCCTCCCGTCGACGATGACGATCTTGCGGTGGTCGACGTGGAGATCGTCCACCGCCACGGTGTCGCGGATCTGCGCGGCGAGCGAGCGCAGCCTCGCGTCCCCGGAGGGCACGTCCTTGTCGTAGTCGATGTTGGTGTCCACCACCTCGACGCCGTGCTCGCGCAAGAAAGCGCAGAGCGGCTCCGGGTCGGTGGGGTCGTGGTGGACGCTCGGGTCGTGCCGCATCATCCGCTTCTCGCCGGTGGAGAAGGGATCTCCCATCTCGGTCTTTTCCAGATTGAGCAGCACCCGGACCTTCACGCCTTCGCCGGCCTTGCGCGCGAGCGCCCGCGCCACCTCCTCGCCGATGGGGTCGCGGAAGAAGAGGAACATGGCCAGATGGATGGAGCGGCGCGCCTCCGCGAGGTCGCGCAGCAGGGCCGGCAGGATCCGGTGTCCGTCGATGAAGAGCTGCGCGCGGTTCACGCTGCAGAGAAGATGCGGCCGAAAGTCCTGTCCCGCAGCAGGCAGGCGCTCGGCCCCGGCGCGCTGCGCGCCAGCGAAGCCCGGTATACGTCTTCCATGCCCGATTCCGCCCTGGCCGGCCTCCGCGTGCTCGAGGTCGGCAACTTCATGGCCGCGCCCTTCTGCACCCTGCAGCTCGCCGATCTCGGGGCCGACGTGGTCAAGATCGAGAACCCCGACGGCGGCGACGGCGTGCGCGCCACCGCGCCGTTCCTCGACGGCGAGTCGTCCAGCTTCATCCGCCTCAACCGCAACAAGCGCTCGCTGGCGCTCGACCTCAAGGCAGCGCAGGGCAAGGAGATCTTCAGGCGGCTGGCCTCGCGCGCCGACGTGGTGGTGGAGAACCTCCGGCCCGGCACCATGGCCGATCTGGAGCTGGACTATCCGCGGCTCTCCAGGCTCAACCCGCGCCTCGTCTACGTAGCCGCATCGGGCTGGGGCCAGGACGGCCCCTACGCCCAGCGTCCCGGCCTCGACATCATGGCGCAGGGCATGAGCGGGCTCATGTCCATCACCGGCGAGGAAGGCGGCAAGGCGCCGGTCAAGGTGGGTGTGCCGGTGACCGATCTCACCTGCGCCCTCTACGGTGCGATCGCCGCCCTCGCCGCGCTGCGGGTCCGCGACCGCACCGGGCGCGGGCAGTTCATCGACGTCTCGCTCTTCGAGGCGGGCGTGTCCCTGGCCGTCTGGGAGGCGGGCCGCTACTTCGCCACCGGCGAAGTGCCCAGGCCCCTGGGCTCGGCGCACCAGACCTCCGCTCCCTACCAGGCGCTGCGGGCCTCCGACGGCTTCTTCACCCTGGGCGCGACCACGGCGCGGAACTGGGAGGCCTGCTGCGACGTCTTCGGGCTCGAGGACCTCGAGGACGACCCACGCTTCGCGAAGAACCACCTGCGCCACCAGAACCGGCGCGAGCTGATCCCCCTGCTCGAGGCGGTTTCGATGGGGCGGCCTGCCCGGCACTGGGTGGACGCGCTGGAGAAGGCGGGCGTGCCCTGCGGGTTGCTGCAGACCTACGACCAGGTCTTCCACGACCCGCAACTGGAGGCGCGCGGCTTCTTTCCCGAGGCGCCGCACACGAAGCTCGGGCCGGTGAAGCAGATCGGCTCGCCGATGCGCCTGTCGGGGACGCCCGCGACGATGGCGCGCGCCGGTCCCCTGCTCGGCGAGCACTCCGCGGAGGTGCTGCGGGAAATCGGCTATACCGTCGACGAGATCGGCGCCCTGGCGAAGTCGGGCGTGATCCGGGAGACGGCATGAGCGAGATCCTCTTCGAGGTGAAGGAGTCCGGCATCGCCTGGCTGACGTTCAACCGGCCCGAGGCCCGCAACGCCATGACCTTCGGCATGTACGAGCGGCTGGGCGAGATCTGCCGCTCGCTGGACGCGCGGGTCAAGGTGCTGATCCTCCGCGGGGCGGGCGACAAGGCCTTCGTCGCCGGCACGGACATCGCCCAGTTCCGCGCCTTCAGCACGCCCGCCGACGCCATCGCGTACGAGGCGAGGATGGACTCGGTCTTCGACGCGCTCGAGGAGGTACAGGTGCCGGTCATCGCCGCCATCCAGGGCGCCTGCACGGGCGGCGGCGCCGGCATCGCCGCCGCCTGCGATCTGCGCCTCGGGACGCCGTCGGCGAAGTTCGGCTTTCCCATCGCGCGCACCCTCGGCAACACCCTCTCCATGCGCAACCACGCGAGGCTCGCGGCGCTGATCGGGGTCGCCAGGACCAAGGACATCCTCTTCCTTGCCCGGCTCATGGACGCGCAGGAGATGCGGGCCGCGGGCCTGCTCAACGAGGTGACCAGCGAGGACGGGCTCCACCGGCGCGCAGAAGAGGTGGCGCAAGCGCTGCTCGGGCACGCGCCGCTCACGCTGCGCGCCACCAAGGAGGCGCTCTTGCGCGTGGTCCGCCACTGGACGCCAGAGGGTGGCGGCGACGACTTCGTGGTGCGCAATTACATGAGCGCCGATTTCAAGGAAGGCGTCGAGTCGTTCCTTGCCAAGCGCAAGCCGCGCTGGACCGGGAGATAAGCCATGCCCTTCCTCCACAGCGGACGTCATTTCCTGCAGATCCCCGGACCGACCAACGTGCCCGATCGGGTGCTGCGCGCCATCGACCGGCCCACCATCGACCACCGCGGCCCGGAGTTCGCCGCGCTGGCCAAGGAGGTGCTCTCGGGGCTGCGCCACGTCTTCCGCACCACCGGCCCGGTGATCGTCTATCCGGCCTCGGGCACCGGCGCGTGGGAGGCGGCGCTGGTGAACACGCTGTCCCCGGGCGACCGCCTGCTGATGTTCGAGACGGGCCAGTTCGCAACGCTCTGGCGCGATCTCTCGCAGCGCCTCGGTCTCTCGGTGGATTTCGTTCCCGGCGACTGGCGGCGCGGGGTGGATCCTGCGCTGGTGGAATCGAGGCTCCGGGCCGACACCCAGCGCCAGATCCGCGCCGTCTGCGTGGTGCACAACGAGACCTCCACCGCCGCCTGCTCGCGGGTACCGGAGATCCGCGCGGCGATCGACCGCGCCGGCCATCCCGCGCTCTTCTTCGTGGACACCATCTCCTCGCTCGGCTCGATGGACTACCGGCACGACGAGTGGAAGGTCGACGTCACCGTGGCGGGCTCGCAGAAGGGGCTGATGCTGCCGCCCGGCCTCTCCTTCAACGCCGTCTCCGGCAAGGCGCTGCAGGCCTCGCGCAGCGCGGGCCTCAAGCGCTCGTACTGGGACTGGGCGCCGATGCTGCAGGCCAACGAGAACGGCTTCTTCCCCTACACGCCGGCGACCAACATGCTCTACGGGCTGCGCGAGTCGCTCGCCATGCTCCAGGAGGAAGGCCTGGAGAACGTCTTCCGCCGCCACGCCCGCCACGGCGAGGCCACGCGCCGCGCGGTGCGCGCCTGGGGCCTGGAGGTCAACTGCGCCGACGAGCGCGAGCATTCCGCCGCGCTCACCGCGGTGCGCATGCCCGCGGGGCACGACGCCGACCGGCTGCGCGCCGTCATCCTCGACCGGTTCGACATGTCGCTGGGGCAGGGCCTGGGAAAGCTCAAGGGCACGGTCTTCCGCATCGGCCATCTCGGGTGGTTCAACGACCTGATGCTCTGCGGGACGCTTTCCGGAGTGGAGATGGGCCTTTCGCTCGCGGGAGTGCCGCATTCCCGCGGTGGCGTGGGCGCCGCGCTCGAGCACCTGGCGGCCGCGCAGGGGTAGGCGAAGGGTGGCGCGCCGGGCACACCTGCGCCCGGCACGCGCGGAACTGCGAGCCCCGGGCCTTTCGATCCCACCCCGAACGATGGTTTCTTTTTCCAGCGGTGCGGCAACAGCAGCCACGCCGCAAGGGGGACCCTTGTTGCTGACCATCCTCGAGTTCACCGGCAGCGCCATCGTGGGCATCTTCTACGTCACCATCCTGGTGGCGCTCGTCTCGCGGAAGAAGGCCGAGCCGCGCCCTGCGCACGAAGAAGTGGTGCCGCACCTCGATCCGGCATCGTAGCCGCTGTCTTCGCTGCGCTCAGGAAAAGCGCCGGATCAGACCCGAAAGCAGCGCATAGACGGCCCGCGCGTGCAGTGCCGCGGCCAGGGCGGGCTGCTCCTTGCACGACCCAGCGACGAGAGCGATGTCGATGGCCGCGGCCGCCTCGCAGGTCTCTCCGCGGGCAATCGCAAACACCCGCGCCTTGTCTGCGCCGCCAGTTCGCCCCGCCCCCTCCGCAATGTTGAGGCAGACGCTCGTACCCGCCCGCAGCGCCTGATCCCGGAGCCTGCAGTCCGCAATCTCCGCCTCGCGAACGCAAGCCAGAAGCATGCGCGCCTCCTGGTAAGCCCGAAGCCTCTCGTGCGGCAGGAAGTCTGAGTTCGTCATCGCCGTCTCCTTTCACCAGACCGAAGGAGACGGCGATGACGAACACCCCGACCCGTCGCTCGAAGCACGCCAAAGGCGCGGGCTTGCCGGGAACTGCAGGCGCAGTGCCAGCCAAAGGCTGGCGCGAGCCTGCGATTGACGTGTGCCCCGCACGTTTACGTCCACGTCCACGTCCACGTTCACGTTCACGTCCACGTTCACGTCCACGTTCACGTTCACGTTCACGTTCACGTTCACGTTTACGTGGGAAGTGGGAACGGGAGCGGGAATGGGAATGGGAATGGCAGTGGGAACGGGAACGGCAGCGGGAATGGGAACGGAAACCGAGACGGGAATGAAACAGCCGCCTCCCCCCCCCTCACCCCCCGTAGAACAGGCGCACCAGCGCGAGCGGCACCGCCGGCACGTACGTCGACAGCCCGAGCACGAGCAGCAGCACCGCGATGAACCACAGGTTCACCTTGGTCACTTCCCACATGTCCGCGTTGGCGATCGAGCAGGCCACGGTGAGCACGCTCGCGACCGGCGGCGTCTGCTGCCCGATCCCCAGGTTGATGGTGATGATGATCCCGAACTGCACCGGATCGATTCCCACCGCCTGCACCAGCGGCATCACCACCGGCACCACCAGGATGATGGCGGCAGCCGAGTGCAGGAAGAGGCCGAGCAGCAGGAAGAGCACGTTGAGCAGCAGCAGCACCACCCACTTGCTGTTGCTCAGCGCCGCCGCGGCGAGCGCCATCTTCTGCGGCGCCTGGATCTCGGTGAGGTGGACGCCGAGCAGCGCCGAGGCGGCCACGAGCAGCATCACCACCGCCGTCTGCACCACTCCGTCGATCATGGCCGCGTAGAGCGCCTTGAGGTTCAACTCGCGGTAGACGAGCACGCCGATGGCGACCGCCGCGAGCACCGCCAGCGCGGCGCCTTCGGTGGCCGTCACCACTCCGCCGAAGATGCCCCCGAGGATGAGCGCGGGAAGGATCAGCGCCCAGGAGGCGTCCTTGAACGCGGCCCAGACGCGGCTCCAGCGGAACTTCTCCTCGACCGGGAAGTCGTAGACGCGCGCGAACCGCCAGGCGATCACCATCATGAGAAGCCCGCCGAGGACGCCGGGGATGATGCCGGCGACGAACAGCTTGACCACCGACGTGTCCGCCATGGCCGCGTAGAGGATCATCGGGATGGAGGGCGGGATGATCACCGCCAGCGTCGCCGACGACGAGAGCACGGCGGCGGAGAACTCCTTCGAGTACCCCTTCTGCTTCATCGCCGGGATGAGGATGGAGCCCAGCGCCGCGGCGTCCGCCACCGCCGAGCCGGAGATCTCGGCGAAGAACATCGAGGTGACGATGGTCACCTGCGCCAGCGCCCCGCGAACGAAGCCGAAGACGGCGGAGGAGAGCGCGATCAGCCGCCGCGAGATCCCCGACGCGTTCATGATCGCGCCGGCGAGGATGAAGAGGGGGATGGCGATGAGCGGGAAGCTGGTGGAGCCCGTGTACATGACCAGCGGCACGTTGGCGAGCGCCTCCACGCCGCCGGTCTGGAGGATGGCGAGGAGCGCCACCACCGCCAGCGAGACGGCGATGGGCACGTTGAGCAGCACCAGCACCATGACGGCGCCGAAGAGCCCGAGGATGGCCATCAGTGCGACAGCTCCCTGCTCGCGTCGGTGCCCACGATGGTGCCGCGTCCGGAGGCGGAGACGACCATGTCGGGAAGGTTGAGCAGCTCCGCCAGCACGAAGAGCGCGGCGCCCAGCGGGATCACCGATTGCGTGACCGCCACCGGGATCTCAACCGTCACCAGCGTCTCTCCCGCGAGCACGCGGAGGATGGCGACGCCCTGCCAGGCCAGCACCACGAAGAAGCCGATCACCGCGATCTCGCGCACGGCGAGCGCCGCGTACCGGCCGCCGCGCGGCAGCGCGTTCACCAGGCCGGGGAAGCCGATGTGCGATTTCTTCAGCGCAGCGAGGGCGCTGCCGTAATAGGTGATCCAGGCGAGCAGCACCGAGGCCACCTCGTCGTACCAGGCGAGCGGCCGGCCGGCGGCGCGGAAAGCGATGCCCGCCAGCACCTCCACGGCAAGGATCACCAGCAAGGCGCCGGTGAACCCCTCGAGAACGCGCTCGACCCGGCGGCGCCAGGCGGCACGGCTCGAGCTCACTTCGGGGATCCGAGCGCGATGGCCTTCTCGATCATCTCCTTGCCGCCCGGGACCTCGGTGGAGAACTCGTCGTAGACGGGCTTGCTCGCCTTCTGGAACGCCTGCTTGTCCGCGTCGTTCACCTTCATGCCCGCCTGCTTGAGCATGCCGAGGAGCTGCGAGTCCATCTTCGCGCCCACCTGGTAGACGAACGGCTGCGTCTCCTGCGCGGCCTCCTCGATCTGCTTGCGCAGCGGCTGCGGCAGCGCCTGCCACTTGCGGGTCGAGGTGACGAGCCAGGCGGGCGTGTAGACGTGGTCGGTCATGGAGAGGAACTTCTGCACCTCCTGGAACTTCGAGGTGTAGATCTGCGTGAGCGGGTTCTCCTCCCCGTCCATCACCCCGGTCTGCAGCGCCACGAAGACCTCGGAGAGGCCCATCGCCGAAGGGCTCGCGCCGTAGGCCTGGAACATCTTCACCCGCCATCTTCCCTTGGGGACGCGCAGCTTGATGCCGGCGAGATCGGCGGGCACGTTGATCGGGTGCCGGCTGTTGGTGATCTGCCGGAAGCCGTTCTCCCAGGTGGCGAGGATCTCGTAGCCGGCCTTCTTCGCGATCGGCACCAGCATCGGCCAGACGATCTCCTTGTCGATGCGCTTCATGTGCTCGCGGTCCTTGACCAGGTAGGGCATCTCGAAGAGGCCGAAGGCCGGCACCACCGACGACATCACCGTCGAGGGCAGGGCGAAGTCCACCGTGCCCAGCTTCACCTTCTGCATCAGCTCGGTGTCGTCGCCGAGCTGGCTCGAGCCGTAGATCTGGACGATCACCTTCCCGCCGGTCTTCTCCTTCACCCTGCGCGCGAACTCGGTGCTGGAGACTTCGAAGAGCGATCCCGGGGAGCCCACGTGCCCGAGCTTCAGCTCGATGGCCTGCGCCAGGGCGGCGGAGGAGGGGACGATGCTGCCCAGCATCAGCACGGCGGCTGCGAAGAGCGCTCGCATGCGTTGTCTCCGGCGGCAGAGGTGTTGGAGAGGCAGACGGATTGTAGACAGCGCGGGCAGGGTCGAAGTCAAGAGCCGCCGCGAAAGCAGATCAGAGAGCCTTGAGCCCGGCTTCGGCGCAGTCCAGGTCCTGTTCCGGTTTCCCTCCGCTCACGCCGACTGCCCCGAGGACGCGGCCGTCGCGGCGGATGAGCGTGGACCCCAGCCCGGGCACCAGCGGGATGCGCGCGAGCCGGTCGACGACGGCGAAGAAGGCGGGCCGTTCCTGCGCCACCTGCGCGAGCGAGCCTCCGTCGCGGTGCCAGAGCGCCGCGCCGCTCGCCTTGGCCTCGGCGATCTGCGCCGAGATCGGAGGAGCGCCGTCCATGCGCGCGAGGGCGAGGAGGAGCCCGCCTTCGTCGACGATGGCCACCGTGATGTGGATGCCGATCCGGGCGGCCCGGGCCTGTGCGGCATCGACGACCTTGCGCGCTTCTTCGCTGGAAAGGGGCATGGGCCGATTGTACCCCGGGCGAAGGAGGAGCGGTGGTCATGGTCCTCGCCGGAGGCGCATGGTGCTCGCCGGTGCTCCGCGACCGCTGCCCGGGCCGCCGGGGCCGTCCGAGGGCGCGCATGGGCTGGCGAGCGCTCGCTTCGACGTCGGGCGAAGCTTCTGTCGGCTGTCGAACAGCGCTGATCTTGATTCTCAGAGACGATTTCGCGCCCTGACTTGACTTGTCCGCAATGGTCTGATGATCGGACCTGCGAAAGGTCAGACCAATGCCCGCGTCCGGTCGCTCCGCAGCGCCCCACACGTTCGAGACGGTCCGCAAGGTCCGCCGCTACGAGCAGGTCGCCGAGCAGATCCGCCGCCTCATCGCCGACGGCGCGCTCAAGCCGGGTGATCTCCTGCCGCCGGAGCGCGAGCTGGCGGAGAAGCTGGGCGTGGGCCGCAGCTCCATCCGCGACGCGGTGCGGACGCTGGAGGTGATGGGCATCCTCGAGCCGCGCCAGGGCCACGGCACGGTGGTGCGCGACCTCAGCGCCGACGCGCTGGTGGTCCCGCTCGCCAGCGTGCTCAAGAACAAGCGCGTGCTGGTCTCCGACCTGCTCGACGTCCGCCGCATGATCGAGCCGGGCCTGGCGGCGCGGGCGGCGGCCAACGCGACGGAGGACGAGGTCCGCTACATGGCCGCGGTGCTCGAGCGGCACGAGGCCAAGCTGCGCAGGGGCGAGGAGGCGGTCGACGAGGACTCCGAGTTCCACTACGCCATCGCCATGGCGGCGCGCAACGCGGTGGTGCTGCGCGTGCTCGACGTCCTCATGGACCTCTTGCGCGAGAGCCGTTCGCGCTCCCTCCAAGTTCCGGGCCGTCCCAGGCGCTCGTTCGACGGCCACCGCCGCATCCTTCGCGCCATCCAGAAGCGGGACCCCAAGGCCGCCGAGGCCGCGGTCCACAAGCACTTGCAGGAGATCGAGGACATCGTGATGCGCCAGTTGTGATCCCGGGAGGAAGAATGAGCCGTCTCTTCGCAGTCGAGATCGTCTATCGGGGCATTTTCCAGAAGAAGCTCGCCGCCAACATCAGCCGCGCCATCGTGCTCGCGGCGCACAAGGAAGGAAAACCCGGCATCTCGTTCGGACGCTACGGCGACAGCCCGGAGCGCAACGGAATTCCCGCCAAGTACTTCGCCATCGTCGCCACCGACGAGAACACGCTCGAGGAGGGCATGGCGAAATACGAGCCCAAGGACGTGGACGTGACCATCTGCGTGGACGACACGCTCTTCAAGGGCGTGGAGTCGTGGGCCTGGTACGGACTGCAGCCCATCAACAAGCTCACCCGGCCGGGCGGCACGCTGATCGTGACCTCCCTCAAGGAGCCTGCCGAGCTCATCCCGATGGCCCACCGCAAGGACGTGCCCTACCGCCTGGCGGTGCTCAAGGGGAGCGCGAGCTTCTCCGGGCTCTGGGTCTACAAGGACGACCACACCGACGTGCGCATCCTCGGCGCCATCGCCCGGGTGCTGCCCGACCTCTTCAGCCTCGGCTCGGTGCAGGACGTCATCCGCCAGGAGTGGAAGAGCGAGCTCAAGGCCACCTCCGCGCGGCGCGCCTTCGAGCGGCTGACCAGCGTGACGGTGATGCCCGACCAGGGCAACCCGGAGGAGCCCTACTCGTTCGTGATGCCGAAGTGGACCGAGATGCGCGAGGGCATCGCCATCCCCGGCATCGCGGTGGGCAAGCCGGTGACCGACCCGGTGACCGGCAGCGAGGGCGGATGGAAGCCGGGACGCAACGCGGTCTTCAAGAAGTGGGCGACGCGCACCATGCGGCCGGTGGTCGACTTCGAGAAGTGCATCAAGTGCACCCTCTGCTGGCTGCAGTGCCCCGACTCCGTCTTCGACGTCACTCCGGAAGGCTTCTACGACGCCGATCTCGAGGCGTGCTGCGGCTGCGGGGTGTGCGAGGCGGTGTGCCCCGAGAAGGGCTGCATCACCATGGTGAACGAGTCGCAGTTCCACGACAACAAGAGCCAATGGGAGGCGTGGCGCAAGGACGCCCCCGCGTACGAGTCCACGCTCGCCGCCTGGATCAAGGACCGGCCCGAGCGCTCTCACGGATTCAGCTACCGCGGCCACTATGAAGAGGAAGTTCCCGCCGAAATCGCCCGGCAGGGCTGAGGGAGACCAACCATGGCAGAAGCAATCGTTCCGCCCCAGGAAGCCAGGCCGCCCGCTGAAGAGACGTCCCTGATCACGGGCAGCGAGGCCATCGCGGTGGCCTGCAAGCTCGCCGACGTCGACGTGATCACCGGATACCCCATCCGCCCCTACGACACGGTGATGCAGTACATCGCCAAGCTCGTGGCCAACGGCGAGATGGACTGCGAGTACATCATCGCCGAGGGCGAGCACTCGCAGTTCGAGATCGTCAAGCACGCCAGCGCCGCCGGCGCCCGCGTCTTCTGCGGGTCCTCGGGCGTGGGCTGGATGTACGCGATGGAGGCGCTGACGGTGACGCCGGCGCTGCGCATCCCGATGATCGCCATGGTCGGCAACCGCGCGCTCGACGACCCCGGCGCTTTCGGGGTGGAGCACAACGACGCGCTCGCCGTCCGCGACCTCGGCTGGCAGCTGGTCTGGGTGGACAACGCGCAGGAGGCGCTCGACACCGCGCTCATCGCCTACAAGGTGGCCGAGGACCGGCGCGTCTTCCTGCCCTGCGCCATCTCCTGCGACGGTGCCTTCCTCACCCACTCGCAGGCGCTGGTGAAGATCCCCTCGCAGGAGAAGGTGGACGAGTTCCTGCCCCGCTACGATCGCGGCGACCTCCTCCTGCATCCCGACAACCCCATCACCGTGGCGCCCCAGGCCAACGAGGACTGGCTGATGGAGATCCGCCGGCAGACGGCGGCCGCCATGGAGAACTCGCCCAAGGTCATCCGCGAGGCGTACACGAGGTTCGCCCGCGTCTTCGGGCGCGACTACGGCAACCCGTTCTTCGAGGAGTACATGACCGACGACGCCGACGTGGTGGTCGTCGGGATGGGCACCTTGTCGAACCCTGTGCGGGTGGCCATCCGCGAGATGCGCAAGGAGGGCAAGAAGGTCGGCTTCATCCGCGTGCGCTGGTTCCGGCCCTTCGCCGCCGAGGAACTCGCCAGGGCGCTCTCCCGCTTCAAGGCGGTGGGCATCATCGACCGCGACTTCTCGCTCGGAGCGCCCCACTCGAGCGGCGTGCTCGCGACCGAGGTCCGCGCCGCGCTCTACCCGGTGGCGAACCGGCCCGCGGTGCTCGGGTTCATCTGCGGCCTGGGCGGCCGCGAGGTGACCCTGGCCGACGTGAGGAAGATGACCGAGAGCGTGTACGCGCAGGCGGCAGGCAAGGCGCAGCCTTCGACGCAGTGGATCGGCGTCCGGGAATAAGGGGAGAGACCATGGCCATCAATGAACGCGAGCTTGCCGATCTGGTGAACCTCCACTCCACCCAGCGCCTGGACCCGTTCAAGGGCGTGAAGAAGCTGCCCATCCAGGAGTACTTCACCTCGGGACACCGCACCTGCCAGGGCTGCGAGTCCGCGCTGGTGATGAAGATGATGGTGAAGGCCGCAGGGCCGCGCACCATCGTCCTCGGGAGCACGGGCTGCATGTACGTGGCCAACACCACGTACTACTCCACCGCCTGGGTCGTGCCCTGGATGCACACGCAGCTGGGGTCGTCCGGCTCGGCGGCGCTGGGCACCGCGGCCGCGCTCAAGGCGCTGATGCGCAAGGGCAAGATGAAGGACGAGCCCATCAACGTCATCGCCTTCTGCGGCGACGGCGGCGGGGCGGACATGGGCATCTCCGCCATCTCCGCCACGCTGACGCATCCGGACTACAACTGCCTCATCCTCATGTACGACAACGAGTCGTACGCCAACACGGACATCCAGCTCAGCGGATCCACCCCGTGGGGCGCGCACACCACCTTCAGCCCGCCCGGCAGCAAGAAGCGCATCATGCATCACCGCTGGAAGAAGAACATGGCCGGCATGATGGCTGCGGGGCACCCTGAGTGCCGCTACGTAGCCACGGTGGACATGTCCTATCCGGTGCTTGCCATGAACTCGGTCCGCAAGGCATTGTCCATTGGTGGCCCAACCTTCATCCACTCGCTGGATCCGTGCCCGAAGGGCTGGGACTATGATCCGATGCTCTCGCACGAGCTGGGTGAGCTGGCCGTGACCACCGGCATCTGGCCCCTCTACGAGGTGGAGAACGGCGTGCTCAAGCTCGTGGGCAAGACCCGCGACATCGCCGACGGCCGGCTCAAGCGCACCCCGGTGCGCGACTACCTGAACCGCCAGGGCCGCTTTGCGCACTTCACCGACGACGACATCGCCTATTTCCAGTCGAAGGTGGACGAGATGTGGGACCGCTGGATCGTTCCTGGAGTCATTCCATTCAAGAAGCAGCTCGAGGAGGATCGGCCGCCGGCGTAGGCGACCGACTCTTCACCTAAACGTAGCAGCAGGGGGTAACAGCCCATGGCGAACGCGATCGCGGCTGATCGGCCTCAAGGCGAGGGTCTGCTTTCCAACCGCTGGCTCATTCTCGGGTTCAGCATCCTGAGCATGGTGGCAGTGGCGAACTTCCAATATGGCTGGACGCTGTTCGTCCCGCCGCTGCAGAAGGCGCTGCACCAGGAGCAGGCCGCGATCCAGGTGACCTTCACGGTCTTCGTGCTGCTGGAGACCTGGCTGGTCCCCTTCGAGGGCGCCCTGGTCGACCGGTTCGGTCCGCGACTCCTGGTGATGCTCGGGGGAGTCGCGGCCGGCGGCGGCTGGGTCCTGAGCGGACACGCCGCGACGCTGACCGAGCTGTACCTCTCCTACGCCCTCGCCGGCGTGGGCGCGGGTATCGTCTACGGGACGGCGATCGGGAGCGCGATGAAGTGGTTCCCCGATCACCGCGGCCTCGCCGCCGGCCTCACCGCGGCGGGCTTCGGCGCCGGCTCCGCCTTCACGGTCTCGCCCATCGCCAACATGATCAACAACTCGGGCTACCAGGCCGCATTCATCAACTGGGGCATCATCCAGGGCGCGGTGGTGGTGGTCGCGGCGCTCTTCCTCAAGGCGCCTCCGGCGGGTTGGCTGCCCCACACCTGGCGCCAGGCGGGGCACGCCCCCGAGGTGAAGCAGCGGCAGAGCACGGCGGACTTCTCGCCGATGCAGATGTCCGCCACGCCGCAGTTCTGGCTCATGTATCTCATGATGACGATGGTGGCCACGGGCGGCCTGATGGCGGTGGCGCAGCTCAACCCCATGGCGGTGGACTTCAAGGTCAACAAGATCCCCGTCAGCTTCCTCTTCCTGACCATGCCCGCGCTGCAGTTCGCGCTCTCGGCCGACCGGCTGGTGAACGGAGTCTGCCGCCCGTTCTGGGGCTGGCTCTCGGACCACATCGGCCGTGAAAAGACGATGTCGCTCGCCTTCGGTCTCGAGGCGGTGGCGATCTTCGTCCTCATCAAGTTCGCGCACAACCCGCTCGCCTTCGTGGTCTTCAGCGCGTTCACCTTCTTCGGATGGGGAGAGATCTTCTCGCTCTTCCCCGCCACCTGCGGCGACCTCTTCGGCCGCAAGCACGCGACCGCGAACTACGGCTTCCTCTACACCGCCAAGGGCACGGCCTCGGTGCTGGTCCCGATCGGGTCCGCCCTCGCCGCCGGAAAGGCGTTCGACTTCCGGGCGGACGTGCTCCTCCTCATCGGAGGCGCCCTGGCGATCTTCGCGCACTTCATCGCGCCGACCGTGCTGCGAATGCACATCAGCAAGCGGCTGCACGACGCGCTCTTCAGCGTCGGCGCGGTGATCGTGCTGTACGGCGTGTTCCTCACCGTGGTGCCGCACGCCTGGACGCCGTTCATGGCGAAGTTCACGCTGCCCAAGGTCGGCTGGGCGGGGGTGTTCGCCATCGCCATCGTCTTCGACCTGACCGCGGCCACGCTCTCGTACTTCGTGCTCCGCCGGATGAAGATGCCCGTCCTGCCGCCGCTCATGCAGGCGCCGCTGGAGGCGAAGCCGGCGGTGGTGCCGGTCACGCACTGAGCGGTCCGTCGCGGGTCAGAAGAACAGCCAGGTCAGCGCGACGAAGAGCGGGATCAGGATCGTCGCGCTGTACCCCATGTAGCCGAAGAATCCTGGCATCCTCACGCCGCTCTCTTCGGCGATGGCCTTGACCATGAAGTTGGGCCCGTTGCCGATGTACGTGTTCGCGCCCATGAACACGGACCCGACGCAGATGGCCTCGAGCAGCGCCGCGCCGCGCGGGGTCAGGAGCAGCTGCCCCAGGTCCGCCGCCTCCGTTCCCGTAGCGCCGCTCGCCGCCGAGGCGAAGGTGAGGTAGGTGGGCGCGTTGTCGAGGAAGGACGAGAGCGCGCCGCTGGCCCAGAAGTACTGCCAGGGATGAGAAAGGCCGAGCTGCGCTCCGCGCAGGTTGAGGATGGCGAGCGCCGGAATCATGGTGGCGAAGATCCCGGCGAAGAGGGCGGCCACCTCGAGGATGGGAGACCAGGAGAAGCCGTTCTCCACCCGGAGCTGCGGCGAGGTGGTGGCCCAGGAAAGGGCGGCCATCGCCAGAAGGCCCGCGTCCTGCGCCAGGGTGGGCAGCCCGAGCCTGCCGCAGAGGAGCAGCACGCCCATCACTCCCGCGAGCAGGAGGAGATTGTGCGTGCCGGCGAGGTGGATGGGCACCTGGTGCTCGACCGCGATCCGGTCGAGATTGCCGGGCACCTCGAGGTCTTCGCGCCGGAAGACGGTGGAGTCGACGATGTAGAAGAGGATCAGCAGGAAGGCGTTGGCGAGCAGCCACTGTGGCCAGAGGCGCAGGGTCCAGCCGAAGGGGACGCCGCGCAGGAAGCCGAGAAAGAGCGGCGGGTCTCCCATCGGCGTGAGCAGGCCGCCGGCATTGGCGACGACGAAGATGAAGAAGACGAAGACGTGCCCCTTGCGCCGTCGCACCGAGTTGGCGCGCAGGAGCGGCCGGACCAGCAGCATCGAGGCCCCGGTGGTGCCGATGACCGAGGCGAGCACCGCGCCGATGCCCAGCATCGCGGCGTTGAGGCCGGGGGTCCCGGCGAGCGTCCCGCGCACCACGATGCCCGAGGCGATGACGAAGAGCGCCCCGAGCAGGATGATGAAGGCCAGGTACTCGCCTCCGGCGTGGAGCAGGGCAGAGGTGTCGAGGAAGGCGGTCCAGACCGCCACCGGCAGCCCGAGCAGCAGGCTGAGCACGGCCTTGTTGCGGTTGTATTGCCAGAAGCGGCCGGCGACGAGCGGCAGCAGCGCGATGCAGAGCAGCATGGCGACGAAGGGGACCACGCTCCACAGCGGAAAGAGGCTGCCGAGGTGTGTCCGCGGCGCGCCCGCGCCGAGGGTGGGATGCATCGGCGAACCGTAGGCAACCGGGAGCCCGCCGTCACTTGAAATGTTGCTCCGCGCGAGGCGTAGTGCGCCGGAACATGACCCAGACTGCCCGGGCTGCCCTCCTCGCCGTGGTCCTCTCCGCCTGCGCCGGCCCCAGGGGCCCGCAGCCCGCGCCGCCCGCGCAGCAGCACGGGGTCGAGCTTTCCGACGTCGATCGATCGGCCGATCCCTGCGGCGACTTCTACGAGTTCGCCAACGGCGCCTGGCGCAAGGCCAACCCCATTCCCCCCTCGATGCAGCGCTGGAGCCGGCGCTGGCAGGCGGGGGAGACGAACAAGGAGCGGCTCCGGCAGATCCTCGATGACGTCTCGAAGAGGGCCGACTGGCCGAAGGGCAGCGTGGAGCAGATCGTCGGCGACGACTACGCCTCCTGCATGGACGAGGCGCGGGCCGACGCCGCCGGGCTCTCGCCGCTCTCGCCGGTGCTGGCGCAGATCGACGCCATGAAGTCGGGAGCGGACGTGCAGGCCGCCATCCGCCGGCTGCAGGGCCTCAACCTCAATGCTCCCTTCGGCTGGCTGGGCCTCCCCGATCCCCACCAGCCCTCCCGCACCATCTCCATCATCGCTGCCGGCGGGCTGGGCCTGCCCGACCGGGACTACTACCTCAAGGTCGAGCCGCGCTTCGTGGACGCGCGGGAGAAGTACCGTTCGCACGTGGAGCGGATGTTCCGCCTCGCGGGCGAGCCGCGGGCGAAGGAGGCGGCGGAGACGGTGTTCGCCTTCGAGAAGCGGCTGGCCGAGGCGTCGCTCGACAACGTCGCCCTGCGCGACCCGAAGAACACCGATCACCCCACGACCTTTGCCCAGCTCCAGGCGATGACGCCGCATTTCGACTGGGCAGCGCAGTACTCCGACCTCGGCGTACCGCAGGGAGACCTCAACGTCGCCGAGCCCAGGTTCCTGGCGGAGCTCGACCGCGAGCTGGCGCAGGCCCCGCTGCAGTCGTGGCGCGCGTATCTCAAATGGCAGCTCCTCGCCTCGGCGGCGCCCTGGCTCTCCAGGCCCTTCGTCGAGGAGTCGTTCGCCTTCAACCAGAAGTACCTGGGCGGGGTGTCCGAGCTGAAGCCGCGCTGGAAGCGCTGCGCCGAGTCCGCCGACGAGCTGCTCGGCGAGGCGCTCGGGCGCAAGTACGTCGAGCGCTACTTCCCGCCGGCGGCGAAGGCCAGGGTGCAGGAGCTGGTGCGCAACGAGCTCCTGGCGATGAAGGAGATCATCGAGGGTCTGACCTGGATGGGCCCGGAGACGAAGGCGCGGGCGCTGGAGAAGCTGGCCACCTTCAACCCCAAGATCGGCTACCCGGACAAATGGAAGGATTACTCCGGCGTGGAGATCCGCCGCGACGCGCCGTTCTGGGAGAACGTGGTGGCGGGGCGCAGGTTCGTGGTTGCCGACAGCCTCGGCATCATCGGCAAGCCCACCGACCGCGGCCGCTGGGGAATGACGCCGCCGACCAGCGACGCGTACTACAACCCCCTCCTCAACGAGATCGTCTTTCCCGCCGGCATCCTCCAGCCCCCCGCCTTCGATCTCGACGCCACCGACGCGGTCAATTACGGCGCCATCGGGGTGGTGATCGGGCACGAGATCAGCCACGGATTCGACGACGAGGGCGCGCAGTTCGACGCGGAGGGCCGCCTGAGGAACTGGTGGACCAGGGCCGACCTCGAGGCGTTCGAGCAGCGCGGGCAATGCGTGGTGCGCCAGTTCGACGGCTACTTCATCGAGCCCGGCATCCACCACAACGGCAAGCTGGTGCTGGGGGAATCGATCGGCGATCTGGCCGGAGCGCGCATCGCCTGGGTCGCCTTCCACAAGGCGCTGCAGCAGCACCCGGAGACGGGGCGCGACGGCTTCTCCCCGGACCAGCAGTTCTTCGTCGCCTGGGGGCAGTTCCGCGGGGATGCGCTGCGGCCCGAGACGCAGCGGCTGATGGTGCAGAGCGATCCGCACCCGACGGGGAAGTACCGGGTGATCGGGCCCCTCTCGAACCTGCCGGCGTTCCAGGAGGCGTTCTCGTGCAAGGCGGGAGACGCGATGGTCCGCGGCCCCGCCGAGCGCTGCGAGGTGTGGTGAAGGGACTCGTCCCCGACCCTGAATCCTGCCACCATGCGCTGATATCATCGTCCCATGCTGCCCCTGCTCATTGCCGGCCTCTTCGCTGCCGCCCCCGCCAACCTGGTTCCTCCTTCTCCTCCGCCTGCGGCAGCGAGCGGAGCTTCGGGCTCCATCGATCCGGCCGCTGCGACGCGGGCGTACCTCGACCAGCTTCCCGCGGCGCAGCGGGCGAAGTCCGACGCCTACTTCGAAGGCGGCTACTGGCTCGTGCTCTGGGACTTCCTCTGGAGCGCGGCGGTGTTCCTCTTCCTGCTCCAGTCCGGCGCGTCGCGAAGGATGCGTGAATTCGCCGAGCGTGCCGTGCGCGTGCGGCCGCTTCAGACGGCGCTGTACTGGACGCTCTTCCTGGTCGCGGTGAGCGTGCTCTCCTTCCCGCTGGCGGTGTACCGCGATTTTTTTCGCGAGCACCGCTACGGCCTCTCCAACCTGACCTTCGCGGGCTGGCTCGGCGAAGAGCTGAAGGGACTGCTCGTCGGGGTGATCCTCGGCGGGCTGGCGGTGACGGCGCTCTACGCGGTGGTGCGCCGGGTCCCGCGGACCTGGTGGATGTGGGGAGCGGCGGTGAGCCTCGCCTTCTCGGCGTTCGGGTCGGTGATCGCGCCCGTGCTCATCCTGCCGCTCTTCAACACCCCGAAGAAGCTGCAGGACCCGCGGGTGGTCGGGCCCATCCTCTCGCTGGCCCGCGCCAACGGCATCGAGACCGGAGAGGTCTGGGAGGTGGACGCCTCGAAGCAGTCCAGGCGCATCAGCGCCAACGTGAGCGGGCTCTTCGGCACCGAGCGCATCACGCTCAACGACAACCTGCTCAACCGCTCCTCGCTGCCGGAGATCGAGGCGGTGATGGGCCACGAGATGGGGCACTACGTGCTCAATCACGTCTACACCGGCCTGATCGAATTCGGCATCGTGCTGGTGGCCGGGTTCGCGCTGGTGGCCTTCTTCTTCGAGCGGCTGCGCGCGCGTTTCGAGTCGAGCTGGGGCGTGCGCGGCATCGGCGACCTGGCCGGCCTGCCTCTCGCGGCGCTGCTCCTCTCCACCTACCTCTTCGTGCTCACCCCGGTGCTGAACTCGATCGTCCGGGTGGCGGAGTCGGAGGCGGACATCTTCGGTCTCAATGCGGCGCGCCAGCCGGACGGATTCGCGCAGACCGCGCTCAAGCTGAGCGAGTACCGCAAGCTCGAGCCGGGCCCGCTGGAGGAGGCGTTCTTCTTCGATCACCCGAGCGGCCGCACCCGCATCTTCACCGCGATGCGCTGGAAGGCCGAGCACCCCGAGACCTGGGCGGGCGCGGCAAAGAGCGCCCGCTGAGGCCAATGCCTGTCAGTCAAGGGCGCCTCGGCCGTCACGTTGTCGGACGGTACCGCGCGGGTCACGGACACGGATGAGGTGCGGCGCGCGGAAACGATGTGGTCGTACTCAGGAAGCCGGGAACCCGGGGCGGAAGGCGCAACCATCCTCCCGGCATCCGCCGCGGCGGCGGGTGTGCCCTCGACGCAGGCTGGTTCAACCGGTTGAACTGCGGCCGAGGGCGGTTCGGGCGAAGCCGGTTCAACCGGTTGAACCGCCGCGTCCGACCCTGGTGACGCGCCGCGACGCCTACTCCCGCAGCGCCGTCGCGTGCATCGAGGCAGACCCGCACCCGCCAGACTGACCGGCATTTCCGTCAGGGCGAAGGCCCTCGCAAGCGGAGCCGCGGCTATGGCCTGCGGCGCCTGCGCAGGGTGGAGAGGAGCCCGAGCAGGCCGAGCGACTCCCACCCGCCTCCGGTGCCCGAACACCCGCAATCGCCCTTGTTCTGCACGACCACCGCCACCGGATCGGAGAGCCCAAGCCCTCCATGGTTGTCGGTCGCGCGCACCACCAGCAGGTGCTCGCCGTCCGAGACCACGTGCGAGTCCCAGGTGAGCACCGCCGGCGAGACGTTGGCGAACACGCCGTCGATCCGCTTGCCGTCCACCAGCAGCTCCATGCCGAGCAGGGTGGCGGCGGGGCTGGTGGCGGCGGCGGCGATCACCTGCGCCTTGCCGCTCACCGACTGCTGGGCGGCTGGCCAGGTGATCTGTGCCCGGGGCGCCGAGAGCGCGCGCACGTGCAGGACCGCCCGGTGCGAGGTGGAGAGCGCGTCCGCCACCACCGTCACCGCCGCGCTGCTGGCGGGCAGCCCGGAGGCCCCGGTCACGATCATGGTGGTGGACTGACCGGCGGTGATGCGCTGTGGATCGAAGCGGACCGCCACGCCTTCGCGCACGCCTTCCGCGGAGAAGTTGATGACTTCTGGCGTTCCGAAGAGCGCCTGCGTGGTGATCCCCACCGTGTTGGAGGCGCCGGAGACCGCGACCACCTCGGTCTTGTCCGGAGTCATGGAGAAGTCCGCGTCCACGACGTCCAGCGCGCCGGAGGCGGACGCGACGATGCCTTCGGGCGAGGTGGCGGTGACCACGTAGCCCTGGCCGCGGCCGAACTCGGCGTCGGCCACCGCCGTGAGCGTCAAGGTGGCGGTCTGCCCGGGAGCCACCGTGGTGGGCTGGATGGCGCCGGTCACTCCGCGGGGCAGGGAATTGACCGCCAGGGTGAGCTGCCGCGCGGCCGCCGCCGCCAGCAGCGGCGCCGTGTTCAGCTTCACCGAGACCGGTTGCTGCCCGCGGCCCACCGCCTGCTGCTCGTCGGGCCAGATGCTGTAGTCGGGGGCGGCGCGGCAGCCCGGCACCTCGAAGCTGGAGATGCGCGTGTGCCAGTTGAAGATGCCGTCGGTGGGAATGTATTCGTTCGTGTACCAGAAGGTGCACTCGTCCGCCGGATCGACCGACATGCTGCTGTAGTCGCCCCAGCGCAGGCGGACGGCCTGGGTGCCGCCTCCGTTCACCGCGATCGACTCGCCTTGCCCCATCACGCCGGGAGGATCCGACGCCGCGTGCGCCGTGTACCCGATCGACGCCGGCATCGAGGGGTTGATCAGGCTGAACCCCAGGCCCACGTCGCCGGCGCGGTCCATGGCCGCGCTGCCCATCCACCGCCAGGAGCTGTCCGGGGCGTAGGTGCCCTGCTGGAAGAGCGAAGGCGTCCCCGCGGGATCGCGAATCTCGTACCAGCGCACGCCGCTCACGCCGTTCACCGTGACGCTGTGGTTCACCACCATCGACTCGTGCTCGCCGAAGTTGCGGTAGGCGGCGCGATACATCAGGCGATCGCCGAGGGCGTCGAGCGGCGGCGATCCGGTCCCGGGCTGGGGAATGCAGGCGCCGCCGCGGTTGGCGAAGCAGGCCTCGGCAAACGGCGCCACCACCAGGGTGGTGGGCTCGATGAAGCTGTTGAGCGGATTTTCCCAGTCGACGCGGAAGCGGTAGAGCGCCAGGATGTCGCGCCCGAAGCCCACCGCGGTGTTCGGCTCGCCCGCGGGCGGCGGCAGGTAGCCGTCCAGGTCGCCGGGGACGAGGCCGCCCAGCTTGTCGCCGATGAGGATGCATTGCTGCGCCGCCGCATCGCCCGTGAGCATGCGCGCCCGATCCATCACGCAGTAGTTGACGCCATCGAACTGCGTGCTGGTCTGATCGGGGAAGGAGTTGTAGGTGGCGTAATAGCCGTCCGGCCAGACGCCGAACTTCGGATAGTCGTTGAAGCCGCGGAAGACGTAGTCGTAGCGCGCCCACGCCCCGGTGGGATCGCCGGTGCGGGAGACGGCCACGCACTCGTGGAAGCGCTGATCGCCCGTGGTGACGACGGCGAACTGCGCCACCAGCCAGCGGTCGGCCAGCGGATCGTAGAGCGCGATGCCGTCGCCGTCGTCGTGGGTCTCGCAGGGTCCGCCGAAGTTGGCGAAGATGGTGCGGGTGGGAATGGGCCCGAGGATCGCCTTGCCGTCCTTGCCGAAGACCGCGAGGCTCGAGTTCACGATCTGTACGTAGTGGTTCGGCCCCACGTCGCCCTGCGGATCCGGCGGCAGGCCGGTGACGTCGAATCCCTTGGTCCCGGCGCCGAGGAAGCCGAGGCCGATGCCCTCGAAGTTGCCGATCTGCGGCGGCACCAGGAGCGGCGCCGCAGCATCCTGGAGCACCGGGTCCCGGGTCGGAGCCGCCAGGGCGAACTGGTGGGGAAGAGGCCGGGGTCCGCGCTCCTCGTCCTCCAATCCCTCCTGGCGCGGCGATGCGTCGAGGAGCGTGAGGGGGGCGGAAACGTCGTTGCGCGAGGCGCGCAGGAATTGCGGCTGTCCGGGGCGACCCGTACCCGGCACGGCGAGAGCTGCGCCGGAGACGGAGAGCGCCAGGGCCATGGGTTGCAGGCGCATGTGGATACGCTAGCTCACCGGTGCGAAAATGGCGTCCCCCCCTCTGTCGATTGTGCCTGAAGCCACCGTAACTGCTCTGCATTCCGGGCGGGGGGCGTCTGTGCTGTCCTGAACGGCAGGGTCCTTGCGAGTGAATCCGGACAGATCTTCAGGCCCCGAGGAACGCCGCCTTCACCTGCGCGTTGGAGAGGAGGTCGGCGCCCGGACCTTCGAGGGCGATGCGGCCCGTCTCCAGGACGTAGCCGCGCGCGGCGATGCGCAGCGACTGGTACACGTTCTGCTCCACCAGCAGCACCGAGATGCCCTGCGCGTTGATCTGCCGGATGGTCTCGAAGATGGTCCGCACCAGGAGCGGCGAGAGACCGAGCGACGGCTCGTCGAGCAGCAAGAGGCGTGGCCTCGCCATCAGCCCGCGGGCGATGGCGAGCATCTGCTGCTCGCCGCCGGAGAGCGTGCCGGCAAGCTGTCCCACCCGTTCGCGCAGCCGCGGGAACAGGGTGAGGCCGCGCTCCAGGTTCTTCTGCCGGTCGGCGCGCGTGGCCTTCACGTACGAGCCCATGCGCAGGTTCTCCAGCACGGTCATCTCGGGAAAGACGCGGCGCCCCTCCGGCACCTGGATCACGCCCAGCTCCACCACCTCGTGGGAGGAGAGCCTGGTGAGGTCGTGCCCGTCGAAGACCATGGTTCCCGAGCGCGGCCGGAGCAGGCGCGAGATGTTGCGCAGCGTCGTGCTCTTGCCGGCGCCGTTGCTCCCCACCAGCGTGACGATCTCGCCCGCATTCACGGTAAGCGAGACGCCGCGCAGCACCTGCACGTCGCCGTAGGCGAAGTCGAGGTCGCGCACCTCCAGCAGCGGCTTCATGCCTTGGCGCCTCCGCTGTCTCCGAGGTAGGCGGTCATCACCCGCGGGTCGTTGACGATCTCTTGCGGGGTCCCCTCGGCCAGCTTCTCGCCGGAGTTGAGCACCACGATGCGGTCGCAGGTGCGGACGATCGCCTTCATGTCGTGCTCGATCACCACCTGGGTGAGGCCGCGCTTCTTCACGTCGAGGATGAGCTGGATGATCTCGTCGCTCTCGCGGGGGTTGAGCCCGCCCATCACCTCGTCGAGCAGGATCATCTCCGGGCGGGTGGCGAGCACGCGCGCCAGCTCCAGCTTCTTGCGCTCGCCGATGGGCAGGCCGCCCGCCAGCACGCCGGCGCGCCTGTCGATGCCCACCACGCGCAGGTACTCGTGCGCGATCTCCCGGGCCTCCTTCACCGAGCTGGTGCGGCAGAGCGCGCCGACCACGGCGTTGTCGAGCACGGTCAGCTTGGCGAGCGGCCGCACCTTCTGCCAGGTGCGCGCCATCCCCATCTTGCAGACCTTGTCCGGGGTGAGGCCGTTGATGCGCTGGCCCTTGAAGACCACCTCTCCCTTCGAGGGCGGGTAGAAGCCGGTGATGCAGTTGAAGAGCGTGGTCTTGCCCGCGCCGTTGGGGCCGATCAGCCCCATCACGATGCCCGGCTCCACCGAGAAGCTCACGTCCTGGTTGGCCTTCACGCCGCCGAAGAACCGGCTGACGCTGCGGACCTCGAGCAGCGCCGTCATTGTGCGGCTGCCTTCCTGCGCATCCGCTGCGCGATCACGCCCACCACGCCGTCGGGCATCATGAGAATCGCGATGATCATCAGCGCGCCACGGACGAGAAGATGTCCCTGCTCGAACGCGGCGCGCAGGCCCTCGTTGAGGACCACCAGCACGATCCCGCCGACCAGCGGACCGGTCACCGTCCCGACGCCGCCGATCAGCGCGACCAGCACCATGTCCACCGAAACGTCGATGCCGAAGACCTGCTGGGGCTCGATGAAGCCGATGTAGAAGGCCGCGAAGCTGCCGGCCAGGGCGGTGCAGGCGGCGGAGATGGCCAGCGCGGAGTTCTTGTAGAAGGTGGGCGGGATGCCGAGCGAGTGCGCGGCGTCCTGGTCCTCGCGGATGGCCTGGAGGAGGTAGCCGAGCTTGCTTCGCTTCACCGCGAAGTTCACGCCGATGCAGAAGATCGCCATGGCAAGCCCCATGTAGTAGTAGGGCAGCTTGCCGTTCCAGTCCGCGACCAGCACGTAGGAGCCGAGCTTGAGGGGCGGCAGATCGGCGGGCTGGATTCCCTCCGCTCCATTGGTCAGGTCTTTCCAGTTCAGCGCGGCGAGCCGGATGATCTCCGCCACCGCGATGGAGGCGAGGACGAAGTAGGGACCGCGCAGGCGGAAGGTGATCCAGCCGACGATCATCGCGATGATCACGCTGCCGAGCACGGCGATCCAGACTCCCCCCCAGGGAGGGATTCCCTTCTCCTGCAGGAGGATGAAGGCCCCGTAGGCGCCGAGCCCGTACCAGGCGGAGTGGCCCACCGAGTACTGCCCGGCGAAACCGCCCAGCACGTTCCAGCTCTCGCCCAGCGCCACGGCGATGAAGAGCGAGATGAAGATGTGCAGGCCGTAGGGGCTCTGCAGCCAGAGGGGCAGGAGCGCGAAGGCGGCCGCGGCGAGGACCCAGAGAGCGAACGTCTTCACGTGCGGCTCTTTCCCAGGAGGCCCGAGGGCTTGAGCAGCAGGACCAGGAGGAAGATCACGTAGACGCAGAGGTCCTTGATGCCCGAGCCGAAGTAGGTGGCGGAGACGGACTCGC
Organism: Myxococcales bacterium; assembly: GCA_035702105.1. Taxonomy (GTDB): domain Bacteria; phylum Myxococcota; class Myxococcia; order Myxococcales; family 40CM-4-68-19; genus 40CM-4-68-19. The sequence goes on along the minus strand of DASSQZ010000085.1, from coordinate 308 downwards.
TGATGCCGATGATCACGCCGCCCAGGGTGGCGCCGACGATGCTGCCCATCCCTCCCAGCACCACCACCACGAAGGCCTTGAGCGTGAAGGCGCCGCCGACCTGCGGGTAGATGTAATAGGTGGGCGAGACCAGCGCGCCCGCCGCGCCGGCCAGCGCCGACCCGAGGCCGAAGGCGAAGATGCTGATGGTGCGCACGTTCACGCCCATCAGCTGCGCGGCCTCGCGGTCCTGGGCGGTGGCGCGGATGGCGTGGCCGATGTCGGTGCGGGCGAGGAACCAGTAGAGCGCCGCCGTGATCACCGCGGTG
>DASSQZ010000084.1:0-6392 GCA_035702105.1 Myxococcales bacterium | reverse complement strand
AGCGCCCGCGCCACCGTGGCCCGCAGGTGCGGCAGCGCCTCCGGATCGGGCACGCCCAGCTCCGCGAACCAGGCATGGGTCCCGAAGAGCCGCTGCTGATCGAGCTGCTGCGGCGCGCCCCAGCCGTGCAGCTCGGGCGGGCGGTCGGCGGTGATGGCCACCAGCCTCACGCCCGAGGCCTCCGCCTCCAGGAGCGCCGGGTAGAAGTGCGCGCCCGCGCTGCCCGAGGTGCAGAGCAGCGCCACCGGACGCCCCGACAGCTTCGCCGCGCCGAGGGCGAAGAAGGCGGCGCTGCGCTCGTCGATGATCACGTGCGCGCGCAGGCGGCCGGCGAGCGCCAGCGCCAGAGGGGCGCTGCGGGATCCGGGGCAGATCACCGCGTCGCGCACGCCGCCCCGCTCGAGCTCGTCGGCAACCGCGGCGGCCCAGAGCAGGTTGAAATTCACGGCGCAGCCCCGAGCGCGTCGAGGAGCGCGCGCGCCTTCAGCTCGGTCTCCTCCCACTCCGCATCCGGCGAGGAGCCCGAAACCACGCCCGCGCCGGCGAAGATCCGCGCACGGCTGCCGCGCACCAGCGCCGAGCGCAGCGCCACCAATAGCTCGGCGCGGCCGGCGCCCACCCACCCCACCACGCCGGCGTAGAGCCCGCGGTCGAGCGACTCGTGCTCGGCGAGAAAGCGCAGCGCCGCCGCTGCGGGCACGCCGCCCACCGCGGGGGTGGGGTGGAGCGCCGCCGCGACGTCGGCGATGCCGCGGCCGCGCGCGAGCCGTGCCCGGATGGGAGTGTGCAGGTGCACCACGTTGGCGAGGGCGCGCAGGTCGGGCCGGCTGGCCCGGTGCACGTCGGTGGCCACTCCCTGGAGCGCGCCGACGATGTGATCGATGACCCACTGGTGCTCGCGCAGGTCCTTCTGGCTGTCGGGCAGCGCCTGCGCCTCCTCTGGCGACGCGCTGCCCGCCAGCGCGTCGGCCTCGATGCGCTCGCCCTCCACCCTGCAGAGGATCTCCGGCGTGGCGCCGAGGAAGGTGCCGCCCTCGCCGCGGACCAGGAAGGCGCGGCAGGAGGGGTAGCGCGACTCCAGCGCGCGCAGGAGCGCCGCGGGGTCCAGCGCCCCGTCCGCCTCCACGTCGATGGCCCGCGCCAGCACCACCTTGTCGAGCGATCCGCGGGAGATGGCCTCGAGGGCGCGGCGGACCAGGGCGCTCCATCGCGCCCGGTCTTCGGGCCGCGGCACCACCCGGACGCGCCCGGCGTGTCCGTTCGTCGCAGCGTTCCCGGGAAGGGCGCCGTTCACCGCCTGGCCGTCTGCGCCGTCGAGACGCCGCCGGGCTGCCGCCAGCCGCTTCTCCGCCCCCTCGCCGAACGCCGCGGCGAAGTGCCGGCCCCCTTCGCTCCAGGCGAGCAGGCGGGGGAGGGTGAAGCGCAGCGGCGAAAAGCCGTGCCACTCGGGACCGAGGGCGCCAGAGAACGCGGCCGCGCCGAACCAGGGCCCCGGCATGGTCTCGGGCAGCCCCGAGGGAGTCTCCAGCGAGGCGAGCACCGCGCGCAGCGAGGGACCCTGCCGCACCTCGGCCGCTCCGAAGGCCGCCGCGCGCCGACCCCCCTCCGGATACGCCCAGTAGGCATCGGGGGGCTGCGCCGGAGCGCGCGCCACCTCGGCGAAGGCCGCCGGCAACCGCGAGGTGGCTGTCTGCAGCAACGCCATCTGCGCTCCTGTGCTTGCCCGCCCTTGCGGGGCCCGCTATACCACACTTGTTTCAAAACATTCTGAAAGCTCTGATGCAACAGATTCGCACCCCGGCGTCGGACGGCAAACGGAGACGGGCATGACCCACGAAGCCCGGCTGGTGCTCCGCGAGCGCCGGCCGCAGGGGACGCGGGTGGCTCTCGCGCCCGGACTCGCCGTGGGCGGCGCCGCGTTCGTGGTGATGGCGGGCCCCTGCGCGGTGGAAGACGCGCCGCAGATGATGGAGAGCGCGGCGGCCGTCGCGGATGCCGGCTGCGCCGTGCTGCGCGGCGGGGCCTTCAAGCCGCGCACCAGCCCGTACAGCTTCCAGGGGCTGGGCGCGCCGGGCGTGCGCCTGCTCCTCGACGCGGCCGAGAGCCACGGGCTCTGCGCCGTCACCGAGGTGCTGGACGCCGCCGACCTTCCCACTCTCGACGGCGTGGCGCTCCTCCAGGTGGGCGCGCGCAACATGCAGAACTACGCGCTGCTCAAGTCGCTCGCCCGGGAGCGCCGGCCGGTGCTCCTCAAGCGCGGCCTCGCCGCCACCGTGGACGAGTGGCTGCTCGCCGCGGAGTACCTGCTCGCGGGCGGCAACGATCAGGTGATCCTCTGCGAGCGCGGCACCCGTGGCTTCGAGCCGGCCACCCGCAACACCCTCGATCTCTCCGCGGTGGTGATGGCGAAGCAGCGCACCCACCTGCCGGTCATCGTCGATCCGTCGCACGCCACCGGCCGCCGCGAGCTGGTGGTCCCGCTCGGCCTCGCCGCCGCCGCCGCGGGCGCCGACGGCCTGCTCGTCGAGGTGCATCCCCGGCCCGAGGAGGCGCTCTGCGACGGCGCGCAGGCGCTGTTTCCCGACGACCTGCGCGAGCTGATGCGCCGGCTCAACCCGGTGGTGGAGGCGGTGGGACGCGAGATCTGGCGCCCCGCGCAGCGCAGGCGGGCGGTGGCCCGATGAGCGCCGAGGTGCGGCAGATGTTCGCCTCCATCGCCCGCCGCTACGACACCGCCAACGAGGTGCTCTCGCTGGGCGTGCACAAGGGCTGGCGCAGGGAGGCGGTGCGCATCGCGCAGGCGGCGCCCGGACAGCGCGTGCTCGACTGCGCTACCGGCACCGGCGACCTGGCTTTGGAGTTCAAGCGCGCGGTCGGCCCTTCCGGCGAGGTGATCGGCACCGACTTCTGCGCCGAGATGCTGGCGGCCGCTCCCGCCAAGGCAGCCAGGGCGGGCCTCGAGGTGCAGTTCGCGGTGGCGGACGCGCTGGCGCTCCCGTATCCGGACGCCCGCTTCGACGTGGCCTCCATCGCCTTCGGCATCCGCAACGTGGACGATCCGCTGCGCTGCCTGCGCGAGCTTGCGCGGGTGGTGAAGCCGGGCGGCTGCGTGATCGTGCTCGAGTTCGGCCAGCCCCACGGCGCCTTCGGCGCGCTCTTTCGCGCCTACAGCCGGGGCGTGATGCCGCTGGTCGGCGGGCTCCTGACCGGCAACCGCGCCGCCTACGAGTACCTGCCGCGCACCGCCGCCGCCTTTCCCGCGGGCGAGCGCTTCCTCGCCCTGATGCAGGAGGCGGGAGTGTTCAGCCGCACCGAGGCGCATCCGCTCCTTCTCGGCACCGCCTACGTCTACCGGGGCGTGAAGTAGACTCCGCCCGCGTGACGCGGCTGGAAGAGCAGCTCGAGATCGCCCTGAAGGCCCGCGTGCTCCTGCCGCAGAGCCGGGCGCCGTACTCGGCGCACATGCGGCTGCGCTACGCCGACGGGCGCGTCAGCGACTTCGCCCTCGGCGGCGTCTTCCGCCGCGGCGAGGGCCTCACCATCCTCGACTGGCGCACGGCCCCCCTCGCCGAGGTCTTCTTCGCCTGGGCGGAAGGCGAGGAGTACGAGCTGGACCTGGGCGACCGCAGGCTCGAGGGCGTGGTGCTGCAGCGCAACCTCGTGCGCTTCGAGAACGGGGAGCTGATCGAGCTGAGCTGGTCCTCGGGCGCGCTCCTGCGCCGGGACGGCGCCTGGGTGCCGCACCACCTGCCCCGGCTGCCGCGCCTGTTGCCGCGCCCGCACGGCCAGCGCGTCCGGCCTGCCTCGCCGGTGGACGTGGAGCTGGACGCGGCGCAGCGGGCGGTGGTGGACCTGCCGCCGCGCGAGACGGTGCTGGTGCTGGGCGAGGCGGGCTGCGGCAAGACCACGGTCGCGCTGCACCGGCTGCGGGCGCTGCGGATGGCGGGCAACGAGCGCTTCCGCGCTGCCTGCATCGTGCCGAACGAGGGGTTGCGGCGCCTGATCGAGGCGCTGCTGTACCGGCTGGGGCTGCACGACGTGGAGACCTGGACCCTGGACAAGTTCGCCTCCAAGCAGGCGCGCCGCGTGTTCCCCGACCTGCGCCGGCGCGAGAGCGAGGCGGCGCCGTCGCTGGTCTCGCAGCTCAAGCGCCACGAGGCGCTGCGCCCGGTGCTGGATGTGATCGCCCGCCGTCCGCCGCCGCCGCCGGAGAACGAGAACGCGCGCAGGGCGCAGAGGGCCGTCCGCGAGGACCTGCAGGCGCTCTTCGGCGATGGGCCGTTGATGGAGGAGGTGGCCGCGCGTGCGGGACTGCCGGCAGGCGCCGCCGGGCAGACGGTGGAGCACACCCGGGTGCAATTCACCGAGAGCACCGAGCGCGAGTACGCCCACGTCGACGCAGAGCGGCTGCTGGCGCTGGACGGCCGCTCCATCGACGAGGGCACTCCGACCGGCGACGCCGAGACGGTGGACGTGGAGGACTACGCGGTGCTGTTCGAGCTGGAACGGCTGCGCGCCCGCAACCAGGGCGACGCGCCCGCCTCTCCCAGCCGCTACCACTGCCTGCTGATCGACGAGGCGCAGGAGCTCTCCTCGCTGGAGCTCGCGCTCCTGGGCCGCTGCGTGGGCCGGGGCGGGACGCTGATCGTCGCCGGCGACTCCGCGCAGCAGATCGACGAGGCGGCGAACTTCCGCGGCTGGGACGTGACCATGAGCGAGCTGGGCGCGGCGCAGCACCGCAAGGCGGTGCTGGAGGTGAGCTACCGCTGCCCGCCGGAGGTCACCGCCTTCGCCCGCTCCCTGCGCGAGCCCGCGGGAGCGGCCTCGTTCCCGCTGGCGCACTTCCACGACGAGTGCCACCTCGCGGCCTGGCTGGTGGGGGCGCTGCGCGACCTGGACGCCGAGGACCCTACCGCCTCATCGGCCGTCATCTGCCGCACGCCGCAGTCTGCCGCGCTCCTGGCCCGCATCGCCGGGATGGCGGTGCCCGCGCACCTGGCGCTGGAGGGAGCCTTCACCTTCGGCGCCGGGGCGCAGGTCACCTGCGTCCCGGAGGTGAAGGGGCTGGAGTTCGAGTACGTCATCCTTCCCGACGTGGCGGCGGGCAGCTACGCCGACACGGCCGAGGCCCGCCGTGCCCTCTACGTCGCCGCCACCCGGACCTCCACCCAGCTCCTCCTCGCCTGCTCTTCCACTCCGTCGCCGCTGGTGAGATGACCCGCTGCTAGACCGTGCCGGTGGCGGTGCTGGAGTCGGAGCGGACCCGGGCGATCTCCTCGGCCAGGACTTCCACGGTCTCGCGGATCTGCTGCTCGGTGTGGGTGGCCGTGCAGAAGAAGCGCAGGCGGGCCGCGGTCTCCTCCACCGCCGGGTAGAGGATGGGCTGCACGTTGATGCCGCGCTGCTTGAGCGCGTCGCTGACTTGCAGCGCGTGCAGCGAGTTGCCGAGGATGGCGGGCACCACCGCGCTTCCCGAGGAGAGGCCGGTGTCGATGCCCTTCTCCCGCGCCAGCCTCACGAAGAGCGCCGCGCGCTCGTGCAGCCGCGCCACCCGCTCGGGATGCGCCTCGAGCTGGCGGATGGCCTCCAGCGCAGCGCCGGCGTTGGCGGGCGAGATGCCCACGCTGTAGACGAACCCGCCCGCGCTGTACTTGAGGAACTGCACCAGCGCCTTGCTGCCGGCCACGTAGCCGCCGCAGGAGGCGAAGCTCTTGCTCAGCGTGCCCATCCACAGATCCACGCCGGCGCGGTCGACGCCGAAGTGCTCGCCGATGCCGCGGCCCCGCTTGCCCAGCACGCCGATGGAGTGGGCCTCGTCCACCAGCAGCATGCAGCCGTACTTCTTCTTCAGCTCGATGAAGCGGGGCAGGTCGGGGGTGTCGCCGTCCATCGAGTAGACGCCCTCGATGGCGATGAGCACGCGCCGGTAGTGCGGCCGCAGTTGCTGGAGCTGCTTCTCCAGGGCCCGGAAATCGTTGTGCGGGAAGGGCCTGCGCTTGGCGCCGGAGAGCCTGGCGCCGGCCAGGATGCAGTCGTGGGCGAGCGCGTCGTGCAGGACCAGGTCCCCGTCCTTCACCAGCGTGGCGATGACGGTGACGAAGACGCCGTGTCCGCTGACGGTGACCACGCTGTCCTCGGTGCCGAGCAGGTTGGCCAGCTCCTGCTCCAGCTCGCGGTGCAGCGGCTTCTCGCCGCTCGCCACCCGGCTGGCGGAGACGCTCGTGCCATAGCGGGCCACCGCCTCCTGCGCGGCCCGGGTCACGTGCGGGTCGCCGGAGAAGCCCAGGTAGTTGTAGCTGGACCAGTTGATCATCGTGCGGCCGGCGATCACCGAGGTGTCGTTGGTGACCCGCTCGTGCACGTTGAAGTACGGGTTCTTGAGCCCGAAGGCC
>DASSQZ010000083.1:0-5269 GCA_035702105.1 Myxococcales bacterium | reverse complement strand
TCGTGGCCAGGGCCACCGCCTCCTTGATGCCGGCCTCGTGGTCGTTGACCATCTGCTCGGCGAACTGCTTCACCTCGGCGTTCTTGCTGTGCTTGAGCGCGTACTTGCCCCGCTCGACGTCGATCTTGTGCGCGGTCACTGCGATGTTGGCGATCTGCGGATCGCTCAGCGACGCCGCCGCTGCGAGAATCATTGCCATCAACATGGTTTGGAACCTCCCTATGGCAGCAAGGGAGTCCAGCCCTCAGGAAAGGTTCCCGCCGGCGCCGATGCGCGCGAGCACCGCCGCCACCACGCGATCGCAGCGCGGCGCATGGAACGGCAGCGCCGTGCTCACCAGCGGATCGAGCTGCTCGAAGAGCGCGCGGCGGAGCAGCGCCCGCGCCCGGTGCAGCCGCGTCTTCACCGTCTCCGGCTTGATGTCGAGGCACTGCGCCGTCTCTTCCACCGACAGCTCCTGCACCTGGCGCAGCACGAAGACGGTGCGGAAGTGCTCGGGCAGGGCATCGATGGCTCGGGCCAGCATGCGGCGGTGCTCCTCGTCTCCTGCGCCGTCTTCCGGACTTCGCGTCAAAGCGGCCATGGAGGGTTCCTCGTCGGTGAGCACGGTGCGCAGCCCGCGGCGCTTGCGCCCCAGGGCCTCGTGGATGGCAATCCGGGTGAGCCAGGTGGCGAACGACGAGCGGGCGGCGAAGTCGCGCAGGTGCTCGTAGGCGTGCAGGTAGGCGGCCTGCATCGCGTCTTCCGACTCCGCCTCGTCGTGGAGGATCGAGCGCACCGTGCGGTAGATGCGCTCGTTGTAGCGGCGCATGATCAGCTCGAAGAGCTGCACGTCGCCTTCGAGCACGCGCTCGATGACCTGGTCGTCGGTCCAGGGTTCGTGCTGCTGGAGACGGGCGGAGAGGAGCATGGTGGTCAGTAGAGAGCGGTACCCTCCCCGAGGTTCCCAGGCGCGTCCATCTCAGGCTGGCTCGCCGGGATGGACGGCCGACGGGTCGGTGGGGAATTCGCCGAATTCCTGAATCAATCCGGCACAGAACGCGAGCGCCGCGCGCTTGTTGGCCACGAAGCGGTAGAGGGCGAGATCGCTGCCGCGGTCGCCGGCGAGCCCGCCCACCTGCTCCAGTACATTCAGTAGATCGACGCCCACCTCGACCAGGAAGGCCTCGGGGCCGCCCTGGAGGCGCACGCCGATGGCGGGGTCCACCGACGCCTCCAGCGCCGCCTGCGTGGAGCGTCCGTCGAGCAGCTCCTCCAGCGACTGGAGGAACTGGATCAGGTCGAGATCGAGGAGCGTGGCGCGCGGCACCTCGAGCAGGGGCGCGAAGGCATGCTCGCCGCCGGGGCGGTGCAGGTAGCGGTCCACCGAGACCCGCATCTCCAGCGACGCGGGCGTCCGCGTGCCGTCGGAGATGCGCCGCAGGATCTCGATGCGCGCGCGCAGGTTGCTGGTCTGGTTCAGCAGCACCGCCATCGATCGCCATGTTACATGACGGCGCTTCATGCGCCGCCTGCTCCTGCCCACGCTGTCCGGCGTCCTCTACTTCCTCTCCTGGGTGGGCTTCGGCATCTGGCCGCTGGCGTTCGTCTGCTTCGTCCCGCTGCTCTGGTCGCTGCGCGACGCCACCCCGCGGCGGGCGCTCTGGCTGGGAGCGTGGATGGGCTTCGTCACCCATCTCGGCGGGTACACCTGGATCATCCACCTGCTCACCGTCTTCGCCTTCGCGCCGCTGCCCCTCGCGGTGGCGGGCTACCTGCTCGTCTGCATCGGCCAGGGCCTGCTCTTCGGCGTGATGTCGTTCGCGCTGGTCTGGGTGGGCCGGCGCACCCGCTGGCCGGCGGCGGCGCTGCTTCCCCTGTCGCTGGTGGCGGTGGAGTTTGCCTACCCGCTGCTCTTCCAGAGCTACACCGGCGTCGCGCTGATGCCGCTCCTGCCGCTGGTGCAGATCGCCGACCTGGGGGGCGTGCTGCTCCTCTCGGCGCTGCAGTCGCTGGTCAACGGCGCCCTCTTCGATGCGCTGGAGGCGTGGCGCCTGGGCAGGGCTGCGCCCTGGAGGGTCCTCGCCGCGTCGCTCCTGGGCCTGCTCGGCAGCTCCGCGTACGGGTTCTGGAGCATCAACCGCACCGACGCGCGGGAGGCGGCGGCGGCCAAGGTCACGGTCGGGCTGGCGCAGCCGAACGTCGGCGAGACCGAGCTGCACGACCACCCCGACGCCTCGGTGCGCACGCTCCAGGACGAGACCGCCGAGCTTCAAGTCCGCGGGGCCGAGCTCGTGATCTGGCCCGAGGTCGGCTACAACACGCGCCCGATCCGGCCCGGCGACACCTTCGGTCGCGCCATCACCGGCGGCGTGCCGGTGGCGGTCATCGCCGGCGTCATCCGCGTGGACGACAAGCACGTCTGGAACAGCGCGGTGATGATCGACGAGAAGGGCCGCATCGGGGACCACTACGACAAGATCCAGCTCCTCGCCTTCGGCGAGTACATCCCGGGCGGCGACTGGTTCCCCAGGCTCTACGAGTGGTCCCCGCTGGCGAGCCACCTCTCGCGCGGCACCGTCACCGCCCCGCTCCACTGGCGCAACTTCCGCTTCGCCACCTTCATCTGCTACGAGGACATCCTCCCCCGCATCGTCCAGGCGACCATGCGCGACCACGGCGACGGCCGCGCCAACGCCATGGTCAACCTCACCAACGACTCCTGGTACGGCGCCGGCCACGAGCAGGAGCAGCACCTGATGCTGGCGACGGTGCGCAGCATCGAGCACCGACGCTGGCTCCTGCGCGCCACCAGCACCGGCATCAGCGCCTTCGTGGACGCGACCGGCCGCGTCCTGCAGCGCATCGGCAAGAACCAGCGCGGCGTCGCGGTGCGCGAGGTGCCGATGATGGAGGGGACCACGCCGTACGAGGTGCTGGGCGACTGGCCGGGCTGGCTTGCGCTGGCCATCGTCGCCTGGGTCGCCGCCTGGAGCCGCTGGATCGAGCCGCGCCGCCGGACCGCCTGAGGACCCGCCGCGCCTGCCTGCCTGCCGGCCGCCCTTTGCGCCGAAATGTCGGACCCCTCTGGCAGGTTGGATGAGGCTTGAGAACCCCACGTCCAGCCCTTATCCTGCCCGGTCCGCAAACCCTCGCCCCAGGACGCCATGGAGCCTGAATCCATCCTCGTGAAGGGAGCCCGAGAGCACAACCTCAAGGGCATCACGCTGGAGATCCCCAAGAAGAAGCTGGTGGTGTTCACCGGCGTGTCCGGCAGCGGCAAGAGCTCGCTCGCCTTCGACACGCTCTACGCCGAGGGGCAGCGCCGCTACGTCGAGTCGCTCAGCGCCTACGCCCGCCAGTTCCTCGGGCAGATGGAGAAGCCGCACTACGACGTCATCCGCGGCCTCTCCCCCACCATCTCCATCGAGCAGAAGGCGGCCTCCAACAACCCGCGCTCCACGGTGGGCACCATCACCGAGATCCACGACTACCTGCGCGTGCTCTTCGCCGCGGTGGGCAAGCAGCACTGCACCATCTGCGGCAGGCGCGTGGGCAAGCAGAGCGCGCAGCAGATCGCCGACGAGCTGGCCAAGCTGCCCGAAGGGACGAAGCTGGCCCTGCTCGCGCCCCTCGTCGAGCAGCGCAAGGGCGAGCACAAGGAGGTGCTGGCCGACGCGCGCAAGCGCGGATACGCGCGCGCCCGGGTGGACGGCGTGATCCGCGACCTCGACGACGACTTCGACCTCGACAAGAAGAGGAAGCACGACATCGCGGTGGTGGTCGACCGGCTGGTGGTGAAGAAGGAAGACGGCTCGCGGCGGCTGATCGACTCGGTGGAGACCGCGCTGAAGGAGGGCAAGGGCGTCCTGCACGCGCTCACCCAGCTTCCCAGGGGCGGCGAGACGCAGAGCATGTACAGCGAGCACCTCTCCTGCCCGGTGGACGGCATCAGCTTCCCCGAGCTTGCGCCCCACAGCTTCTCCTTCAACAACCCGCTCGGCATGTGCCACGAGTGCAACGGCCTCGGAACCCGGCCGGAGATGGATCCCGACCTGATCGTCCCCGACGGATCGCGGAGCATCCGCGCCGGCGCGGTGGAGCCGTGGAACCACGCGCTGGAAAAGCAGGGCGGCTGGACCTTCCGGATGATCGAGTCGCTCGCCAGCTCGTTCAAGGTGCCGCTCGACAAGCCGTGGAAGGATCTTCCGCGCGACGTGAAGCAGCTTCTGCTCTACGGGTCCGGCGACGAGACCATGAGCATCCGCTGGAGCGAGGGCGGACGCACCGGGACCTACAAGACGTCGTTCGAAGGCATCATCCCCATGCTCATGCGCCGGTTCAAGGAGACCACCTCCGAGAGCATGCGCAAGCACTACCTGCGCTACTTCAGCGACAAGCCTTGCAGCGCCTGCAAGGGCGAGCGCCTGCGCCCGGAGAGCCGCGCGGTGAGCATCGGGGACGTGGGCGAGGTGGCGGGCAGGAGCATCGTGGCGGTCTCGCGCATGACCATCGATCAGGCCATGCAGTTCATCGGCGAGCTGCCGCTTTCGGGCAACGACAAGGTGGTGGCCTCCGAGCTGCTCAAGGAGATCGGCAACCGGCTGCGCTTCCTCCTCGACGTGGGCCTCGGCTATCTCACGCTCGACCGGCCCGGACCCTCGCTCTCCGGCGGCGAGTCGCAGCGCATCCGGCTCGCCTCGCAGATGGGGTCGGAGCTGACCGGCGTCATCTACATCCTCGACGAGCCGTCCATCGGGTTGCACCAGCGCGACAACGCGCGCCTGCTCGCCACCCTCAAGCGCCTGCGCGACCTCGGCAACTCCGTCATCGTGGTGGAGCACGACGAGGAGACCATGGAGGAGGCGGACTGGCTGGTGGACTTCGGGCCCGGGGCCGGGGAACTGGGCGGCGAGATCGTGGCCGCCGGCACTCCCTCCGAGGTGATGCGCACCGAGCGGTCGATCACCGGCGCGTACCTGTCCGGCCGGCGCAGGATCGAGATCCCGTCCAGCCGGCGTCGGGGCACCGGCAAGAGCATCAAGCTCCTCGGCGCCGCGGAGAACAACCTCAAGGACGTGGACGTGGAGATCCCGCTCGGGTGCCTGGTGTCGGTGACCGGCGTCTCGGGGGCGGGCAAGTCCACGCTGGTGAACCGCATCCTCTATCCGGCGCTGGCCCGGGCCCTCTACGGCTCGCGCGAGGCGCCCGGCGCCTACAAGGCGCTCTCGGGAATCGAGCACCTCGACAAGGTCATCGAGATCGACCAGAAGCCCATCGGCCGCACGCC
>DASSQZ010000082.1:0-2891 GCA_035702105.1 Myxococcales bacterium | reverse complement strand
GCCTTGCTCGGCTCCCAGGGGCGGCCCTTCTCCTTCGCGGCGGCCTGCAAGTCGCGGCGGGTCAGATCGATTCCGGCGGCATAGCCGAAGACATGCTCGAGCGCGGACTCGCGCGGCACGTTCACGCCGCCCTTCCCGATGGCCACCACCAATTCCATCTCGTACGCCAGCTTCTGCGTCTGCTGTGGATAGGGGATGTCGCCGCCGTTCGGGACGAGGGCGTCCGCCGGCTTGGCGAAAAAGAACGGCGGCTCGCGCTCCGGGTCGCCGCCCATCTCGCGCGCGTGCTCGGCGTAGTTGCGTCCGACGCAGTGGATGCGGCGGACGGGAAAGAGCGCATCGGTGCCGCTCACGGGAAGTGCGGGCGGCTCCCAGGAAGGAATCACGTAGCGGGCCATCGGGACAGGCTCATAGCCATTGCGCCGGCCGGGCGTCAACGGCACGCGGGCGCTCGTGAGATACTCTGCCGCCGATGCGCAAGCGGACGAAGAGGCGCGCCGTGCGCGCGGGGCTCGCCGCCGCGCTGGCGCTCTCCGCGGTGACCGCGTCGGTGAATGGCCTGGTGCGCTGGGTGTCCGGATCGTCCACTCCCTGGCTCCTCGACCCGCGCCATCTCGGCGCCAAGGCGCGCGCGCTCGGGCTCTATGTGCGACACCGGCCGATGTGCCTCTTGACCGACGAAGGCGAGCCGGTGAAGTACGTCGCCCGCGCCGCGCGCAGGCACGGTGTGGATCCCGATCTCCTCGAGGCCATGCTGCGCGTCGAGAGCGGCAGCCGCGCGCACCGCATCTCGCCGACCGGCGCCTGCGGGCCGGCGCAGCTGATGCCCGGCACGGCGCGCGACCTCGGCCTGCGCGACCCGTTCGATCCGGCCAGCGCGGTCGATGCGGGCGCGCACTACCTGCGGCTGCAGCTCGATCGGCATCGGGGAAATCGCGCGCTGGCGCTGGCGGCATACAACGCCGGGCCCGGGGCGGTGCACGGCACCATTCCGCAGAACGGCGAGACGGAGATCTACGTGCCGCGGGTGCTCGCGGAGGCGCGCGCGATCCGCGTCGCGCGTGCGCGGGCTCGCGCCAGGCGGTGAGCGATTCCGCGTTGAGGCACAGATCTTCGCGGGCGCCCGTTCGTTCAGGGTGTCAGGAGGATCGCCATGACCCCTGCACTCGCTGCCCTCGTCCTGCTCGCCCTGCCCTCACATCCACTCACCACCCGTGCCGGCCCCTTCGAGGTCCAGGTCCTCGTCGGTGGGACACCGGCGCGAACCTTCCTCCACGACGGCGGCACGTTCGTGCTCGGGCACCTCGGCGAGCGCTACACGTTGCGCGTGGTGAACCGCAGCGCGCGGCGGATCGAGGCGGTGGTCTCCGTGGACGGGCGCGACGTCATCGACGGCAATCCCGCCGACTGGCGCACCAAGCGGGGATACCTCGTTCCCGCCTGGGGCAGCGTGGACATCGACGGATGGCGCCTCTCGCAGCAGCAGGCGGCGGCGTTCCGCTTCTCCTCGGTGCGCGACTCGTACGCCGCCAGGACCGGCAATGCGCGGGAGGTGGGCGTCATCGGCGTGGCCATCTTTCCCGAGCGGTGGTCCCCGCCGCCGCGGCCCATCTACCCGGAGCCCGATGCGCGCCCGCAGGGTGAGCTCCGCCAGGACCGGACTCGCGAGGGCAGCGCAGGCGCCGCGCCGGGGTCGGAGGCCCAGGGCAACGCGCCCGCCGCGGCGCCGCCGCCCTTCGCGCGCAAGTCCGCGGAGCGGCCCGGCCTCGGCACCGAGTTCGGCGAGCCCGTCTGGTCGCAGGTCCACGAGGTCCCCTTCGAGCGCGCGTCCGACCGGCCCCAGGTGCTGATCGGGGCGCGGTACGACGATCGCGCGGGCCTCGTCGCCCTCGGGATCGACGTCGACGGCGGCTCGATCCGCGAGGCCGACCTCCGCCGCACCGCCGAGCCGTTCCCGGTGGTCGAGCGCGGCTACGCGATTCCGCCTCCGGGCTGGCGGCGCTGATCTTCAGGTCGGGGCGTCTCTTCTCCAACTGCATCAGCGCCAGGGCCGCGCACGGATTCACCGCGCCCGAATCCGTGCGCAGGACGCCTGCCGTGCTCACGCTGCTCAGAGCGCGCGAGAGCAGCCGGGCATCCGCGCCGTACGCGTCGCTGATGCTGTTGCGGATCCCTGCTTCGATCCACTCGTCGCGCAGCACCGGCATGCCCCGCCCATCGTAGCCGAAGGCGGTGGTCGCCGACGAGCCGCCCAGGAGCGGCGCCCGCCCAGCGACGGCGCCGGTTCTCCGCAGCACAATCAGGTCTTAACCCGACTATCCGGTGGGTCCACCATCTCCCACTCCACTCCATGGTGCACGAGGCAGCCCACGACGTCTTCGATCTCCTTCCCGGGTGGCACATTGATCGACAAAACCGTGTTCCGGGAACCTTCGTACCCGCAACCCAATGCCTGCAGGCCCTCTCGCAACCTGCTGGCTTCTGCACTGTCCAACCCTGCAACCACGCGAGCCCGTATCGTCCGGTGCCCCGACTTTCGTGATACCCGGCATACGACAGGGTACCGCTCTCCCATGACAGAGATCGTGTCAACGACGTCCAGGTACGATAAGCCGTATCCGAGAAAAAGACTGTTATGGATACGAAACTGACCATTGCCCAAAGGCATCGCCCACACGGCTTCGAGCGGACCATATGGCGACCGCACCAGAATCCTGGTCAACTCAGCCTCGGCCATGCTTCGGCAATCTTTCCCGAAGAAGATGCGAATGGCAACGGATCTGAAAGTGCCCAGACGCCGAGCGCCGCTGCACCGCGGCCAAGGGCGTCCCATGCGTTGCTGACGCTGTTGCCCAACCCCGCCCTGCCCGCCCGTCCTTACTGTGCCGCCG
>DASSQZ010000081.1:0-4288 GCA_035702105.1 Myxococcales bacterium | reverse complement strand
CCGGCCCACCTCGGGAGCCATCGCCCTGCGGGGAGACAGCCTGCTCGGCCTCTCCCCGGACCGGGTCACGGCGCGCGGCGTGGCGCGCACCTTCCAGAACCTGCGCCTCTTCCTGCACATGACGGTGCTGGAAAACCTCCTCGTCGGGCGCCACCTGCACTTCCGCAAGAACCTCTTCTCGGCGGCGCTGCGGCTGCGGGGCGAGGAGGTGCGGCACCGCGAGCGCTGCGAGGAGATCATCGACTTCCTCGACCTCGCCGCCTGGCGGGACACGCGCGCGGGGAGCTGCGCCTTCGGCGTGCAGAAACGGGTGGAGCTGGGCCGCGCGCTCGCCACCGAGCCCGCCCTGCTGCTGCTCGACGAGCCGGTCTCCGGCCTCGCCGCGGAGGAGAAGGACGAGGTGGCCTACTGGATCCACGAGATCGGCGGGCGCTTCCACGTCACCGTGCTGCTGGTGGAGCACGACCTCCGCGTGGCCTCGCGCCTGGCCGGCCGCATGATCGTGCTCGACCAGGGAATCAAGCTCACCGAGGGCACGCCGCAGGAGGTGCAGCAGCACCCGGGCGTGATCCGCGCCTACCTGGGGGACCGATGATCCCCGCTCCCGCAGCCGCCCCCGCCACGCTGCTCTCGGTGAAGAACGTCGAGTCGCTCTACCTCGACCGCATCTACGCGCTCTCGGGCGTGTCGTTCGAGGTGCGCGAGGGGGAGATCTTCGCCGTGCTGGGGCCCAATGGCGCCGGCAAGACCACGCTGCTCAAGACCATCGCCGGCCTCTTGCGCGATCAGCCGCGCAAGGGGACCATCCAGCTCGCCGGCGCTTCCCTGGAACGGCGCCGGCCCGAGGCGGTGGCGCGCCACGGCATCGTGCTGGTGCCGGAGGACAAGGGGATCTTCCGCGAGCTGACTGTCGCCGAGAACCTGGAGCTCGGACTCTGGGGCCGCCGCGGGACGCAGGCGCGCGACGACCTGGAACGCGTGCTGGAGATGTTCCCGGTGCTGCGCGAGCGGAGGACGCAGCAGGCGGAGACGCTCTCGGGCGGCCAGCAGCAGATGCTGGCCATCGGACGCGGGCTGTTGCGGCGGCCGCGGCTCTTGATGGTGGACGAGCCGTCGCTGGGGCTGACGCCGGAGATCGCGCGGCACGTGTTCGACGCGCTGGTGGAGATCAGCCGCGCCGGCACCACCATCCTGCTGGTCGAGCAGAACGCGCGACTCGCGCTCGACGTCGCGCAGCGCGCGGCCATCCTCGAGGGCGGCCGCATCGTGCTGCAGGGAACTCCCGCCGAGCTCTCCGAAAACCAGGACGTGCGCGACGTCTACCTCGGCATCGCCGCGGAGCAGGAGGGCGACGGCCGCGCCGGCGACGCTTCGGTGAAGACCTGGCGGCTGTACCGCAAGAGGAGGCGCTGGTGAGCGAGCCCGCCCATGTCCCGCCCGCCGCACTGGCCGAGGCGCCCGCTCCCGCCCGCGCCGGGCGAGCGCCGGCCAGCATCCCCGCGCTGCTCGCCGAACAGGCCGCGGCGCGCGGCGCGGAGCTGGCCTTGCGCTACAAGGCCCTGGGCATCTGGCGGCGGGTCACCTGGGCCGAGTACCAGGCCCGCGTCCGGCGGATCGCCGCGGCCCTGATCGGCTTCGGGCTGCGCCACCAGGAGAACGTCGGCGTCCTCGGCGAGAACTGCCCGGAGTGGCTCTACTCGCACCTGGGCATCATGACCGCGGGCGGCGCCACCGCCGGCATCTATCCCACCTCGGCCGCGGAGCAGGTGCAGCACGTCCTCGCCAACTGCGAGGCGCGCCTGGTGTTCGTGGAGAACGAGGAGCAGCTCGAGAAGATCCTGGCGATCATCGGGCAGACCGCGATCGAGCGCGTGGTCGTCTGGGACGAGAAGGGGCTCTGGGGATTCGACGATCCCCGGGTGGTGTTGTTCGACGCCTTCCTGCGCGAGGGCGAGGCGGTGCTGGCCGCCGACCCCGGGTGCGTGGAGGCGCGGCTGGCCATGGTGGGCCCTGCCGACACCGCGATGCTCATCTACACCTCGGGCACCACCGGGCCGCCCAAGGGGGCGATGATCTCGCACGGCAGCGCCATCTTCATGGCCGACGCGCTGATCTCCTCCACCGGCGCGCGCCGCGACGACGAGCTGGTCTCCTACCTGCCGCTCGCCCACATCTACGAGAACCTCGGCACCGTGCTCGAGCACCTGCGCATGGGCTACGTGGTCAACTTCGTCGAGAGCATGGAGACCCTGTTCGCCAACCTGCGCGAGGTCTCGCCCACCTACTTCGCCAGCGTGCCGCGCATCTGGGAGAAGCTCGCCTCCACCATCGAGCTGCGCATGCAGGACGCGCCCTGGTTCAAGCGCACCGCCTACCGCGCCGCGGTGAACCTCTCCCGCCGCTGGGTCCGCGCGCGCCGGGCGGGGCGGCCGTCGCTGCCGCTCTCCGCCGCGCACCTGGTCGCGCGCTGGACGGTGTTCGAGCCGCTCAAGCGCCGCCTCGGATTCGACCGCACGCGGCTGGCGGTGAGCGGCGCCGCGCCGGCCTCGCCGGAGCTCTTCGAGTACTACGAGGCCCTCGGCATCCCGCTCCTCGAAGGCTACGGCATGACCGAGTCCACCGGCGTGATCACCGTCACCCGCCCGGACCGGCCGCTGGTGGGAACGGTGGGCGAGCCCATCGACGGCATCGAGGTGAAGCTGGGCCCCGGCGACGAGATCCTCACCCGCGGGCCGCACGTCTTCACCGGGTACTACAAGGACGCCGCGCAAACGGCCTGCGCCATCGACGCGGAGGGCTGGCTGCACACCGGCGACGTCGGCGCCTGGGTGGAAGGACGGCTCAAGATCGTCGACCGGATGAAGGACCTGATCATCACCGCGGGCGGCAAGAACATCGCGCCCTCGTACATCGAGAACAAGCTCAAGTTCAGCCCCTACATCCAGGACGCGGTGGTGATCGGCGACCGCCGCAAGTACGTGGTGGCGCTCATCCTCATCGACGAGGAGAACGTGACCAAGTACGCGCAGGACCACCGCCTGCCCTTCGCAACGTTCGCCGAGCTCACCCAGCTTCCCGAGGTGCAGCGGCTGCTCGCCCGCGAGGTGGAGGCGGTGAACCGCACCCTCTCCCAGGTGGAGGCGATCAAGCGCTTCGCCCCCCTGCCCCGGCGCTTCTACGAGGAGGAAGGCGACGTCACGCCCACCAAGAAGGTGAAGCGGCGCAACATCGAGAGGCGCTACGCGGACCTCGTCGAATCGCTCTACCGGAGCTGACCGTGGACCTGGTCGAGACCTATCAGGAGCAGTTGCGGTTCGCGCGCAAGCCGCTCTCGCGCTCGCTCCTGCTCGCGCTGCTGGTCCTGCTCGCGGCGCTGCCGTTCTGGGGGCCCGCCTCCTGGCTGTCGCGCGGGAGCCTCGTCTGGCTCTTCGCCATCGGCATCGTCGGCCAGAACCTGCTCATCGGCTATGCCGGGCAGATCTCCTTCGGCCAGGCCGGGTTCCTCGCCATCGGCGCCTACACCTTCGGCCACCTGCGCATCGCCGGGGCGTCCTTCCCGCTCGCGCTCCTCGCCGCCGGCGCGTCGTCCGGCCTGGTGGGCTGGCTGGTGGGATTCCCCTCGCTGCGGCTGAAGGGACCCTACCTCGCCATCGCCACGCTGGGATTCGGCACCGCCGTCTACCAGATCTTCACCAACGTGTCGGCGCTCTCCGGCGGCCACGCCGGGCTCGCCTTGCCGCCCCTGCCGGTGCCCGCCGGCATCTCCAGGGACGCCTTCACCTACCTCTTCTTCTTCGCCCTCTTCATCGGATTCACCGCCGTCGCCTACAACATCGTCTCCTCGTACGTGGGCCGGGCCTTCGTGGCCATCCGCGACAGCGACATCGCCGCAGAGTCGATGGGCGTGAACCTCGCCCGCTACAAGCTGCTCGCCTTCGCGCTCTCGTCCTTCTACACCGGCGTGCACGGCGCGCTCTTCGCCCAGTTCCTCGGGCACCTCGAGCCGCAGTCCTTCAGCATCGAGCAGACCATCACCATCTTCGTTGCGGTGGTGGTGGGCGGCCTCGCCTCGATCGAGGGCTCGGTGTTCGGCGCCGCCTTCGCCATCCTGGTGCCCGCCCTGGTGGGCGGGTTCCGCTGGGCCGTGCCGGTGCTCTTCGGCGCCGCCATCCTCGCCACCATGATCTTCGAGCCGCTCGGCCTCGCCGGGCTGTGGATCAAGACGCGGCTCTACTTCCGGCTCTGGCCGTTCCGGTAGGGGGAACCGCATGGACCGCTTTCTCCAGTA
>DASSQZ010000080.1:0-14287 GCA_035702105.1 Myxococcales bacterium | reverse complement strand
GCAGCGCGCGCAGCGAGGCGGGCAGGAAGGCGAGGCCGCCCAGCCAGCGCGCGGCCACCAGCGCCAGCGCGATTCCCACCAGGCCCTGGCCCAGGGGCAGCATGGCGACCGGCAAGAGGAAGGTGGCGAGCCCCATCGCGCAGCGTGCCATCGCCGAGTCGCGAAACCGGCCGCGGGCCTCGAGCAGGCCGCGCAACCCGGACGAGATGGTCACCGCGGGAATGGCCAGCGCGAGCACCCGGAACGCGGCCTCCGCCTCGGGCTGGAACCCGGGAGGAACCGAAAGGACGTACCGGGTCAGGGGCCGCGCCGCCGCCGCGAGCGCCGCTCCCCCCGCGACGCCGAGCGCGGCCATCAAGGCCAGCGCGGTGCGCACCTTGCCGGCGACGCCCTGCCCGGCTCCCGCCCGCGCCACCATCTGGGTGACGGCGCGGCCCAGCCCCAGGTCGAAGAGGCTGAAGTACCCGACCAGCACCCAGAACAGCGAGACGATGCCGAGCCGCGCCGCGCCGAGCGCCGCGAGCAGGGGAGGCACGGCGGCGAGGGCGGCGAGCAGGGGCACGACCTGCGCGAGGAGGTTCCAGCTTGCGTCGCGCACCAGGGCTCGGGTCCGGGGCGCCACGCTCAGGCCTCCCGCGCCTGCTGGCGCTCGTCGCGCACCAGGTCCAGGGTCGGCGCGCCCTGCGGGAGCCAGAGATTCGCCTCGGCCACCAGGGCGCAGAGGACCCGCCGGGTCTGCAGATCGTCCTGCGTCTCCACGCAGCGTCGAAGCTGCTCGAGGCCCCGGCGCAGGGTGGCGGCCGGGGTGGGGCGGATGCGGCTGCGGACGATCTTGGGGTGCGCGGTGCGGTCGTAGCCCTCGTCGTCGAGCAGCAGCTCCTCGTGCAGCTTCTCGCCCCGCTTCAGGCCGGTGAACTCCAGCCCGACCTCGACGTCGGGGAGCTTGCCGGAGAGCGCGATCAGGTCGCGCGCGAGGTCGAGCACGCGCAGCGGCCGGCCCATGTCGAGGACGAGGATCTCGCCCGATCCGCCCAGCGCCCCCGCCTGCAGCACGAGCTGGGCCGCCTCCGGGATGCTCATGAAGAACCGGGTCGCCTCCGGGTGCGTGACCGTGACCGGCCCGCCTCGCGCGATCTGTTCGCGGAAGATGGGCACCACCGACCCGGCGCTGCCCAGCACGTTGCCGAAGCGCACCGCCACGAATCGGGTTCCGCCGGGCCGCGAGAGTCCCTGCACCATCATCTCGCCCACCCGCTTGGTGGCTCCCATCACCGACGAGGGGCGCACCGCCTTGTCGGTGGAGATGAGCACGAAGGCCTCGGCGCCGGACTCGCGCGCCGCGGCGGCCACGTTCTGCGTGCCGAAGACGTTGTTGCGCACCGCCTCGGCGGGGTTGTCCTCCATCAGCGCGACGTGCTTGTGCGCGGCGGCGTGCAGCACCACCGCGGGACGGTGCGCGCGGAAGATCGCCTCGACCCGGGATGCGTCGGTGATGTCGGCGACCAGCGGCACGGGCTCGCTGCCGGGAGAGGCGGAGCGGAGCTCGCGGTTGACGAAGAAGACGGCGTTCTCGTCGTGGTCGAGGAGCAGGAGCTTGCCCACCCCGAAGCGCAGGGCCTGGCGGGCCAGCTCGCTGCCGATGCTGCCGCCCGCGCCGGTGACCAGCACCACCTTGCCGCGCAGGAACCGGCCGATCTGCGCCATGTCCAGGCGCACCGGCTCGCGGTGCAGCAGGTCCTCGATGTTCAGCTCGCGCACGGCGCCGGGCGCCGCTCCCGCCATCCGCTCTTCCAGGCCGGGCACGGTCTTCGCCTGCACGCCGAGGGAACGGCAGACGCGCAGCACCTCGCGGGTCCGCTCCCCGGGCGCGGTGGGCCAGGCCAGCACCACCAGCCGGACCGACCGCTCCCGCACCGTGCAGGCAAGGGTCTCTTCGTCGGCGCGGCCGAGCACGCGAACCCCGTGCACCAGCGAGCCCAACTTCGCTGCGTCGTCATCGAGGAACCCGACCACGTTCCAGCGTTCGCCGCCGCGCATGCGCAGCACGTCGCGCAACAGGCTCTCGCCCGCATCGCCGGCGCCGACGATCAACGTGCGGACGCCGGAGGTGTCCTCGCGGCTCCACTCGTAGAAGGTGCGGATGAAGAAGCGCGCGCCTCCCACCGCCACCACCGAGGCGAGCCAGTCGCCCGCGAGCACGCTGCGCGGGGCGAGCAATTGCCCGGTCAGGAGCCACGCGCCCAAGAGCGCCAGCGACCCTGCCGAGGTGCCCGCCACGATGGCGCGCAGCTCGCGAGTTCCCGCGTATCGCCAGAGCCCGTCGAACAGGCCGGAGGCGAAGAAGAAGGAGATCCGCGTCGCGATCAGCAGCGCGAGCGCCGCCAGGGACGACTCCAGCCAGTCGCGGGGGACGGTGCCGTCGAAGCGCAGTTGCAGCGCGATGCCGAACGCCGCGCACCAGAGGAGCACGTGGACGAGCACCATCGCCGCGCGGCGCAACTGCACGGCGCCGAAGGCAGTCTTGAGGAGTGCGGAGAGCCTCGGTCGAGACGCGATGGAGAGCTGTCTTGCCTGGTCCATCGTCTAGCCTCGGCGATCGCGAACGTTCGACCTTTCACACCCGCGGCTCCCCCCACGACGGGACAGATACGTTTGTGACGAGTGCGTGGCGCTCCGTAGAACCGCCGCGCACCGGTCGAACGAGCACCGTCGTGCAGGGGGACCGATGCCCGGATCGCTGCATGCAGCGCACCGTCAGCGAGCGGCGCGCGCAGGCGTTTGACCTTGCAGCGCAAATCTCATCCGGTACCGCCCAGTCGGCCGCGCAAGGGATTCGCGCGGCATTCCGTCAACAGAAAATAATGCGCGCCCCGCCTCTGCGTATCTCCCCGGATCCCCGCGGAGTTCCATCGGCAGCTTTCCGCTGCTGCGAAAGTTGCGCAAAGAAAGAAAGATTCGTCCGGAGCGGCACCGCAGTTTCTGCAGCCGCCGACGTCGGACTCGCGGCTTGCGGTCTCACCTTCCCTGCCGCAGGACGGCGCAGAGGCGCGAGGAGGTCTCGTCCTTCCTGGCGCAGATCTTCTCCTTCACCGAGCGCCTGGGCCGCGCCTCGCGCTCGGCCGCGGCGTGTTCGGGCGGCGCGGGCGGAGGAGCCGCGGTCAGGCTGCGCGCTGCGGACGGTCTCGCCAGATCCTGCGGCGCAATGAACGGCGCGGGCAGCCCCTTGCCGCAGCCCAGGGCGGGAGCCGTGCGCGCCGGGACCCCGCCGAAAGTGGAGGCAGTGTTGGGGACGGCCTTCACGAACTCGCCGTCTCCAAAGACGCCCTCGCAGGCGGCGGGGTCGGCGGCGCAGATGCGCGCGATCTTCTGCTGCAGGTCCTCACCCTCCTCCGCGGTGCCGAGGGAACGGCGATCGAGCGGAATTGCCACGCCGGGAGGCGGCCGGGCGGGGGATGGAGCCGCCCGATTGTGGCGGCCCTTGCACTGGACGGTGACCTCGCCTTCCACCGTCCCGCCCTCCGGCACGGCGATGGTGACCAGCGCCAGCGCGCGCGTGCGATCGATCATCACCGAGGACGATGCGCCCTCGCGATCGCTGCGCATCGAGGTGGTGACGCCGGGCTCGCGGCTGGAAGGGTCGTGGGCGGCGAGCGCGGCGGGCTGGCAGTCGAGGGGCAGCTCGACGCGGTATTCCCCCTGCGGCCATTTGAGGACGTGCTCGCGGCCCTGGTGCGAGCAGAAGCCTTCGTTTCCTCCGTCGCGGGCGAAGAGCGTCCACACTTCCCTCTTCGCCGTCGTCGCCGTCTGGACGGCCATGGCGAAGACCGGGTGCAGCTCGACGTTGAGCGATCGAGCCGAGAGATGCTCGGCGTCGATTCCGAGAAGGCCGGTGACGACCGCCTTGCGTCGCCCCACCCACGCCGCCGGCGCCTTCCTGCCTCCCTTGAAGACCGCCTCGTTCAGGCCCACGAACCAGGGGGCGTGGAAACCGGCGACGTCGCGCTGGTCGATCTCCACGCCGATGGCGAAGCCGGGGCTGGGCCCGTTCTCCGGCTCGAAGTAGAAGTTCAGGTCGTGATCGTTGGTCGCGTACTCCTGCCAGGAGAGCGTGCCGCCGTAGGTGACGGCGCCGCCGTACGCCTCGCCCCAGTTGAGATGGCCGGTATAGAGGAGCGGGCTGTCCGAGCAGGTGATGCCCACCAGCCACGTGGACCAGTGGTCGGAAAGGTCGGGATCGAGCAGCCGCGTGTTGCAGGCGTCGAGGCCCTGCGGGAGCACGGCGTCCTTCTGGAACCTCCAGGAGCAGGCGGACGGGTCGGGGTCCTCGCCTCCGCCGCCGCATTTCATCCGGCGGTTGAACCACCAGCCGAACTCCGGGTCCAGGCTGAACCCGTTGGGATCGTAGTTGCGGGGAACCAGATCGTAGCTGCGGACCGCGGTCTCCTTCGCTGGCGCCTCGCGCGGGACCTGCGGCGCCCCGTGCGCGCAGGCGGCGCAGGCGAGGGCGAGCGCGACTTCCGACCGTCTCATCGCGACCTCCCGATCTCCTTCAGCCCGACAGCGATACCCCTTCGAGGAACTGGAAACGCAGGCCCAGCCCGATCAGCGTGAATGCGTGCGGGTGCGGCGCCAGCCGTCCGCCCACGGTCGCGCTGAGGACCAGGGGACCCAGGGCGATGTCGCCGTACAGGCTCGGACCCCAGTCGAAGGCGGGCGAGACCTGGAAGTCGGCGAGCGACAAGGACCACGTCCAGCTCCAGCCGCCGAAGACGTGCGCCTGGGTCGCCACCAGGAGCTGGAGGGTGGAGACGCGCCGCGCGTCGCCGGCCGCCGCGGTGAGATCCTGAAGGCCCTGCAGGCGCCAGCGGACGAAGTCGAGCCTCAGGTCCATGCGCACGAAGCGGCAGCTCGACGGCTGGAGCGCCCGCAGCGGCCTGGGCTCGAAGACGGGAACGCCGTACCTGCGCCGGCCCAGCCCCAGCCGCAGCTCGCCGCCGTACGACAGGCTGCGGCCGGGCAGGGAATACACGATGGCCGAGACGCCCACGGCCAGGCCGGTCCTGGTGTGGCCGCTCTGGAAGAGGGTGAAGAGCGTGTCCGCGTCGACCATTCCGCCCACGCCCGGGTGATTGGAGGTCGAGTGCAGCGTGTCGGCGCTGCCGTAGCCGCCCACCGGCCGCAGGTGCAGGATGAGCCCGGGGTTCTCGGGAATGCCCCGGGACTGCTCGGCGCGGAAGGCGTCGTCGACGTTGTAGCGGTCGATGCACTGGGCGACCTGCCGCTCGGCGTCGTCCACCGCGCCGGCGGCGGCCGATGCGAGCCAGGCGGCCGCGAACGATGCGGTCACAAGTCGGTGCATTGCTCCGCCTCCACTGCCGTGCAGGCCCTCAGGCTTCCCGGCGGGAGCGAGAACTCCGCCGAGGCGAAGCCGTCGCCGGCGCCGATGCGCAGCCGCTCCCCGCCCAGCGCCTCCACCTCCGTCTCCGAGGGATGGAAGAGGGTGCTCCAGACGAATCCGTCCCCCTCGCGCCCGCGGATGCGCGTCTCGAAGTCCGTTCCGCGGTCGTCCACCGCGGCGTCGGGGTCGCAGGCGGCGCGGCGCCCCAGCGGCCGGTCCGCGGCGCACAGCGACCGTCCCGGCGGAAGCTGCAGGCGGATCCAGGGCGCCCGTCCCAGCGGAACCGCTCCCGGCGAGCCGTCGGTCCAGGCGAAGCAGATCCGCGGCCCCGGCGAAGGAAGGCGGCAGAGCAGCTTCTGGGCGTGGACGCCGGACGCGGCGGCTTTCCTGGGATAGCGCTCGCGCTCGGGCCCGAGCGAATAGTCGAAGGCGGCAACCTCGTCGATGCCCGGCGAGAGCGCCCTGCCCTCGGCCGGCGCGCTGCCCGCCGCCAGCGCGCGCGCGAGCAGGCCCGCCCGCTCCGCCAGGAACTCGCTGGAGAGCGGGCCGTAGAGCGTGGACCCGCCCTCGTAGCGCTGCAGCTCGTACTCGGCGCGCGTGGCCACGTACTGGATGTACGCGTTCGCCAGCCCCACCACGCGCGCCGTCGCTCCCGGCGCGGCGCGGACCACCTGCTCGCGCAGCTCGCGGCCGGCGTGGACGGTGAGCTCGGCGGGCACGAACGTGAGCCAGGTGTCGCCGATGCGGACCACCCCCATGGAGACGTGCTCGGGGAAGCGCAGCTTTCCCGGTCCGATCAGCCGCGCCTGCAGCCACTCTCCGAGCAGCGCCTTCTTGGGCGACTGGCACCGTCTCGCCGCGCCTTCGGGCTCCACGTCGGGCTCGGGCGGGAGCAGCCCGTCCAGCGAGGTGGGGTGGTCGGCGCCGCCGTGCGCCGCGCCCTGGCCGAGCTCGCCCTTCTCGCAGAGCGCCCGCCGGCCATCGAGCAGCTTCGCCGAGGCGAGGTCGAGCTCGAGGTGACGCGCGGCGAGCCGCGGGTCGTCGAAGTCGGCTCCCGCCGCGACGCGCACCTCCTCCACCCGGGTGGCCAGCTTGCGCGCGACCTCCAGCGCCTCGGCGACGTCGCCGGTGGACCAGACCGGCGAGACGTCGCCCTCGTTGGTGTTGAAGATGGCGGCGAGCGGATCGCGGCGCTGCGGCAGCCCGGGGCAGCCCGCGTGCAGGTCGCAGCCCCTGGCAGAGGCGTACTCCGCCCAGCGCCGCCGCATCTCGGCCTCGAGCAGGCGCGAGGCGGCGCCGAACACGTCCGCCCCGAAGAGGCGATTGGTGTTGGGCAGCACCGTGGGGTGCATGGCGAAGAGCACGATCTCGCCGAGGGGAACGCCGGGCTGCTGCCGCGCGCCGTCGATGGCCGTCAGCTCGAGCACGTCGAGCGCCGGGTCGATGGCGCGCTGGTCGAGGGGAAGTTCGTCGTGGCCGGCGGGGAGCGCGTCGCCGTTGGCCGAAAAGGCGGCCAGGCTGCGGTTGCGGGTGAGGCCCCACGCCTCCCCATGGCTCCAGCGCGCCCGGGCCGGAAGCAGGTTCTTCGCCGCCTCGACGATGGCGCCGGAGATGCGGCTTGCGAGCGCGTCGAGGATGGCGGGGTCGAAGCCGGGCCGCCGCGTGCTGAGCAGGCCCGCGTAGGCCTCGCTCTCGAAGAAGTGCCCCGGACCGGCGTGCGTGTGGGTGGCGGCGAGGAAGATCCGATTCGGCGCCACCATGCCGCTTGCGGCGGTGGCGACGGCGCGCTGGAGGAGCGCGCCGATGGCCGGCAGGTCGCACGAGACCAGCGCCACGCGCTCGCCGCCGGCATCGAGCACGAAGGCGCGGCAATAGAGGCGCGTCCAGAAGCCGGTGGACACGTGCGAGTCGGGCCCATGTCCGAACGTGGCCGGCCCGGGCGGGAGCGTCAGGTCGGCGCGGGCGGTGCCCACGCGCAAGAGGCCGGTCCCGGCGTCCACCGTCCTTTGCGGCGGCGCCGCCGCCCGATGGCCCGAGCAGGCCAGGAGCAGCAGAACGAGCGCGGCGGGCCTCACGGCAAAAGCCCCGAGGTGAAGTGGAGGCGCAGGCCCAGCAGCGCCGCGGGCTCCCATTGCCAATCCTGGTGCGACGGGCGCACCGCATTGAATCCAATCTCCGGCACCAGCATGACCTGGATGGCGGCGACGTCCTCCGCCTGCCATGGCTCCTTCCTCGCGCCGAGCAGGATGGGCAGGCCGAACCGCAGCCCGCCGAAGAATCCGGTGGCGGCGGCCGGCCCCGAGCTGCCCCGCAGGAAGCCGGCGCGGCCGGTGACCTCGTAGCCGAGGCGCCCGGTCGGATCGGGAAGGGCGGAATAGCCGCCGGCGAGGGCGAGCCGCCATTGATCGAATGGCTGCCCGGGATCGAGCTGGGCCACGGTGGCGCCCTCGAGCGCCAATAGGGCGCGGTATTCGCGGGGCAGGTGCAATGCCGCCTGGAACGCGGCACCGGCGTGGGTATTGGCGGGCACGGCGCCGGCGCCTCCGGTCCGGAACGCAACCGCGCTCCCGCTCAGCGAGCAGGAAGCGGAAAGCGCTGCTGCGCAAAGCGCACCCGCGAAGCCACGGCGCATTGGCAATCCCCGCGCTGGAACGCTGCACGATCGGGGAAGCGTTTGCAAGAAGCCGCGGCGCTGGCCCGACCCGAGCCCTCTCCCTCTGCCCCGCGGAGGAGCGCTGCGCCGGATGCGACCTGGCGCGGGCGAGCATTCCGGCTGCGTGAGCGAAAGCAAGGTCCGGAGGCGGCCAGCGCGCCGGATCGCCCCGCTGCATTCTGCGCAGCAGGAGGAGGCACCCATGACCACCGCCCTTTCGCATCCCCCCGGCGCATCCGTGCCCGTCCGCGGCCACGACCTCTGGGTCGAGCGGGAGGGCCGCGGCGAGCCGGTGCTGCTCCTGGCCGGCTTCGGACCTTCGGGATCGCACGCGATCTTCCACCCGGCCTTCACCGATCTCTCCCGCGATCACGAGGTCCTCTACTGCGACCTCCATGGCCGCGGACGCTCCGCGCGCCCGGCATCGCTCTCGGAGATCACCTTCGCCTCCGACGTCGAGGACGCAGCCGCCCTGATCGAGGCCCTCGACCGGGGACCCGTGCACGTGTACGGCTTCTCCTACGGAGGCCTGCTCGCGCAGGCGCTGGCCCTGCGGCATCCGCGCCTGGTCCGCTCGCTGGCGCTGGCGAATACGCTGCACAGCCCCGAGATGTGGCAGGCCAATCACGCCAACATCAACCGCGAGCTGGCCAACCAGCATCCGGAGCTGTGGGACCAGATCCTCGGGCTGCGCCGGAAGGGAGTGCCTTCCACCGCGCCGGAGATGCAGCGCCTCTTTGCCGCCGCGACCCGCCTGGTGCGCTTCTTCAACCCGGACAACGCCGAGGCGCTGGCGGGACTCTCCGAGCCCGGCGCCCGCAACCTGGAGCTCTATCCGGTGTTCTGCGGGGCCGACGTCGATTTCATCGTCGGCGGCGAGGTCGCGAGGATCCCCGACTTCCGGCCGCTCCTGCGCGAGATCGCCTGCCCGATGCTGGTGCTCGCCGGCCGCTTCGACCGCGCGCTCTATCCGCGCTGGCAGCGGGAGTTCGCGGCCTTCGCTCCGCAGGCCCGCTTCGTGATGATGGAGCGGAGCGGCGCCTTCGCGCACATCGAGGAGACGGCGGCGCTGATGGCGCATCTCCGGGAGCTCTTCGCCGCCGCGCCCCGATGAACCCTCAGGGCTCGTCGCGGAAGCGGATGGCGCCCGCCTGCGCCGGCTTGAGCGCCCTCTTGTCGGCGTAGAAGGCGCGCAGGCGCGAAAGGTCGCGCTCCTCGTCGCCGGAGAGCGGGATCCAGTCGGCGATGCCCACCACGCGCCTGCCGTAGTCGAGATAGCCCAGCCCGAGCGGGACGCCCGCCGCGCAGGCGAGACGGTAGAAGCCCGACTTCCAGTGCGGAACGTAGCCGCGCGTTCCTTCCGGAGCGATCACCAGCCACAGGTAGGGGCGGCGCGCGAAATCGGCCTGCAACTGGGCGACGGCGCCCTTGCGCTCGCGGCGATTCACCGGAATGCCGCCCAGCCTGCGAAAGAAGGCACCGAAGGGCCAGCGGAAGAGCGTGTCCTTCGCCATCCAGTTCAGCGGCAGCCCCGCGGCGGCGCGGCCGAGGATGCCCACCAGGAAGTCCCAGTTCGAGGTGTGGGGATAGACGACCACGACCGCCTTCGGCACCGGTGGCCAGCGGATGTCCACGCGCCAGCCGAACAGCCGCAAGAGCCCGCGCGCCAGGCGCTGGCCGAACGTCGGCGTCGATTGCACCGGAACCTGCGCTTCCGGCTGCCGCGGGCCCACCACCGACTCCGCCATTGCCGCTCCAGGCGCGTCTCGGGAGGCAGAGGCTAGCCCCTTCGGGGCCGGCGAGCAATTCGCGCGCGCCCAGGCAATCGGGCGCGCACGACTTGCGGCCGGCGCGGCGAACGCCGCGTCAGCATTGCCACGCACGTCCTGCTGCGCCCTCCCCGCCCTCCGGCGCGACGGCGCTCTTGGATCCCCGTTTGCTTGAGTGCTCGAGGTTGGAAGGGAGCGACAAGATGCCCGGGCTGGAAAAGGACACACTCCTGGCGGCGCTGGCCGCCCTGGACGAATTCGCGAGGCGCTGGCTTCCCGACTCGAAGCTGCTCGAGCTCGACGCGAAGGACGAGTTTCCCGAGGAGATCGTGAGGCGCATGTGCGGTCCCGAGCTGGGCATCCAACTCTTCTTCCTTCCCGAAGAGCTCCACGGCATGGGCGCAGGCAGCTTCGATCTCTACCGCCTCTGCGAGCGGATGGGCCGCATCGACGTGGGCGTCGCCACCGCCCTCTTCGCCACCTTCCTGGGCAGCGAGCCGCTCTTCGTTGGCGGCACCGCGGAGCAGAAGCAGCGCTGGCTCACCCGCATCGCCGACGAGGGGATCCTGGTGGCCTACGGCGCCACCGAGCCTGCAGCGGGCAGCGATCTCTCGCTCCTGCGCACCACCGCTGCGCGGGTGGAGAAGGACGGCAGGGTCGTCGCCTACCGCCTCGACGGCGCCAAGCAGTGGATCTCGAACGGCGGCTACGCCTCCTTCCTCACCATCCTGGCCAACGCGCCGGGCGGGCCCAGCTGGTTCGTCGTGGAACGCGGCACGCCGGGGTTCACGGCGGGCAAGCCCGAGGACAAGCACGGCATCCGCCTGAGCAACACCGCCGCCCTTTCGCTGGACGGAGTCGAGGTCCCGGCCGACCACCTGGTGGGCCTCGTCGAGGGACAGGGCTTGAACCAGGCGCAGGCCGTCTTCGGTTACACGCGGCTGATGGTGGCGGCCTTCGCGCTCGGCGCGGGCTGGAGCGCGCTCGACAAGGCGATGGCGTACTCGCTCACCCGCATCCAGGGCGGCGCTCCGCTCGCGGAGAAGCAGGGTTACACGCACAAGCTCATCGTGCCGCACGCGGTCCGGCTGGAGGCGGCGCGCGCGGTGGTGGAGGAGTGCTCCACCCGCCTCGACCTGGGCGAGAAGAACCTCAACAGCGAAGGCGCGATCGCGAAGTACCTGGCCTCCGAGGCAGCCGTCGCGGCGGCCGACGCGGCCATCCAGGCGCTGGGCGGCTACGGCTACACGCGCGAGTACATGGTGGAGAAGATCCGCCGCGACGCGCGCATCACCACCATCTACGAGGGCACCTCCGAGATCCTCGAGATGACGGTGGGGCGCGACTTCTGGCAGCAGCACCTCAAGACCCGCGGCATGGTGTTCAAGGAAGAGGCGCGCAGCCTGCGCGCGTTGCCGGAGCACTCCGGCGGCGCGATCGCGGCGCTTGCCCTCGAGTCGCTCGGCGAGACCTTCGAGCGCGCGCGGCTCGCGAGGCTGACCCGCCACCAGCACGTCCTCTTGCGCCTCGGCGAGCTGGTCTCGCTCGCCGAAGGAGCGGCCGCGCTGGCCCGGCGGGCCGCGGCAACCTTGCCGGAGAAGGGCGACAGGCGGCTGACTCCGGACGCCCTGGCGGCTGCGTCGCGCATCTACGCGCGCGAGGTCGCGCTCGCGGCCGTGAAGGGCGGCCTGCAGTGGCTTGCCGACTCGGCCGGCGCCGAGCTCGCGACGGTGCTGCGCCTGCCCGAGATCCAGCGCGCGCAGGCGGGACTCATCGGGGACATGAACGCCGTGGCCGACGCCCTCTACGGGCGCAGGGCCGCCGAGAAAGCTGCCTGAGGAGAAGGCCAATGAGCTTCGCCGAAGATCGCGCAATCGCCATCGTGGGCGTGGGCGCCATCCTGCCCGACGCAAAGGATGCGGCCACCTTCTGGACCAATCTCAAGGCCGGCAGGGACAGCATCGGCGAGGTGCCGAAGGACCGCTGGGACCCGGCGCTCTACTGGAGCGCGGATCCCGCCGCGCCCGATCGCACCTACTCGAAGATCGGCGGCTGGGTGAAGGAGTGGGACTTCGATCCGGTGCGCTGGAAGCTGCCCGTCCCGCCCCGGGTGGCCGAGGCGATGGACGAGGGGCAGAAGTGGGCCATCGCCTGCGCCCGGGCCGCGCTGCTCGACTACGGAAAGCCCTTCGACAAGGCGCGCACCGCCGTCATCCTGGGGAACGCCATGGCGGGCGAGCGGCATCTCTTCACCACCCTGCGCATCCTCTTTCCCGAGTTCGCCAAGGCGCTTTCCGGCGCCCGCAGCTTCGCCGAGCTTCCCGAGGCCGTCCGCGCGGCCATCGAGCGCGACGCGCGGGAGTGCCTGGGCTCGCGCCTGCCCGGCATCACCGAGGACACCATGCCCGGCGAGCTCTCCAACTGCCTCGCCGGCAGGGTGGCGAACCTCTTCGACCTGCACGGTCCCAACTACACCGTGGACGCAGCCTGCGCCTCCGGGCTCGCCGCCCTGGGCGCCGCCGCCGACGGC
The DNA here is from genome assembly GCA_035702105.1 of Myxococcales bacterium. Taxonomy (GTDB): domain Bacteria; phylum Myxococcota; class Myxococcia; order Myxococcales; family 40CM-4-68-19; genus 40CM-4-68-19. The sequence continues at coordinate 1,937 of DASSQZ010000080.1, read as the reverse complement.
CTGATCGAGGGCGAGTTCGACGCCGCGCTCTGCGGCGGCATCGACCGCAACATGGGCGTGAACGCCTACGTGAAGTTCTGCAAGATCGGCGCGCTCTCCGCCACCGGCTCGCGCCCCTACGCCGACGGCGCGGACGGGTTCGTGATGGGCGAAGGCGCGGCGCTCTTCCTGCTCAAGCGGCTCGCCGACGCCGAGCGCGACGGCGACCCGGTCTACGCGGTGGTGCGGGGCGTGGGCGCCTCCAGCGACGGCAAGGGCAAGGGCCTCACCGCGCCCAACCCTGCCGGCCAGAAGCTCGCCATCGAGCGGGCCTGGAAGGCGGCGGGCCTGGACCCTTCGACCTGCGGCATGGTGGAAGGACACGGCACCTCGACGCGGGTCGGCGACGTGGTCGAGGTGGAGAGCCTGACCGAGACCTTCCGCGCCAGGGGGCCCATCGCGCTCGGATCGGTGAAGTCGAACCTCGGCCACCTCAAGGCAGCCGCGGGAGCGGCGGGGCTGCTCAAGGTCGCCTTCGCGCTCCGCGACAAGGTCATTCCGCCGACCCTGCATTTCGAGCGGCCCAATCCGGGCATCGACTTCGAGCATTCGCCCTTCCGCGTCCAGCGCGAGCTGGGCGAGTTCCCCCGCCCCGATGGCGAGCCGCGCCGGGCCGCGGTGAGCGCGTTCGGCTTCGGCGGCACCAACTTCCACGTCGTCCTCGAGGAGCACCAGCCGGGCCGGCTCTCGCGCAGGCATCCGGTGCAGGTGCCGGGACTGCCGCAGGCGGCAAAGGCGCCGCTGCGCGGGCTCGCCGTCGTCGGCGGCTCGAGCGCGGCCGAGCTGATCGCGAAGCTTTCCAGCATCGAAGGCGCGCCCGCGCGCGCGCCGCGCAAGGCCGACCTGGCTGCGCCGGAGCGCGTGGCCATCGACTACGCCGACGCCAGCGATCTGCGCTCGAAGGCGGCCAGGGCGGCGCAGGCGCTGCAGGCGAACGACGGGCGCGCCTGGAAGATGCTCCGCAAGCAGGGCGTGTTCTTCGGCAGCGGGCCGGCGCCCAGGGTCGCCTTCCTCTGCACCGGCCAGGGCTCGCAGTACGTCGGGATGCTGCGGGCGCTGCGCGAGAGCGAGCCCGTGGTTCGCGAGACCTTCGCCGAGGCGGATGCGGCCATGGCCGCGCTGCTGGACAGGCCGCTGAGCGCGTACATCTTCGCCGAGTCGGGCGATGCCGCCGCCGAGGAGGCGCTCAAGCAGACCGCCATCACCCAGCCCGCGGTGCTGACGGTGGACGTCGCGCTGGCCCGGCTCCTCGGCCAGTATGGCATCCAGCCCGATTTCGTCATCGGCCACAGCCTCGGGGAGTATGCGGCGCTGGTCTGCGCCGGCGCCCTGCCCTTTGCCGACGCGCTGGAGGCGGTGAGCGCGCGGGGCCGCGAGATGACGCGGCTCTCCCTGAAGGACAACGGAGCCATGGCGGCGGTGGCCGCTCCGCCCGAGACGGTGGAGAAGGTGCTCGCCCGGGTGAAGGGCTACGCGGTCATCGCCAACCTGAACAGCCGCAGGCAGGTGGTGATCGGCGGCGAGACGCAGGCGGTGGCCGATGCCGTGGAGGAGCTGGCCCGGCTCGGGCACGGCGCCGTGAAGCTCCCGGTGAGCCACGCCTTCCACAGCCGCATCGTCGCTCCCGCCAGCGAGCCGCTGCGGCGGGTGCTGCAGCGGCTGCGGCTCTCCGCGCCCAGGCTTCCGGTGGTGGCCAACGTGAGCGGCGAGCTCTACCCGGCGGATCGCGAGAAGATGCTCGACATCCTCGCCGCGCAGGTGGCCGCGCCGGTGCAGTTCGTCAAGGGGCTGGAGACGCTCTACGCCTCCGGCGCGCGCGTCTTCGTCGAGGTGGGACCCAAGCGCGCGCTGCAGGGCTTCGTCGAGGACGCCCTGGGCGACGACGTGCTCGCCCTCGG
>DASSQZ010000079.1:0-23558 GCA_035702105.1 Myxococcales bacterium | reverse complement strand
ATGCGCGACGTCTTCACCATGGGCGCACGCCCGGTGGCGATGATGAATGCGCTCCGCTTCGGCGAGCCTTCGCACCCCAAGACGCGTCATCTCGTTTCCGGCGTCGTCGCGGGCATCGGCGGCTATGGCAATTGCATGGGCGTGCCCACGGTGGGCGGCGAAGTCAATTTCCATTCCAGCTATAACGGCAACATCCTGGTCAACGCCATGTGCGTGGGCCTGGCCCGCACCGACAAGATCTTCAAGTCGGCGGCCAAGGGCGCCGGCAATCCCGTCGTCTATATCGGCTCCAAGACCGGCCGCGACGGCATCCACGGCGCCACCATGGCGAGCGCCGAGTTCGATCAGGAGAGCGAGAGCAAGCGGCCCACCGTGCAGGTGGGCGATCCGTTCATGGAGAAGCTCTTGCTCGAGGCGTGCCTCGAGCTGTTCAAGACCGACTGCCTGGTGGGCATCCAGGACATGGGCGCCGCCGGGCTGACCTCGAGCAGCGTGGAGATGGCCTCCCGGGCGGGCAGCGGCCTGGTGCTCGACCTGGACGCGGTGCCGCGCCGCGAGACCGGCATGACGCCCTACGAGGTGATGCTCTCCGAATCGCAGGAGCGCATGCTGCTGGTGGCGAAGCGGGGGCGCGAGAAGGAGGTCTTCGACATCTGCGACAAGTGGGACCTCGCGCACGCGCTGGTGGGGCGGGTCACCGACAGCGGCAAGCTGGTGCTCGAGAGCGGCGGCAAGGTGGTGGCGGACCTGCCCATCGCCCCGCTCACCGACGAGGCGCCGCTCTACGATCGCCCCCGCCGGCGGCCCGGCTGGCTGGACGCGCTGCAGGAGCTTCCCGACGTGCCGGCGCCGCCGGACCTGGCCGCGGCGCTTCGCAAGGTGCTCGCCTCGCCCACCGTCGCGTCGAAGGAGTGGGTGTACCGGCAGTACGATCACATGGTGCGCATCGGCACCGCGGTGCGGCCCGGCCAGGGCGACGCGGCGGTGGTGCGCTTCACCGGTCAGCGCGAGGGCGGCGTGGCGCTCTCGGTGGGGTGCAACTCGCGCTGGTGCCAGCTGGACCCGCGACTCGGCGCCGCGCACGCGGTGGCGGAGACCGCGCGCAACGTGAGCTGCGTGGGCGGCGAGCCGCTGGCGGTGACCGACTGCCTCAACTTCGGCAATCCGGAGCGTCCGGAGATCATGTGGCAGTTCGAGCAGGCCTGCCTGGGCATCGCGGACGCCTGCAAGGCCCTGGAGACGCCCGTCGTCTCCGGCAACGTCTCGCTCTACAACGAGACCGACGGGCAGGCCATCCTCCCCACGCCGATGATCGGCATGGTGGGGCTGATGGACGACTGCGCCGTGAACACGGGCTGCAGCTTCCTCGCAGCCGGCGACCGGGTGGCCGTGATCGGCGGGCTCGGCAATGGCCACCTGGGCGGCAGCGAGTACCTTCTGGCGGTGCACGGCCTCTCCCGGGGGCTCCCCCCGCCGCTCGACCTCGCGCGCGAGCGGGCCGCGCAGAAAGCGGTGCGCCGCTGCGTGCGCGAGGGCCTGTTGCGGGCCGCGCACGACTGCTCCGACGGTGGGCTCGCGGTGGCGCTGGCAGAGCTGTGCTTCGGCAAGGACCTGGGCTGCAGGGTGGCGCTGCGCTCGCCGCTCCGGTCGGACGCGCTCATCTTCGGAGAAGACGCCTCGCGGATCGTGATCTCGTACGCGCCGGGGCAGCGCGCCCGGGTGGAGGCGGCCTGCAGGGAAGAGGGCGTGCCGCTGGAGGAGATCGGCGAGGTGGGCGGCTCCGCTCTGCGGATCGAGGGCGTGCTCGAGGCCAGGGTGACGGAGCTGAAAGAGGCGTGGAGCTCTGCCATTCCCGGGCTGGTCGGGGAGGGCATCCACAAGGCGGCGCTGGAACGCGTTCCCTGACCCGTGGAGACGCGGCTCCTCAGCGCCCGGTCGCCCGACGACCTCGACGACGCCGCCGGCCTGCTGCGCAAGGGCGGGCTGGTCGCCTTCCCCACCGAGACGGTGTACGGGCTCGGAGCGCTGGCGCTGGAGCCGCTGGCGGTGCGCAGCATCTACGCCGCCAAGGGCCGGCCGCCCACCAATCCGCTCATCGTCCACGTGCTCGGAGACGACGAGGCGCGCCCGCTGGTCTCGCGCTGGCCGATGGAGGCGCGGCAGCTCTCCGCGCGCTTCTGGCCCGGCCCTCTCACGCTGGTCCTGCCCCGGACGCCGCTGGTCCCCGACGAGTGCACCGCGGGCGGAGACACGGTGGCCGTGCGCGCGCCGTCCCACGCCGCCGCGCGCGGGCTGCTCGAGCGCGTGCGGGCGCCGCTGGCGGCGCCGAGCGCCAACCGATCCGAGCACGTATCGCCCACCAGCGCGGCGCACGTGCTCCGCGATCTCAACGGACGCATCGACGCGGTGGTGGACGGAGGGCGATGCCCCTACGGCATCGAGTCCACCGTGGTGGGGCTGGACGGAACGCCGCGGCTCCTCCGGGCGGGGGCCATCCCGCGCTCGGAGATCGAGGAGCTGATCGGCCCGCTCGAGGTCGCGGCGCGGGGCGCCGTGGCGCAATCGCCCGGGCAGCATCGCCGGCACTACGCGCCCGCGGCGGTGGTGCGCCTCGCACGGCGGGACGAGCTGCAGGCCATGGCGCGGCGCCTCTCCGGACGCGTGGGGGCGCTCTTGTGGGGCGAGGCGCCGGCGCCGGACGGCGCGCAGGTGGCCCGCCTGCCCGACGACCCGCAGGGCTATGCCCGCGAGCTCTACGCGGCCCTGCGCGATCTGGAGGACGCGGACTGCACCGCCATCCTCGTCGAGGAAGTGCCCCATGGCGCGGAATGGGACGCCATCCGCGACCGCCTCACCCGCGCCTCCTCGAGCTGACGGGCCGTTCAGCCCAACGCGGCGCAGATTTCCGCTGCGACGCGGGCGTTGTTCTCGAGCAGATCCAGGTTGGCGGACTGGGTGCGGCCCGCGGTGGACCGGGAGAGAGCGGAGAGCAGGAAGGGCGTGACCTGCTTTCCCGGAAGGCCCCGGGCGGACGCGTCGCGGAGCGCCTGGGCGAGCGCCGCTTCCACCTCGGCTCGGGGCAGGGGCGAGGGCGGCGGCACCGCCACCACCACTCCGGTCGCCGACTCCAGCTCTTCCCAGTGGATCCGGAGCGCCCGCGCCACCGCGGCGGGATCGTCGAAGCGGTGCTCGAGGGAGATGCCGCTCCCGGTGGTGAAGAACGCCGGCAGCTCGGAGGTGCCGTAGCCCCACACCGGCACGCCCAGGCTTTCCAGCACCTCCGCCGTGGCGCCGAGATCGAGGATCACCTTGGGACCCGCGCAGACCACGCAGACGCGGCGGCGGGACAGTTCGTGCAGGTCGGTGGAGACGTCGGATGCGTCCAGCGGCTGCAGGCGCCGGTGCACGCCGCCGATGCCGCCGGTAGCGAAGACCCGGATGCCCGCGCGCTCCGCCACCGCGCAGGTCGCGCTCACGGTCGTGCCCGCATCGAGCCGCAGGGCGCAGACTGCCGCGAGGTCGCGCGAGCCCGCCTTGGCGGCGCGACGGGAGGGATCGGCGAGCCGCTGCAACTGCGCCTCGCTTGCGCCCACGATCAGGCGGCCTTCGATCACGGCGATGGCGGCGGGGACCGCGGAGCGCGCGCGGATGGCCGCGGCACAGCGCAGCGCCGCCTCGAGATTCGCGGGCGGAGGCAACCCCTGGGCCACGACGCTCGTCTCCAGCGCCACCACCGGCCGCCGTTCGCGCAGCGCTGAAGCAACCTCTTCGGCGATCTCCAGCATCATGGTGGTCCGACCCCCAGCCCGAGCGCCTGGGCCAGCCCGGGACCGAAATACGTGCGCGCCGCCTCGCCCGCCCCATCCGACCAGCGCTCCGGCGTCTCCACGTAGCCGACGTAGCCGTCGGAGAGTCCCACCAGCACGTCGGGCCGCATCTTCAGTCCCAGCTCGCCCACCGGCTCGCCGGGGATCCCCACCAGCGTGAGCGGCCCGATGCGCAGGCGCGTCTCCACCGCGGCGCGCTCGTGCGAGAGCGCGATGGCGTTGGCCAGGGCGCGGCGCAGCGGCCAGGGCACGGCAGGGGACGCCTGCGGCGCCGGCAGCGCCACGAGCCGCGCCTGGCACCAGAGCTGGAAGTGCCGGCCCGGCTCCGCGCGCCGCAGCAGCTGCTCCGCCTCGCGCGCGACCGCCCCCGCCACGTCCTCCCCCCGGTGCCAGGTGGCGTTCCCGCCTGCGCCTTGCAGCACCAGCACCGGCGGCCCCTCCAGCGCCTGCGCCACCTTGCCGGGCCAGTCGCCGGAGAGGCGCCGGTCGCGCCGAGGCTCCGAGGTGGGATGCATCGGGTAGTCGATCAGCGTCGCCACCGTCTCTCCCGAGGGGCGCCGCACCCGCAGCGCCACGAGCTGCGGGTCGATGGGCCCTTCGCTGCGGGCGCGCGCCGGGCCCGCCGGCCAGTCGTCGCGGGCGACGAGCAGCTCCGCGGGGCCGAGGGCCGCGATGGCCTGCGTCAGCGCGTCGGCGGTGGCCTGCGCGATGGCGTCGCGCTGCCCGCGGTCGAAGGGACCGGCCCCCGACCACCCGGCGAGAACATTGTCCCAGGTGCCGCCGGGCCCCGAGTGCGTGTGGGTGGCCGCGAGCAACAGGCAGGTGAGGGGCGGAAGCCGGGCGCGCCGCAGCACTTCCTCCTCCAGCGATCCGGGAACCAGCAGCGTGTCGATGGAGCCGATCAGCGCCCGCATTCCCTCCACCTCGAGCGCCAGCGCCCGCGCGTACACCGGTTCCTGCGAGCTGGCGCGCCGCAGTCCGGGATAGCCGGCGAGCACCGGATGCTCGCCGAGCGGGATGCGCACCCGCGCTGCGCCCGCCCGGATGAAGCCCTGTCCCAACAGCTCCAGCGCAACCCTGCCGTTGAGCGTGACGCCGGGAAGCTGCCGCACGCCCTGCAGCGGCAAGAGGCAGAACAGCGCCACGGCGGCGGCGAGAAGCCCCGCGACGATGGCAGCCCCCCTCTTCAGCGAACCGCTCCGCCAGGGCTCACGAGTAGCGATCGTTGCGCCAGGGATGCGCCGTGTTCGAGTACCCGCGCAGCTCCCAGTATCCGAGCCGGTCGCGCGTCAGCACCTCGATGCGATGGATCCACTTGGCTCCCTTCCAGGCATAGAGCTGGGGCGTGATGACCCGCACCGGGCCGCCGTGCTCGACCGGCAGGGGCTCCCCTTCGGCGGTGTGGACCAGCAGCACGTCATCCTTGAGCGCCTCTTCGAGCGGAAGGTTGGTGGTGTAGCCGTCGTACGCATGCGTGATCACGTGAGTGGCTGCAGCCGTGGGGCGCGCCAGCGCCAGCACCGCGGAGAGTTGCACCCCTTCCCAGCGCACGTCCATCTTCGACCAGGTGGTGACGCAGTGGAAGTCGCTCACGTCCCTGGTCTGCGGCAGGGCGATGAAGTCCTTCCAGGAGAGCTTCTGCGGCTCTTCCACCGCGCCGTCCACGATCAGCTCCCATTTCGAGAGCGGCACGCTCGGCTGCCTCCCCAGATCGAGCACCGGCCAGCCGCGCGTCACGGTCTGGCCCTCGGGCACCTTGGGCATGCCGTGGCGATTGGCCGGCCCATGTCCGAGCGGGCGGGCGTCCGCCGCCCCGGGAGTCTGCTCCATCCGCTCCAGGAACCTCTCCCGCAGCCGCAGGCGCGCCTCGACGATGCGGCCCTCTTTCTCGTCGCTCATGGCGGGGTTATACGCGCGCAACGCCGGCGCGGTTGCGGCATCCTCCTGAATGACCGATTTCCCGCGAAGTTCCGCTTCCGTTTGCGGTAGCCCCCGCCTCCCTGTACCCTCCGCCCTTCCGATGCGCCTCCCGGTCCTGAACGGCGTCCCTTCCGACGACAAGTTCCACGACGAGTGCGGCGTCTTCGGGGTGTTCGGCCACCCGGAAGCGGCCAATCTCTCCTATCTCGGCATCCACGCCCTCCAGCACCGCGGGCAGGAGTCGGCAGGCATCGCCTCGTGGGACGGCAAGGAGCTGCACGTCCACAAGGCCATGGGCCTGGTGGCGGACATCTTCGGCCAGGAGGCCATCGCCGGCCTTCCCGGCAGCTCGGCCATCGGCCACACTCGCTACTCCACCGCCGGTCAGTCGAACCTCGCCAACGCCCAGCCCATGTTCGCCCGCACCACCGCCGGCTACGTGGCGGTGGCCCACAACGGAAACCTGGTCAACGCCGAGGAGCTGCGGCGCGAGCTCGCCGACCGCGGCGCGCTCTTCCAGGGCACCAGCGACACCGAGGTCATCATCCACCTTCTCGCGCACCAGACCCAGGGCAGCATCGAGGAGCGCATCCGCTCTGCCCTGGCCAACGTGCGCGGCGCCTACTCGCTGCTCTTCCTCACCGAAAAGGGCGTGGTGGCGGTGCGCGATCCGCTGGGCTTCCGGCCGCTGGTGCTGGGACGGCTCAAGAACGGCGGCACCGTCTTCGCCAGCGAGACCTGCGCGCTCGACCTGATCGAGGCCGAGTACCTGCGCGAGATCGAGCCCGGCGAGATGGTGGTGGTGGACGACAGGGGCCTGCGCACCCTGCAGAGCCTGCCGCGGCAGCGCTCCGGCAAGTGCATCTTCGAGCTGGTCTACTTCGCCCGGCCCGATTCGCAGGTCTTCGGGCGCAACGTCTACTCGACCCGCAAGGCCTTCGGCCGCAAGCTGGCGATCGAGTCGCCGGTGGAGGCCGACGTGGTGGTCCCGGTGCCGGACTCCGGCGTTCCCGCGGCGCTCGGGTACTCGGAGCAGAGCGGCATCGCCTACGACATGGGGCTGATCCGCTCGCACTACGTCGGGCGCACCTTCATCGAGCCCTCGCAGTCCATCCGCCACTTCGGGGTCAAGCTGAAGCTCAACCCGGTGCCGGCGGTGGTGCGCGGCAAGCGGGTGGTGGTGGTGGACGACTCCATCGTGCGCGGCACCACCTCGCGCAAGATCGTCAAGATGATCCGCGACGCGGGGGCGCGCGAGGTGCACCTGCGCATCAGCGCGCCGCCGACCCGCTGGCCCTGCTACTACGGCATCGACACCCCGGTGCGCAGCGAGCTGATCGCCGCCTCGCACACGGAAAAGGAGATCGCGAAGTACGTGACTGCCGATTCGCTCGGGTACCTCTCGCGAGAGGGCATGCACGAGGCCGCCCAGGCGGAGGCGCGCGGCTTCTGCGACGCGTGCTTCACCGGCGAGTACCTGGTGCAGCTCACGCCGCCCGAGTCCGGCGCGGTGGGCGAGCACGGGCCGCGCGAGGGCAAACCCACGGGCGCAGCCGAAGGTCTTACCGTCGTCCGGGCCTGAGGTCCCGGCGCGGTCTCCTGGCGCGCCTGCGAACGGCCCGGCGGGCAGCGAATTTCACTCTGCCGCTGCGCAGGTATATCGTCGAGGGCCGAGGTCCCCTCCGGTGGCATCGATCGTCGACCTGCTCGTGAAAATCCAGCTGCTCGACGAGCGCCAGCACGAGGCCGTGCTGAGCCGCACTGGCTCGAGCGCCGGAGGCCAGGTGGTCCAGGAGATCGCCGAGCTGGGCTACGCCACCGAGGGAGCCATCGCCCGGGGGGTTTCGGTGGAGCTGGGGCTGCCCCGGATCGACCTCGCGGTCACCTCGCCGGAACCTGCGGCGCTGGCGCTGCTCGACGCGCGCATCTGCTCGGAGCGGGTGGTGCTTCCGGTGGCGCTGCGCGAGAACGGCGAGCTGCTCTGGGTCGCCATGGCCGACCCCACCGACCAGGAGACGCTCGGGATCGTGCGCCGCCGGACGCAGAAGCGGGTGCGCCCCGCCGTCGCGGGCCCATCCGAGATCCTCCGGACGGTGCGGGCACTCTACGCGCCCGACCCCGGAAGGAGCGCGCCGGACCCGGCCGAGGAGAGACAGCTCCCCGCCATCGAGATCGCTCCCGGGGAGGACAACTCTCCCTTCGAGGTGGTCAACCTCGCCGACGACATCGAGAGCTCGGCGATTTCGCGCATCGCCCGGCAACTGGGCGTGGCGGTGCCGGCCCGCATGCCTTCGCGACTGCGCTCCGAGGTGCGCGCGCAGAAGCCACCGCCGCCCCCTCCTCCGTCGCCTGCCAGCGCGGCGAAGCAGTCGCCGCCGCCGACCCTGGAGCAACTGTTCGCCTTGCGGGCCGGTCGGGGCCCCATCGCCAACGACGACCTCGCCGCGGCCGACCTGCCCACGCTGGAGGCGCTGCGCGCGAGCCTGGAGAAGAGCGCGCTGGTGCTGCGCTCGCTCGCCGAGCTGTGCCTGGAGAAGCGCCTCTTCACCCGCGAGGAGATCAAGAACCGCTACGGGCGCGGCTGAACGCTCAGACCTTGTTCACGTCGCGATGCGTGACCTTCACGTTGGCGCGGTGCTTTTCGCTCAGCCTCCGCCCCAGCTCCTCGGCCAGCGCCACGCTGCGGTGGCGGCCGCCGGTGCAGCCGACCGAGACGGTGAGGTAGCTCTTCCCCTCGGCGCGGTACTGCGGAATGAGGAAATGGAGCAGCGACTCCAGCTTCGCCAGGAACTCCTGCGACTGGCCGCGCTCCAGCACCCACTTCGCGACCCGCGGGTCGGTGCCCGGATGCGGCTTGAGCCCTTCGACGAAGTAGGGATTGGGCAAAAAGCGCACGTCGAAGACCAGGTCGCTCGCGGGCGGGATGCCGTTGCGGAACCCGAACGAGAGCAAGGTGACGTTGAGCTGGTCGTCTTGCCCGGGGCCCCCGAACCGGGCGGTGACCGCGTCGCGCAGCTCGTGCACGGTCATCCGGGTGGTGTCGATGATCTGGTCGGAGAGGGCGCGAAGCTGCCCGAGCACGCGCCGTTCCTCGGCGATGCCTTCGGCGACGGTGCCGTCCGGGCTGAGCGGGTGCCGCCGCCGCGTCTCGGAGAAGCGGCGCATCAACGCGTCGTCGGCGCAGTCGAAGAAGACCACCTCGAGCTGGTGTCCCTCGCGGCGCACCTCGGAGAGCGCAGCCTCGGTCGCGTCGAGGAAACGGGCCTCCCGCGCGTCCACCACGATGGCCAACCGCTGCACCTCGTCGCTGGTGTCGTGCGAGACCAGCTCGAGGAGCTTGGGCAGCAGCATGATGGGAAGGTTGTCGATGCAGAAGAAGCCCAGGTCCTCCAGCGCCTTGGTGGCGGTGGACTTGCCCGCCCCCGACATGCCGGTGACCAGCACGATGCGGTGGGTATCCGCCCCGCGCCGCGGCGGGTCGTCCTCTCTGGGATCGACGGCCACTACTCGACCTCGTCGCCGATGCCGCGCGTGAGCGTGGCCTGGGCGATCTCCTTGGACAGCTTCTCCTGGAACTCCTTGGCGGAGTGGTGGCCCTGCAGCTTGAGCAGGTGGTTGCGCGCCGCCACCTCCACGATGGTGGTGAGGTTGCGGCCCGGCCGGACCGGTACCACCAGCAGCGGGACGTCGGTGTCCAGCATGGTGTACTTCTGCTCCTCGATGCCGAGGCGGTCGTACTCCACCTTGTCGTCCCACTCCACCAGCTCCACCACCATCTCCACCTTCTTCCGCTCCCGCACCGCGGAGACGCCGAAGAGGTCCTTGATGTTGATGATGCCGATGCCGCGGATCTCCATGTGGTGCTTGATGATCTCGCTGCCGCTTCCGTAGACGCTGCCGCCCTGCTTGCGCTTGAGGTCGACGATGTCGTCGGCCACCAGCCGATGCCCGCGGGTGACGAGGTCGAGCGCCAGCTCGCTCTTGCCGATGCCGCTCTTGCCGAGGATGAGCACGCCCACGCCGATGACGTCGATGAGCACGCCGTGGACGGAGGTGCTGGCCGTGAGCGCCTCCTGCAGGAAGGCCTCGATGTGGTCGATGAAGGTCGAGGAGAGATGGCTGGTGCGGAGCAGCGGCACCCGCGCGTCGGTGGCCTCGCGCTTCATCCAGTCTTCGACGGGAAGGTTCTTGGTGACGATCAGGCAGGCGAGCGGCAACTGGAAGAGGTTGCGCATCCGGCGCAGCGCCTCCTCGTGCTTGAGGGTGGCGAGGAAGCTGATCTCGGTGTTGCCGAAGACTTGAAGCCGGTCCTTGTGGATGTGCTCGGTGAAACCGCTCAGGGCGAGGCCGGGCTTCTGGATGCGGGAGCTGACCACCTTGCGGTCGAGGCCGCTTTCGCCCCCGAGCAGCTCGAGGCGGAGGTCGAAGTCCTTGTCCTTGAGCAGCTGCTCGATCGTGATCGCGTCCATCGATCCGGCAAGCGTAACACCCCTCTGCCCGATGGCCTACCTGAACAGGGCCGGGTGCCAGCGGAAGCTGCAGGCCTGGCCGGTGAGGTCCTGCTCCACCAGCGTGCCGTCCCGGCCCACCAGGAACGGACCGTCGTCCAACCCGGGGGTTGCGAGCTCGCCACAGCGGGAGCCCGCCGGGGAGAACAGCTCCAGCCTGGCTCCCGGCCCCTGGCGCCGCAGCGCGTAGCCGCGCCCGCGGGGGAGGAGGAAGAGCTCCCGCAGGCGCGCCCCTGCGAGCCACGCCGGCGCGTCACCGAAGCGGGCAGCGCGCGGCGCCACCGACGCGGCGATGAAGCCATTGCGATCCTGGTCCTCGCCCTCGACGGCAAGGGCGCCGTCAACGAGCGGACGGAGCGCGCGGATCCTGCACAGCGAGGGCCTGAAGACCGGCGAGACCGCGCTGCCGCCGCGATCCAGCCAGACCGCGCCGCACGGTCGATCGGGAGGGCCGAACACGAGCAAGGTATCGCCGCGCACCGACACGCCTGCGACGAACGGCACCGGCTGGTCCGGGGCCGCCGTGTTGCCGGTGGCGGCCACCGCGCTCGCCACCAGGTTGCCTCCGGCGTCGAACCGCTCGAACCGGAGCGTGAAGGTTGCCCTGGCCCGGGTGAGCGCGAACCCGACCACGCCGCCCGACGGATCGGGCACGAGCGCCGCGACGTCGGTCCTGGCGGTCGCGAAATCGTCGCCTGCGGCGTTGATGCCGTGCAGGTCGAGCCGCGGAGGATCGGCCGCCACGGGCTCCACCCCGGTGAAGCCCTGCGGCTGCGGGATCAGGACGGTGGGGCCGGTGCCGGCGGGATAGGCGTGACTGGAGATGCGCGCGCCGTCCGCGGCGCGGACGAACGACCAGGCCGTGCGCTGGACGCCGTTCGCGTCGAAGGTGCCGACGCGCAGCGGGAGCGTGCCGGTTCCGTCGGGCGGCGCGGCGGAGCAGATCTGGGCGGGATTGCCGGTGTCGAGATCGGCGAAGAGGGGCCTTCCCGCGTCGGCGGGCACGAGCCCTTCGCAGTCCGCCGCGACGCCGCCGTCCAGGCCGGCATCGGCGGCGGCGGAGCCACCGTCCGGCCCCGCATCCCCCGGTCCGGCGTCCTGCGGCCCGCCGGCGTCCGCGGTTCCGCCGGAGGCGGGAAGGACGCCGAGAAGAAGGACGCTCCCCCGCATTGCGCACCCCGGCCCGTACGTTGTGCATGCGGACCGGGGCCGCCCATCTGCGTCCAGGCAGGCGGGCGTCCGCCGTGTTATCGGTTCACCGTGGCGCCCGGCAAATCCAGCCTCAAGGCGGTCTTTGCGCAGCCGCCCTTCCGGACGCTGTGGCTGGCGCAGTTCGTCAGCGTCTTCGGCGACTTCATGGAGCTCTTCGGCGTGATCAGCCTGATCACCTTCCGGCTGCACGGCACCGCCGTCGACGTGGCGATGGCCACGGTGGCCTACCTTGCGCCGTTTTCATTCGTCGCGCCCGCCGCCGGAGTGCTGGTGGACCGCTGGCAGGTGAAGCGGGTGATGATCGCAAGCGACCTCATCCGCGCCTTCATCGCCGCCTCGCTCGTGCTGGTGGCCGACGTGCACCAGATCTGGGTCGTGATGGCGCTCCTCGGGCTGGTCTCCTGCTTCTTCGGCCCTGCGCAGTCGGTCGCGCTGCGGACGGTGGTGCCACCACAAGATTTGCTCGCCGCCAACGCGATGCTCGCGCAGGCGTTCTATGCGGTCCGCATCCTCTCGCCCGCGCTCGCCGGCGCGCTGGTGGCCTGGCTCACCGAGAAAGCGTGCTTCTGGATCGATGCCGCAAGCTTCCTCTTCTCCGCCTCGATGATCGCCCGCCTCACCGTCGCCCGCGCGCCGTCCGGCGGCGACCGCTCGCTGCGCGGCTTCGGCCGCGACTTTCTCGAGGGGAACCGCTTCATCTTCACCCACCGCGGGCTCTCCTTTGCCTTCCTCGCCTCCGCGGCGGCGATGTTCATGCTCAGCTCGTTCAGCCCGCTCATCTCCGTCTACGTGCGCGACTCGCTGCACGCCGGCACCGTCTTCTATGGCGCGGTCAGCTCGATGGTGGGAGTGGGGCTCATCGCCGGAACCCAGGCGGTCCATCGGGCCGCGAAGGGGCGGAGCATGGTCGACGTGGTGACCGCGGGCCTCTTCGGCCTGGGCGCGGGGGCGGGGATCCTGGGGGGCTTCCAGAGCAAGTACACCGCGGCGCTCAGCACCCTCACCATCGGCGCGGCCATCGCCTTCGTGATGGTGCCTGCCCAGACCCTCTCGCAGAAGGAGACGCCCCCTGCCATGCAGGGCCGCGTCAGCAGCACCTTCATGTCGCTCTTCTCGATCTCGCAGGTGCTCGGGCTGTCGCTCTCGGGCGTGCTGGCGGCGAAGCTCGGCATCCGCCAGCTCTTCCTCGCCGCCGCCGCGGCGCTGGTGATCCTGTCGATGGCCGGCTTCTTCTGGCTCCGCCCCCGCCGCGCCGCGGCCGAGGCCACGGCGGGTTCAGGCTAGGAGGCGCTCGCTAGTACTTCGCGTCCTCTTCCGAGATCAGGCGGAAGATGGCGGCGGCGCCCTCCGCGTCGAGGATGGACTGGCGGAACTGCGGTTGCTTGAAGAGGCGCGAGATGCGCGCCAGCGCCTTGAGGTGCAGCCCCGCCGAGTTGTCCGGCGCGAAGAGCACGAAGAAGAGGTAGGTGGGCTTTCCGTCGATGGCGGCGAAGTCCATGCCCGCCTTCTTGCGGGCGAAGGCGGCGATCAGCCCCGGCAGGCCGGGCAGCTTGCCGTGGGGAATGGCCACGCCTTCGCCGATGCCGGTGGAGCCCAGCCGCTCGCGCTCGAGCAGCGTCTCGCTGAGGCGCCCCGCCTCCAGCGTGGGATAGGCCCGGGCGAGCCCGGCGCAGAGCTCGCCGAGCACGCCCGCCTTGTCGGTCGAGACCAGGTCGGGCAGGACCAGGTCCTCTCGCAGGAACTCCGCGATGCGCATCGCGCGGCAGTCTACTTCACTTCGCGACGGCCTGGCGAAGCTCGCTCTCGCCGCCCGGCGCGATGAGCCCGAAATTGCCGTCCTTGCGCCGGTAGATGACGTTGACCTCCGGGCTGTCGGGACGGGTGAAGACGAGGAAGTCGTTGTTGAGCAGGTCCATCTGCATCAGCGCCTCCTCCACGCTCATGGGCTTGGCCAGGAACTCGTCGCGGCGGATGACCTCCGGCGAGAGCCCGTCCAGCTCGGGAGCGGCGAGCACCTCGTAGCGCACCCGTACCGGGCCGTTGGCGTGCACGTGCGAGGGGCGGTGGTTCTTCAGGCGCTCCTTGTGCTTCTTGAGCTGCTTCTCGATCTTGTCGATGGCGGTGTCGATGGAGGCGTACATGTCCTCCGACTTCTCCTTGCCCCGCACGTGGAAGGTCCCCGCGTGCAGGTTGATCTCGGCATGGTGCAGGTAGCGCTCGAGAAAGAGCGTGACGTGGGCCTCGGTCACCTTGTCCAGGTACTTGTCGACCACCTTGGAGAGCTTGTCCTGCACGTGGTTCCGCAGAGCATCGGTGGCGAACATGTTCCGGAAGGTGATGTTGACCTGCATGGAGTGACCTCCAGTTCGGCGAGGCGTTTGACCGGACTGCGCGACCGCCTGCCGCCCCCCGGGCGGCGGTGGGTCAGAAGAACCTCTTGCGCTTGCTCGACGGCAGGATTCCGAGCACCTCCCTGTATTTCGCGACCGTGCGCCGCGCGATGTCGACGTTCTGCGACCTGAGAACCTCCACGATTTTCTGATCGCTGTAGGGCTTGTCGCCAGGCTCCGCGGCGACGATCTGTTTGATCTGGTTCTTCACCGCCTCCGAGGCGATGTCGTCGCCGCCGTTGGCGCGGGCGATGGAGGAGTTGAAGAAGAACTTCAGCTCGTAGATGCCCTGGGGCGTGTGCACGTACTTGTTGGTGGTGACGCGCGAGACCGTGCTCTCGTGCATGCCGATGTCCTCGGCCACGTCGCGCAGGATCAGCGGCTTGAGATGGGCGATTCCCTTGTCGAGGAAGTCGCGCTGGAACTTGATGATGCTGTCGGTCACCTTGACGATGGTGCGCTGCCGCTGGTGGATGCTGCGGATCAGCCACACCGCCGAGCGCAGCTTCTCCTGGATGTACTCCTTGGTCTGGGCGCCGGCGCCGTTCTTGAGCGCGTTCCGGTAGTGCTGCGAGATGCGCAGCTTGGAGAGCCCGTCGTCGTTGAGCACGGTGACGTACTGGTCGCCGATCTTGTGGATGTAGACGTCCGGCGTGATGTACTGCGGCTCCTCGCCCGAGTAGTTGCGGCCCGGCTTGGGGTCGAGGCGGGAGAAGAGCTTGACGGAGGCCACCACCTCCTCGAGCGAGACGTGCAGGTCCTTGGCGATGGCCTGGTACTTCTTCGATTCCACGTTGCGCAGGTGCCGGCGGATGATCTGCGGCAACAGCTCCGCGTCCGGATCGTCCTTGCCCTCTCCCTCGCTGATGAAGTGCTTGGCCTGGACCAGCAGGCACTCGCGCAGGTCGCGCGCGGCGCAGCCCACCGGATCGAAGCGCTGGATGATCTTCAGCACCTTCTCCGCGGTGGCCGCGTGCACGCCGGCCTCCAGCGCCAGGGGAATGAGCGGGTCGCAGAGGCTCTTGGGCTTGCGCGCCTCCTGCTCGCGCCGCAGCGCCTCCAGCGCCTCCGGCGCGACCGCGGGAATCTCGGCAGGCTTGTCCGGGTCGTCCGGCGGCGCCGGCTCGAAGGCGGGAATGGAGGGCTGCAGGTCCGGGTCCACCACCAGGTAGCCGTCGCGGTTCAGGTTGCCGATGATCAGGCCCCCGACGCGCTCCTCGGACTCGGAGAGGCCGGCCATCCGCAGCTGCGCCATCAGGTGCTCGGTGAGGCCCTCCGCGCGCGTGAGCGTGCTCTCGATCGAGGGCAGGTCCTCGGAGTTGAAGCCGCCCGCGGAGGGGGCGGTGTGCTGGGTCTGGTAGTTGTCGAGGTACTGCTCCCAGTCGATGTCCTCGCGCTTGACCTCGCCCTCGTTGGCCTTCTTGAGGTCGGGCTGCGCCACCTCCGGGGCGGGAGCGGCGAGCTCGCTGGCCTCGATGCTCTCGTTGAGGGTGGAGACCAGTTCCGGCGGCGCCTCGTTCAGCTCGGCCTCGGCGCCCTCCTGCGGCTCCTCGAGCAGCGGGTTCTGCTCCATCTCCGAGCGGATCAGGTCCACCAGCTCGAGACGCGACAACTGCAGGAGCTTGATCGCCTGCTGCAGCTGGGGCGTCATCACCAGCTGCTGCGACAACCTCAGGCTCTGCTTCAGCTCCAACGCCATCCGCTCCCCTCTCTACTCCAGCTTGAAGCGCTCGCCGAGGTACACGGCGCGCGCGCGTTCCGAGGCGGCGATCTGCGCCGGCGTCCCGGATTCCAGAAGCTTGCCTTCCACCAGCAGCACGGCGCGGTCGCAGATCCCCAGCGTCTCGCGCACGGCGTGGTCGGTGATGAGGATGCCGAGTCCCCGCGCGCGCAGGTCGTGGATCATGCGCTGCAGGTCGTGCACCGCGATGGGATCCACCCCGGCGAAGGGCTCGTCGAAGAGCATGAACCGCGGCTCGGCGAGCAGCGAGCGCGCGATCTCCGCCCGGCGGCGCTCTCCTCCGGACAGGGTCTCCCCGAGCGCATGGGCGACGCGAAGCAGATCGAACTCGGTGAGCAACTCTTCGACCTTCGCTTCCTGGTCCCTTCTCCCCAGGGAAGAACCCTCGAGCACCAGGAGAAAATTCTGCCGCACCGTGAGCTTCCGGAAGATCGACGGCTCCTGGGGCAGGTAGCCGATGCCCAGCCTTGCGCGGGCATGGAGCGGCAGGCCGGAGAGGTCCTGGCCGCCCAGCCGCACCTCGCCGGCGTCGGGAGCGAGCAGTCCGACCACGCAGTGGAAGCTGGTGGTCTTGCCCGCGCCGTTGGGCCCCAGCAGACCCACCACCTCGCCGGGGCTGACCGAGAAGGAGACATCGTCCACCACCCGGCGGCCCCTGAAGCTCTTCGAAAGACCGGTCGCGTGCAGGATGCTCACGGAGCGGCTCCTTCCGACCTGTGCGCTTCCGGCCGGAGCCTACCCTTTGCCTTCTCCACGCGCACTTCCTTCGAATCGAGCGAGAGCGCGATGCGGTCGCCTGCCAGCACGTCGCCCTGATCGTACAGCCTGGGGTCGCCCAGCAGCACCAGGGTGCGCTGGCGCGCGTCGTAGTCGGCGGTCTGGCCGGTGGCTCGCCGATCGCCCTGGCGCACGTCCACTCCTCCGCGCAGCTCCAGCCGGGTGAGCTGGCCCTCGCGGTCGTAGCGCGCGTCCATGCGCGGGCTCTTCACCACCGCGTCGCCGCGGCGGACCACCACGCTGTCGGTGAACCGCGCCAGCCGCGACGCCTTCACCAGCACGAGGTGGTCGGCCTCCACGCGCACCGGCGCCGCCGGCAGCGCGGGACCCTGCTCGGCCAGCGACCGCCGCAGGGTCAGCCGCGGCTCCTTCACGTCCACGTCCTCGCTGTCCAGCCGCAGCAGGATCCGCTCGCCGGACAACGTCTCCGAGCCGTCGCGCAAGACCGGCGGCGAGGTGGGCGTTCCGGTGAGCACCAGGGTCTGCGCCGGCACGTCCACGACCCCGTGCTCGCCGTCGGCGGTGCGGGTCCCCCGCTGGACGTGGACCTTGCCGTCGACGACGAACTTCTCCCCCGCCTGGCCGCCCAGGGTCTCGGGAGCGCTCTTCCGTCCCCGCTTGCGCGGCC
This sequence comes from Myxococcales bacterium, assembly GCA_035702105.1. Lineage (GTDB taxonomy): Bacteria > Myxococcota > Myxococcia > Myxococcales > 40CM-4-68-19 > 40CM-4-68-19. The sequence continues at coordinate 6,555 of DASSQZ010000079.1, read as the reverse complement.
GCGCCCCGGCCTTCTCCTGCGCGTACTCGGCCACCGCGTGATCGCCGGTGACGACCAGGTCGCCGCGGTTCAGGTGCACCTCGCCGTCGAGCACCACGCGGCGCTCCTTCGGCTCGATGCGCATGCTCTGGGCCTTGAAATCGAGAGGACCCGGAGGCAACGCGGCTGCCGCGGCAAGGAGGACGGCCATCACCGAGGCGCCTCCATCTGCAGCCGACCGCGTACGCCGTTGGTGAGCCGGATCTCCGAGCCGTCGGTCCGGGCGATCAGGCCGTTGCCGTCCACGCGGTACCCGGGGCCGCGCGCCTGCACCGGCACGTCGGTCCGCAGCACGTCGCCGTCGTAGCCCACCCGATCTGCGCGGGCGGTATCGCCGCGCGTGGTGTCCACCGTGACTCCGCCGGTGGCGTTGCCCCGCCGGTTGGGGATCTCGCCGTCGATGTGCGGGGCGCTGAACCGCACGGTTCCGAACTCCGCGAGGCCGCTGCCAGGCTGCGGGTTGACGGCAGCGGCGCCGTTCACGGCTTCCAGCCGCCCGCCCGTCCGCCGGTAGTCCAGCCGCTCGGCGTTGCCGCGCGCGACCACCCGCCCCTCGGACAGACGGGCAAATGCCACCGAAGTGAGCGAAAGGTCTGGGGCATCTACAGGTGTGGAAAAGGAGGATACCGGTGCGTCCGCCGTTTTCCCGCACGCGGCGGCGAAGAGCAGCGCGAGCGCAGGAAAAACGGTGCTGGCGCTCTGGCTTCCCATTTGCAGGGAAGGCTATCACCGCGCTTGTCTGGTGTCGAGGCGCACGAGCACCTTTTTCTGTTCGCTGCCCGACTACTTTTCCCTTGCAATTTCGGGAATCTGTGTACGCCAGCGCGGGTGCATCCAGACCCACTCGGCGGGGTTGGCGCGGATCTCGCTCTCCAGCGCCCGGGTGGCCGCGGCCGTGAGCGCGAGCGAGTCGGCGTCGCGATGCCCGGTCCGCTCGACCTCGATGGCGCGGAGCGCGATTCGATGCATGCCTCGCGCCAGCCGATGGGCGCAACCCACCAGCAGCGGCGCGCCGAGATGGGCCGCCAGATCACCTGCGGCACGCGGCGTGAATGCAGGCCGTCCGAAGAAGGGCACGAAGTGGCCGGCGACGCGCGTGTCCTGGTCGATGAGCACCCCGAGGATTCCCCGCTGGTCGCGCAGGAAGCGGAGCAGGTCGCGCGCGGAGAGGGGAGCCCCTCGCCAGAAGACCCGCACGCCCGCGTGCCTCCGATTCTCGTCGAGAAAGCGGGTGATGCGGGCGTCGTGGGCCTCCTTCGCCACCGTGCCGCAGGGAAGCCCGAGCGCGGCGATGCGCCGGGCGAACAGCTCCCAGGCGCCGATGTGGCCGGTGACCACCACCACGCCCTTGCCCTCGGCATGCGCCTTGCGCAGCAGCGCCTCGTCCCCGGGCAGCAGCTCCACCGCGCGCTCGATCTGCATGCGGTCGGCGCGCGCCGACTCCAGCGCGGAGAGCGCCAGGTTGGCGAAGCTTTCCCTGCCGATGCGCGCCCGCTCCTTCTCGCTCTTCTCGGGAAAGGCGATCGCCAGGTGCTCCTCGGCGAGCCTCCGCTGCCGCGGCACCAGATACCAGGCGAGCCGTCCGAGCGCCGCGCCTGCCCGGAGCGGCAGCACGCGCAAGAGCGGCAGCGCGAGGAAGAGCGCCCGCACGCGCAGCTCGCGGCGGACGCGCTTGCGCAGGGGAACGCTCATGCCTGCGGCGCCGGCACCTGCTCCTCGTCCGCGGGCGGCCAGCCGCCGTTGGCCGCGAGGAGCAGCTCGCACAGTTCGCGCACGGCGCCGCGGCCGGCGGGCCTGCGGGAGACCCAGCGGACCTCCTTCACCACCTCGGGCGCCGCGTCGGAAGGCGCGCAGGAGAGCGCCACCTTGCGCAGCGCGGGCAGGTCGTTCACGTCGTCCCCCATGTAGGCGGTCGCGGCCAGGGGCACATCCAGGTCGCGCGAGATCTGCTCGATGGCCCTCCCCTTCGCGCGGCTCTGGCCCACCACGTGATCGATGGACAGCTCGCGGCAGCGCTGCTGCACCAGCTCCGCCCGGCGGCCGGTGAGCACCGCCAGCTTCACGGCCGCGTGCAGGGTCAAGAGGCGCAGCCCGTGCCCGTCGCGGACGTCGAAGGCCTTGAGCGCCTCTCCCGCCGCACCGTAGTAGAGCCGCCCGTCGGTGAGGGTGCCGTCGACGTCGAGCACCAGCAGGCGGATGCGCCGGAGCAGCTCCCGGGGCGGCTTCTGCGGCTTTCTCGGCACGCGGCGCTTCTATCACGGAGGCGGCGCGCCGGACGGCGCCGAGCGGCATCCGACGCAAGGTGAGCGCTCCTCCAACGCAAGCGCGGCTCCGGGCGGCCGGGGCGCTCGGGGTGGGCGCCGCCATCCTCTACGTCTTTCTCTGGGCATCGGCCTTCGTGCCCAGCCGCATCCTCGCGCACTCGGCGCCGCCGTTGACCATCCTCTGGATCCGGTTCCTGCTCGCCGGCGGCCTCCTCTTCGCAGGCGCGCGCCTCTCCGGCCTGGCGGTGCCGCGCGACGGAGCCACCTGGCTGCGCCTGCTCCTCCTCGGGACCCTGGGAAACGCCCTCTACCTGGGCCTCAATTACGAGGCCCTGCGGCATCTCTCCGCCGGCATGGGCTCCATCGTCGCCAGCACCAACCCGCTCATCCTCGCGCTCCTCGCTCCCTGGCTCCTGCGGGAGCCGCTGACCGCCCGCAAGCTCACCGGCCTGTTGCTCGGCTTCTCCGGCGTGGTCCTCGCCATGCACGCGCGGGCGGCGTCGCAGGAGGCGCGGCCGGTGGACGTGCTCACCTCCGCAGCGGGCGTCCTCTCCTTCGTGTTCTCGAACATCCTCTACAAGCGCATGCGCCTGCGCCCGCACCCGGTGGTGCTCAACGCGGCGCAGCTCTTGCTCGCAGGCGTGGTGCTGGTGCCTGCCGCGCTGGTGTTCGAGGGCCCGCCCCGCGTGAACTGGACGTTGCCGGTGGTCGGCAGCCTGGCGTTTCTCGTCGTGGTGCTGAGCATCGGCGCCTCGATGCTCTGGTTCTGGATCCTGCACCACGGCGAGGCCAGCCGCGTCAGCGCGTACTTCTTCCTCACGCCGGTGTTCGGGTTGCTCCTCGGGGCGCTCCTGCTCGGCGAGCCTCTTGCGCCCCTCGACGCCGTCGCCCTCGTCGTCATCGCCACCGGCCTCTGGCTCACCACCCGCGGGTGACTCGACTCGCGGCAAGCGGCGAGCTCCCGACGCAATCCGGAGCTACGTGGAGAGGGCTTGCCGGATCTTGAGGACGTCGGCGAGGAGGGCGTCCCAGGCCGGGAAGGTCAGCGAATTGGGGCCGTCGGAGAGGGCCCGGTCGGGGTCCTCGTGCACCTCGCAGAAAAGCGCGTCGATGCCCACCGCGGCGGCGGCCCGTGCCAGGATCGGGGCGAGCGTGCGGTCGCCTCCGGTGGCATCGCCGGCCGAGCCGGGGCGCTGCACCGCGTGGGTGGCGTCGAAGCAGACCGGCGCGAACTGTCGCATGGCCACGAGCCCGCGCATGTCCACCACCAGGTTGTGGTAGCCGAACGACGCGCCCCGCTCGGTGAGGAGGATGCTCTCGCAACCCGCCTCCCGCAGCTTGTCGGCCACGTTCTTCATGTCCTCGGGAGCGAGGACCTGGCCCTTCTTGACGTTGACCGCGCGCCCTGTGCGCCCGGCGGCGAGCAGCAGGTCGGTCTGGCGGCAGAGGAAGGCGGGAATCTGCAGCACGTCCACCACCTCGGCCGCGGGCGCGCACTGCTCCACCGCGTGCACGTCGGTCAGCACCGGAAGGCCCGTCTCGCGCCGGACCCTGCCGAGGATGCGCAACCCTTCCTCGAGGCCCGGCCCGCGGAAGCTCTTGCCCGAGGTGCGGTTGGCCTTGTCGAAGCTGCACTTGAACACCGCCGCGACGCCGTGCCTCTGCGCGACCTCCGCCACCCGGCGCGCGTGGCGCAGCGTGAACTCCTCGCCCTCGATCACGCAGGGCCCGGCAATGACGCAAAGCTCGCCGCCGCCGAACCTCATGCCTTGGCCACGGGCGTCCCGGCCGGCACCACGATCTCGGGCGCGGAGGTGCCGTGCGCGGGCGGCGGCACCGACATGCCCTTGCGCGCCCGCTGCTCCAGCGCCGCGCGCACGAACCCGGAGAAGAGCGGGTGGGGCTGGAAGGGCTTGGACTGGAACTCGGGATGGTACTGGCAGCCGATGAAGTAGGGGTGGCCGGACAGCTCGATCACCTCCACCAGCCCGAGCTGCTCGTTGACGCCCGAGGCGATCATCCCGCGCTCCTCCAGCCGGCCGCGGTAGGCGTTGTTGATCTCGTAGCGGTGGCGGTGCCGCTCGCTGATCTCCTGCCGGCCGTAGAGGCGCGAGGCCAGCGAGCCGGGCTTGAGCGTGCAGGGATAGGCGCCGAGGCGCATGGTGCCCCCCTTGGCGGTGACCTGCTTCTGCTCGGCCATCAGCGAGACCACCGGATCGGGCGTGCCCTCGTCGAACTCGCTGGAGTTGGCCTTCTCCAGGCCGCAGACGTCGCGGGCGAACTCGATGGCGGCCATCTGCAGGCCGAGGCAGATGCCGAAGAAGGGCACCTTGCGCTCGCGGGCGAACCTGACCGCGGCGATCTTGCCCTCGGTGCCGCGCACGCCGAAGCCGCCCGGCACGAGGATGGCGTCGGCGTGCTGGAGAAGCGTGTCGGCGCCGAGCTGCTCGATCTGGGTGGAGTCGATGTAGTCGAGCGAGACGCGGCAGTCGTTGGCGATGCCGCCGTGGACCAGCGCCTCGTTGAGCGACTTGTAGCTCTCGGTCAGGTCCACGTACTTGCCCACCACCGCGATGCGGACCTCGCGCGAGGGCTCCTTCACCGCCTTGACGATGCGCTCCCACTTGTCCAGGCGCGGCGCGCGGCTCCAGATGTTGAGCAGCTCGGCCACCCGATCGTCCAGGCCCTCCTCGTGGAGCGCGAGCGGCAGCTCGTAGATGGTCTGCACGTCGGCGGCGGTGAAGACCGACCCCGGCTCCACCGAGCAGAAGAGCGCGATCTTGTCCTTGATCTCCTTGGAGAGCGGCCGGTCGGTGCGGCAGAGCAGGATGTCGGGCTGGATGCCGATCTCGCGCAGCTTCATCACCGAATGCTGCGTGGGCTTGGTCTTCACCTCGTGCGCGGTGGTGATGTACGGCACCAGCGTGAGGTGGATGTAGATGGCGTTCTCGCTGCCCACGTCGTACTTCATCTGCCGGATGGCCTCGAGGAAGGGCAGCGACTCGATGTCGCCCACCGTGCCGCCCACCTCGACGATGACGATGTCGTTCGCCTGCGACCCCGCGCCCCCGTTCTCTTCGGCGGAGCTGAAGATGAAGCGCTTGATCTCGTCGGTGATGTGGGGAATCACCTGCACCGTCTTGCCCAGGTACTCGCCCTGGCGCTCCTTGTTGATCACGTTCAGGTAGATGCGCCCGGTGGTGACGTTGTTGTTGCGCGACATCTTCGCCGTGCTGAAGCGCTCGTAGTGGCCGAGGTCCAGGTCGGTCTCGCCGCCGTCGTCGGTGACGTAGACCTCGCCGTGCTGGAAGGGACTCATCGTCCCCGGGTCCACGTTGATGTACGGGTCGAGCTTGAGGTGGGTGATCTTGAGCCCGCGGTTCTCCAGCAGGGCGCCCAGCGACGCAGAGGACAGGCCTTTGCCGAGCGAGGAGACAACGCCTCCGGTGACGAAGATGTATTTGGTCCGCTTGCCACGGCCGGGGTCGCTCCGGCGCTCGCTTCGAAGTGGGCTCATCGGTCGCTCCTTGTCTCGGCAAACAACCTGCGCACGCGCTCCAGATCTTCCGGCGTGTCCACCGCGACGGAGCGGAAGTCGCCCACGCCCACCGCGATGGGAATGCCGTGCCAGAGCGCGCGAAGCTGCTCCAGGCCTTCCGCCCGCTCGAGCGGCGTCTCCGGCAGCCGCGCGAACTGCTGCAGGGTGAGGGCGGAGAAGCCGTAGATCCCGATGTGCGCGAGCGGCGCGATCTCTCCTGCCACCCGGGGAAAGGGGATGAGCGAGCGCGAGAAGTAGAGGGCGCGGCCCGCGGCGTCGAGCACCACCTTGACCACCTGCGGCAGTGCCTCCTCGTCGGGCTGCAGCGGGCGCGCGAGCGTGGCCATGGGCGCGCCGGAGCGCAGCAGCGCCGCCACCTGCGAGATGGCGCGCGGATCGATCAGCGGCTCGTCTCCCTGCACGTTGAGGTAGCCGTCCGCCGGCAGGTCCCTTGCGGCCTGGGCGATGCGCTCGGTGCCGTTGCGGCACGCCGGGTCCGTCATCAGGGCGCGGAATCCCGCCGCGGCGACGGCCTGCGCGATGCGGTCGTCATCGGTGGCCACCGCCACTTCATCCACGCCCTGGGCCTGCGCAGCCTGCTGCGCGACGCGGACCACCATCGGCGCGCCGCCGATGTCGGCGAGGGGCTTTCCTGGCAATCGCTGGGCGGAGTAGCGCGCGGGGATGAGGGCTGCGAGGCGCACGTCGCGTTGT